>JALOOI010000205.1 GCA_025454495.1 Anaerolineae bacterium
GCTGCGCGGCCGCCTTCATTATTTTCTCGCCCGCCTGGCGCTCTCCTGAGGCATAGCATCCATGACATCAATCGCTATTTTTGGTGATATTCACGGCAACCTGCCGGCGCTGGAAGCCGTGCTGGCGGATATGGCTACCCGCGCTTTTACGGCCCGCTACTGCCTGGGCGATCTGGTGGGGTATGGCACTTTCCCCAATGAAGTGATCGACATCATCCGGCAGCAGCAGATACCGACGCTGATGGGCAATTACGATCAGGGGGTGGGGCACAGCAGCGCTGACTGCGGCTGCGCCTACAGCACCCCGGCCGCCCGGGCCCTGGGTGAGCGCTCGATCGTCTGGTCTAACGCCCACACGCACGATGACCACAAAGCCTTTTTGCGGGCGCTGCCGGCCCATATTCCGCTGGCAATGGACGGCTTTAAAATCCTGCTGGTGCATGGCAGCCCGCGCAAAATCAATGAATATTTGTATGAAGACCGCCCGGACAGCACCTTTACCCGCCTGCTGGATGCGGCCGAGGTGCAGATGCTGGTGTGCGGGCATACGCACCTGCCGTATCACAAAATTCTGCCGGACGGCCGGCACATCATCAACGCGGGCAGCGTGGGTAAGCCCAAAGATAATAATCCGGCGGCCGGTTACGTTGCGCTGGATGTGGTCCATGGCACGCCGACGGTGACGTTTATCCGGGTGCCGTATGATGTGGAACGCGCCGCGCAGGCCATCGAAGCGACGGCCATGCCGGCGGAATTTGCGACCATGCTGCGCCTGGGGCGCGGCTGAGGAGGGAACTCAGGGACGGGCCGGCGGCCGCGCCAGCACCTGCACTTCCAGCATCTGGCTCTGGCCATCGGCGAAGTGCAGCGTCAGCGGGAAGCGCTCGCCGGGGATTAATTCACGCTGAAGGTCGATCAACATCAGGTGATAGCCGCCGGGCGCAATCTCCAGGCGCTGCCCGGCGGGAATGTCCAGCGCCGTCAGGCGTTCCATGCGGGCGATGTCGTCCACGATGCGCGTGGCGTGTATTTCGACGGCGGTGGCGGCCAGTGTGGTGGCATTGATGAACTGGCGCGGCGTGTCCGTGTTGTTTTCCAGCGTCAGGTAGACCGCGCCGGTTTGCCCGGCCGCGTTGCTGAGGGCCCAGGCATCGCGGGCGCTGAAGGTGCCGCTGCTGCCGGCGGATTCCGGCACGGGCACGGCGACTCCGGACACCAGGCACAGAACGCCCGCCAGGCAGCCCGCCGCTGCGAACAACCCGCCGCCGCTGACCAGGACCTGGCGCGGGCGGGCCCATCCCACGCCAAAACCGCCGATCAGCAGCAGGGCCGCGCCGGCCAGGATGAGCGCGATGCGTCGTTCCACGGGCGGCGGGGCGGCTTCCAGGATGGGCGGGGGCAGCGGGGCCGGCGCAGTGACGGTAGGAGTCAGGTCAACCACGGTATCAAAGCGGCCGGGGCGCTGAATGGTGATGCGAATGCGCCAGGTGCCTGGCAGGCTCAGGTTGGTGCCGCGAATGCTGTAGGTGCCATCCGGCTGAAGCTCCGGCCGCAGTTCACTTTGCCCGCTGTTCTGCTCCCGGTTGTCAAACCGCAGCCGAATGCGCCCTGCATCGCGGATGAGCGTGCCATCGGCCAGGTTGAACAGGCTGAGCGCGAAGGTGTTTTCGCCCACCGTGCCCGGCGTAATCTCCAGGTGCACATGCAGATCGTCGCTGTTCTCCATGACGTACAGCGCGGGCGGGGCGGGCTGCGTGGCCAGCGCCTGGCGCTGCGCCAGCGTGACGCGGGCCGGGCTGCCGGCCGTCAGGGTGCCGGCGGCCAGCAGCACCCCGCTGATGAGCGCAATCTCGGCGGTGACGGCCGCCCGCAAAGAGCGCGGCCAGCGCGGGCTATCACTGTGCAGCCGGCGCTGTGTGCTGATGAAGTTGAACGCGGCGATGAGCAGCAGCGGCGCAAACAGCGCCATTTTAACCAGCAGCGCCTGGCCGTAAAACGTCGTCAGCAGCGCTTCCGGCGAGCCGATGTGCAGCCAGGCGGCATAGAACCCGGTGACGATCAGCAGGGCGACCAGCACCCGCGCATAGTTGGAGAAGGCCGCGGTGAGCCGGCCCAACTGCTGCGGGCGCTCAGCCGGGGCCAGATCGCTCCAGGCAGCGGCCAGCGCCACCAGCCCGCCGGCCCAGGCGGATGATGCCGCCAGATGCAGCCAGTCAGCGACGACGGCGGCCGCCATATCCGGCGCGGCGCTGGCATGGCTGAACAGGCTGTGCGCCAGCAGCAGCCCGCCCCCGGCCGACAGCGTGAGCCATGACAGGCCCGGCCGCGCCGGCGTGAGCCACAGCACACCGGGCAGCAGCAGCAGCCACAGCGCCACCCGCACCAGCCACAATTGCCCGAAACGGGTTTCCAGGACGATCCCCGCCAGCGCCGGATCGAAGGCGGCGGCCAGCAGTCCGCTGCCGCTGATGCTGGCCGTTTGCAGCAGCAGGGTGAGTCCGGTGGCCAGCCCCAGGCACAGCCAGCCGGCGCGGATGAGCCAGCGCAGGCGCGGCGCAGCCTGATCGGGCCGGGCCGGCCGCCAGACAAAGTGCCAGAAGGCCAGGCTGCCCAAACACAGCGCCAGCGCCAGGAAGTGCAGCCAGCGCACCAGGGCACTATCAGGCGGGATCAGGGTTTCTACACTGGCTACGCCTGCCAGGTCGCCGGCGGCCACCCCGATCCCGATCCCGATGCTGAAGGGAAAACTGCCTTCGGTGAGGTGCCCATCTGCCGCGGAGAGCGCCCGCCAGACGACGGTATACACCCCGTCCGGCAGTGCCCCCAGGGGTACTGCCATCTGGTGCGGGTCTGCCGGATCAACGGTGGCCGGGGGTAGCTCAAGTGTTGCGCCGGTGGCATCGCGCAGGGTGATGCGGCTGTGCCGGGCTTCCAGCGCTTCGGTAAACCACAGGCGAATTTCGGCCGGGGCCGCGCTCAACTGCTGGCCGGCGGCCGGGCTGGAACGCTGTAAATGCGCGTGGGCCTGTGCCGGCAGCGCGGCCAGCAGCAGCCAGACGATCAGCAGGAGAGGGCGATGCAGGCGTAGCATGATCTGTGTGCCTCTGGCCGCCGGCAGCGGGCCGCCCGGGCCCCTGCCGGTGATGGGTGGTTGATTATTCGCCGCTGCTCATTTCGGCCAGCAGCGCTTCCAGCGCAGCGATGCGGGCTTCCAGCGCGGCGATGCGGCTGTTGTCCACTGCTGGCAGCGCCGGGAACATAATATCGCCGGCCGGCTCCACCGTGCTGAACTGGCCATCGGCGGAGCTAAAGATTTCTTCCACAGCGATGTCGCCAATCGTACCATAAACGCGGAAGGTGTAATCCCCCGGCAGCGTGGGAATCAATTCGGCGATGTAATGATTCTCCGTGCCCCACGCCCGGCGAAAATTGACCGTCGTCGTCTGGTCGCCAAAGGTCACTTCGGCCTGAAGGTTGACTTCGATGCTGCTCCAGTCAAAAGTGCTGTGTTCGTCCGCCGCGGCATCGGTATCGCTGTGGCCGCCCCCATGATCGTCGCCATGCTCTTCACCGTGCCCGGCCTCCAGGATAATCTCCGGCCCGTTCATCATCCCGGCGAAAGCCGGTTCTTCGCGCCAGCCGAACACCAGGTTAAACTCGCCCACTTCGCGCCCTTCATGTGCCGACACAGACAGGATGGCCGTGGTCAGCAGCAGCGCCAGCATTCCACCGATACGATAAAACAGCCTGCTCATGTTGCTTCTCCTTATGACGTAACAATATCGTGTAACAATCAGGTTGATACGGTGTGCTGATGGAGTGATTGTTAAAAATCACACAATCTATCAGCAATATAACGGTGGCGCTGGCAGATTGCAAGGCTGTAAATCCGCCCTGGTGGTGCCGGTCGATAGTGGGATACTTACCACCGCGCCGACCAGGAACAATGGCATGGAGAATTACATACATCAGGCGTAAGAATGGGACAGGCACCAGTGTTAAGCTATATTGAGCCAGCTTTCATCGCTGTTTTTCAGGGGGCCCTGTGAACTCTATCCCGGAAAAAACCATCCCGGTGGCCATCACCGATACACTGACCTTTGCGGGCCGCATGTCTGTCGCCCGGCTGATCTGGTGGGGGCTGGTGGCCATCTGCATCACGCTGCTGCTGGTGGCGCTGCCGTTACGCTTCGATGCGCTGCGTACCCCCGGCAGCGGCGGCCTGTATGCGCTGGAACCGGGCGCGGCCGCGCTGCTGGCACAGTACAATGTGTCCACCGAAACGTATGCGCTGTACATCCTGCTGTTTGAAGTGGCCCAGATGGCCGGCTTCTGGTTGATTGCCCTGTGGTTATTCACCCGCCGCCCGGGTGAGCCGATGGTGGTGTTTACCGCCATCACGCTGATGGTGACGGGGACGATTCTGCCGGCCCCGGTGGAGAGCCTGCGCGGCCTGATGAGCTGGCAGATCGTGCTGGATATTCTGGCGACGATGGCCTATGTGCTGACGATGGTCTTTGTGTATGTATACCCGGACGGGCGCTTTGTGCCGCGCCAGGTACGCTGGTTTTCGCGCCTGGGGGTGCTGGCCATCCTGGTGCTGGTGGCCACCGTCGGCGGCGACCTGAGCCATTTGCCGGCACCCGTGCAAACCCTGCTCACGCTGGCCTGGCTGGGGCCGGGGCTGGCCAGCCAGCTTTTTCGCTACCGCCGCGTGGCGACCGAAGAGCAGCGCCAGCAGTTGCGCTGGTTCATCTTCGGGGTGCTGGTGCTCATCGGCGGGGCGCTCATCCGGGGCCTTTTGGGGCTGGTGCTGCCCGCGGCGTCGGATGCCGTGCGCCTGCTGTATGATACGCTGATTGCGGTGCCGCTGCTGGATACGCTGCTGTTTCTGGTGTTTCCGCTGTCTCTGGGCGTGGCCCTGGCGCGGTATCGGCTGTATGGCCTGACGCTGGTCATCAACCGTTCTTTGATTTCGGCACTGGTGTTCGCCGGGCTGCTGCTGGCGTTTTTCCTGAGCTTTTTTGCCATTCAGGGGGTGGTGGCGCTGCTGAATGGCAGTACCACTGTCGCGCTGCTGAGCGCCACCTTTATCACCACCGCGCTGTTTAACCCGGTGCGGCGGTGGGTGCGGCACCAGGTGGACGTGCATATTTTCCGGCTGCGGCTGGATTTAAACCAGATGGCCGACCAGGAACGCGAGCGCCGGCAGCCGCCCCCGGTCGCCGCCAATTTCACCGGCCAGCAGCTTGAGGATTATGATCTGGAAATGCTCATCGGCCAGGGGGGCATGGGGCAGGTGTATCGCGCGGTGGATCGCCAGGGGCAGACGGTGGCCATCAAAATTTTGCCGGATGTGTGGCTGACGGATGACCAGGTGCGGGCCCGGTTTGACCGCGAGGCCCGGCTGATGATGCAGCTTGCCCACCCGCAGATTGTGAAGCTGTACGCCGCGGACAGCCGGGCGGAGCGCCCCTATATTGTGATGGAATATGTGGATGGCCTCGACCTGAGTGATTATCTGCACCGGCAGGGGCGCATTCCGCTGGAGGAAACCCGGCGGATCATCGGCCAGGTGGCCACAGCGCTGGCGACCATCCATACGGCGGGCATCGTGCATCGAGATGTGAAACCGTCGAACGTGATGCTGCGCCGCCACAATCACAGCGCCGTGCTGATGGATTTTGGCGTGGCGCGGGATATGGCCGGCAAAACCCGGCTGACGCAAACCGGCGTGGTGGGCACGCTGGCCTATGTCGCACCGGAGCAAATTATGCAGAGCGCTGTCGTCAGCCCGCAGGTGGATCAATACGCGCTGGCGGTGATGACGTACCAGATGCTCACCGGCCAGCTTCCGTTTGGGGGCAGCGTGGGGCAAATGGTGTTCGCCCATTTGCAGGAGCCGCCGCCGGATGCCTGCGCCCTGCTGCCCGATCTGCCAGCAGCGACGGCGTTGGCCATCCAGCGGGCGCTGCACAAGCTGCCGGAACAGCGCTTTCCCACTGTGAATGACTTCGCGCAGGCGCTGTAAACACCAGCCACCCGCCGCGCGTGATTGCTGCCAGCCGTGCCGCGGGTTATGCGCCGGCCGCGCTGCACACGCCCTCGGTTGCTGTGATGCGGTAGAAGCCCTGCTGCAGCTCCGTCAGCGGGGTGATATAACGATTGGCACACGTCCACGCCACCAGCGACTCCAGCGTATCCTGCCGGTAAATAACCACGCCCTCCACTGTCACCGCGATGAGCCGGGTGTAGTTTTCGGCAAAGCCGATCACTGCCAGTCCATCATCACCAAAATCACGCAGGATATGGCCGCTGCTGCGATCCTGTAGATAGAAAGCGCTGGAGGAACCGCCGGCGAAAAAGCCCAGGGAGGGCGAAATGGCCCCGCCGCCACCGCCGCCGCTGGCATAAAAGATGAGTATCTGGTTCTGCTGCGGGTCGATCATAACGTTGGGGCTGTAGACAGAGCCTTCCAGCGTAATCGTTTCCACGACCTCCCCGGTGGCAACAGCTTTCAGTTGCAACGTGCTGCTGCTGCGGCCATCCTCCAGCACTTCGGCATACAGGGTATCATCGCCGGGGATGGTGGCGGGCGCGGCCGGGCGGAACTCCAGCGGTGCGCCGGTGGTCAGGTCCAGCCGCTGTGGTTTACTGTAAGTCTCCGGGTCGGGCAGGGCTATGTCCACCCATTGGCCAGCGGGCCCGATGGCATTCAGCGCCACCGCATCGGCGGCCGCTGTATTGAGCACGGCATACGGCTCCAGCGTCCCGGCGATGAAATCCCACAGCAGCCATTCAGCGGTGCCGCTGTAGCTGGCGCTGGCATCGTCCCACACATCCTCGCGCCGGAAGACCAGCGCCCGCGCCTGACCGGGGATGAGGTGTGCGGCGGCCGTCAGGGTCGTGCTGGCATCGCCGGACGGGCGCTCCAGGACAATCGTTGCCAGCGCGGTGCTGTTCTTCAGGTCAAGCACGCGGTAGCGCAGGGTGCCATCCATGCTGCCGGTGTCCTCATCCTGCACCTGCTCCTGAAGCAGCACATATTGAAAATCTTCGCTGAATTCCGCCACGTATTCGGACGGCGCGACGGCCACCCGGCCCCGTTCGGCATACGTTTTCAGGTCATAGCGCGTCAGCGACAGCGTATCCAGCCTGTCCACGACGATCACTTCTTCTGCGGCGCTGTTCAACCAGGCTTCAGTACCGGGGACGATGTGGTCAATATCCCGGTGGCGCGTATCCCAGGTCATCAGGTTGCCGCCGCTATCCAGCGAGATGGCCGTCGCACCGTCGGCGGTGAAATCGGCAAAGAGGATAGAACGCTCATGCCCCTTCAGCAGCGCTGTGCTGGCATCGGCCAGATGCCACAGCACAATGCGCGATTCAAACATGGTGGCGATGATGAGCGTCTGGCCGTCCGGGCTGTAATTGAGCCGGAACGGTTGCAGTATATCCAGCGAGCGCACTTCGCGCCCGGTAACGGTATCGTAGACGAAGACAGTATCATTGACGAGCAGCGCCAGGGTGGTACCGTCCGGGCTGAAGGTCATATTGTTCAGGGCGGGTGCAACGGCATTGATGGGGAGTTCCAGCCTTTGCCGCAGTTCACCGGTGGTGGTATCGCGCAGGTGGACGCGAATGGGCGGGGTTTGCGCGTCCGGTGTGTCATCCTGGGGCAGGATGATCTCCGCCCACTGCGTAAGCGCGGGATTGAAGGTGATAAAAGTGCTGTTGACCGGGATACTTTGCAGCACCTCCCCGGTTTCCACATCAAAGATTTGGGCGGCCGGGGCCATATCGCTCGAATAGACATTGAAGGTCGCCAGGCGGCGCTCATCCTGGCTCAGCCATACGCTCGAATAGACATTGAAGGTCGCCAGGCGGCGCTCATCCTGGCTCAGCCATAGCTGCGAGATGCCTCTGTCCAGCGGATATGCCACCAGCAGCGCCCCGGTGCTGGCATCGAACAAACCGGCTTTGAGGCCGGGTTCATCAAACCCTTCATCGCCGGCGATGATAACGCGCTGACCATCGGCCAGCCAGGCCGCCAGCACCGGGGTCAGCGGCGCATCGGCAAATTCGCGCAGCACCCGGCCGGTCGCCGCTTCAAGCCACTGATTGCGAACGATGAGCGATTGGCCATCCGGGTGAATGCTGCTATCGAACTGAATGAGCCAGTTCGTGTCATCGTCGCGCAGCCGCACATGGCTGCGCCGGCCGGGACGATAGGCGGTGCTCATCAGGGCGCTAAAAACTTCAGCCGGCGGCTGGTCGATGCGGGTGGCTTCCAGCGCCAGCGTTAGCGCGATGGTTTCGTTGCCCGGTTGCAGCGCGGCCGAAGCCAGCGCCACGCTGTTATTGACGGTGGCCTGGCGGCGGGCATCGTTACGGGCAGCGATAGCTTCCGCTTCGGCGGCCAGCGCCAGCGCTTCCTGGCGGCGGGCTTCCACTGCCTG
>JALOOI010000027.1 GCA_025454495.1 Anaerolineae bacterium
GCCAGCACCCCGGCCACGCCGCAGCCATGCCCGTATTCATCCTGGGGCACATTATCGTTCTGCACAAAGTCCCGGCCACTGTCCAGAATGCGGCCGGCCAGATCGGGGTGATCGGCGCAGACCCCGCTGTCGATCACCGCCACCGTGACCGGCAGCGTCGTCGCCGGCAGCAGCGTCCACGCTTCCGGCGCACCGATCACGTTCAAATTCCACTGCGAGGTGTAGTAGGGGTCATCCGGGGTCATCAACAGCGGGGTGATGTAATAATCCGGCTCGGCGGCCGCAAACAGGCGGCTCTCCGGCAGGGTGGTCACGCTGGCCGGCAGTTCAATCACGACGCTGTTCAGCCCGGCAAGCTGGCGGATGACGCGGGCGTTGTGCTGTGCGGCATAAGCATTCACCGCCTCCAGCGTCGTCCCCGGCTGCAAACGCACCACAAAGGTACCGGGCACCGCCCCCACCGGCAGCGCGGCGGTTGAATCCGGCGCTCGTAAGCCGTTATTGTTGACCGCGGCCACCACGTTCACGGACTCAGGCGCACTGTTGTTCAGCGCGACGCTGTTCACGGTCACGGCTGTATCCGGGGCAGTCCCGCCCGCCACCGCCGCCGCGCCGTCCTCACCAGCCGAGTCATTACGTGTTGTTACAGAATCCGGCACAAGGGTCACAATGGCGGTATCCGGCGCAATTTCCGGTAAGGTTTCCGGCGCATTGCCCCCCGGCAGGCTGGCCAGCGTAGGCAGTATCGGCGCGGGGCTGCTCCCCGGCGACAGCCGCAGCAGTGCCATCCCGAACCCGGCGACCAGTACCACCAGCCCAAAGGCCAGCATAATAGAGCGGCGTGTGAAATTCATAAGTGTGTCACTCCGACACCATGATAATGTTTTCAAAAACAATGAAGCATAATAACATCTTATCACACAAGGTCGATCAAAAAGAATAGACCTGAACATTACAACCGTTAGAATAACAGCTTTCAAATCATTGTGAACAAACCTGTCTGTTATATCGACAAAGCGTTAAGATAAGAGCATCCCATTTACAACAGGCAAAGGGGAAAGCATGTCCACCATCATCAATCATCGCTACCTCATTATGAAAACACTGGGCAAAGGGGGCATGGGGGTTGTGCACCTCGCGCTGGATCGATTAACCGGCGAAACAGTGGCGCTCAAGCAGGTGCTGGTGGGCGGGATAACGCTGGATATGCCCAACACCGCCGGGCACGATCTGCGGGTGGCGCTGTCACGGGAGTTTAAAGTGCTGGCCGGGCTGCGGCACCCCAACATCATCAGCGTGCTGGATTACGGCTTTGACCAGGACGGGCAGCCCTTTTTTACGATGGAATTTCTGGAAAAAGCGCAGTACGTCACCATCGCCGGCGATGATGTGGCCTTTGAAGTCAAGGTCGATCTGCTGGCCCAGGCCCTGCAGGCCCTGGTGTATTTGCACCGGGTGGGGCTGCTGCACCGCGACCTGAAGCCAGAAAATATGCTCGTCACCGAAGGCCGGCTGCGCCTGCTGGATTTTGGGCTGTCCGTCACCAGTGAGCAAATCGACGAACACGAAACCAGCGGCACCCTGGCCTACATCGCCCCGGAAGTGCTCACCGGCGCGCCGGCCTCGCAGGCTGCCGATTTATACGCCGTGGGGTTGATTGCCTGGGAATTGTTCACCGGCAGCTTTCCCTACGATACCAGCAGCACCGCCCTGCTCATCAATGAAATTATCAACCACACCCCCTATGCCGATGATGTCGAAGATGAGCTGCACATTCTGCTGCAACAGCTCATCGCCAAAAACCCGGAGCTGCGCCCGCACAGCGCCTACGCCGCGTTGCAACACCTGGAGCAAATCGTCCGGCAGTCCCTGCTGCAAGAGAGCGCGGCCATCCGCGAAAGCTTCCTGCGGGCCGCGCCTTTCATCGGCCGCGACACCGAACTGACTGCCCTGCTGAAAGAACTGAACGGGCTGAAGCAGCAGCAGGGAACGCTGTGGCTCATCGGCGGCGAAAGCGGCATTGGCAAATCGCGCCTGCTGGATGAACTGCGGACTCATGCGCTGGTGGATGGCATTCAGGTACTGCGCGGCCAGGAAAAACAGGAAGCCGGCAGCCCCTACACCCTGTGGCGTGATATTGTGCGCCGCCTGAGCCTGATGGTGAATCTATCCGATATGCAGGTGAGCATCCTGAAAGCCATCGCGCCGGATATTGGCCCGTTGCTGCAACGCACCGTGCCGGATGCCCCGCCGCTGGAAGGCCATGCCGCCCAGGATCGCCTGTTCACCGTCATCGAAGCCATGTTCAACCAGTGCAGTTTTCCGCTGCTGCTGCTGCTGGAAGATTTACACTGGTCAGACAACACCAGCCTGATGCTGCTGAACCGGATGCAGCGCGTCATCCGCCAGCGGCCCATCCTCATCGTGGCCACCTACCGCGAAGATGAACGCCCCGACCTGGCGGCCAATTTTCTGGACGGGCAAACGCTGCGGCTGCGGCGCATGGATGACCGGCACATCCGGCTGCTCATCACCGCCATGCTCGGCGATGCCGCCCACGATGCCCATCTGGTGAGCCTGCTGGCGCAGGAATCCGGCGGCAATGTCTTCTTCCTCATTGAAGTGCTGCGGGCGCTCTCGGAGCAAAGCGGCGGGCTGGCCAGCATCCAGTCTTCGGCGCTGCGCGGCCAAATTTTCGCCGGCGGCATTCAGGAGATCATTCAGCGCCGGCTGAGCGTGGTGGGCCCGGAAGACCGCGAACTGCTGCACCTGGCCGCCGTCGGCGGGCGACAGGTGGACCTGGCGGTGCTGCGGCAGGCGGTGCCATCCGCCAGCCTGGATTTCTGGCTCGTCACCTGCACCAGCCTCGGCATTCTGGAAGTGGATGATGCCCGCTGGCGCTTTGCCAGCAATCGTTTCCGCAGCGGCATTCTGGCCACGCTGGATGAAGCCACCTTAAAAACGCTGCATCGCCGCATCGCCCACGCCATCGAAGCCATCTACCCGGATGGCGGCGGACAGGCGGCCGCCCTGGGGCAGCATTACGAAGCCGCCGGGGATGCCGTGGCGGCCGGAAGCTGGTATTTTTTGGCCGGGCGCGAAGCCCGCGAAGCCTATGTGCCCGAAGCAGCCATCGAACATTTCCAGAAGGCGCTGCACTACCTGCCAGACACAGCGGATTATCGTCAGCAGCGCTTGCAGGCGCTGGCCGGGCTGGGGCAAATGCTGCGCTGGCAAACCCGCTTTGATGAAGCCAGCGAAGTCTACAGCACCATGCAGCGCCTGGCCGCCACCGGGGATGATCCGCTGCTGCTGGCCCAGGCGCTGGCCGGGCTGGATGATGTGGAGAACAGCCGCGGCAACCGCCAGGCGGCCCTCGCCTACGCTGAACAGGCCGAAGCCGCGGCCCGCGCCGCCGGTGAGCCGGGGCTGCCCGAACTGGTGAACGCCATGAGCAGCCGCGCCTGGAGCCTGTATCGCCTGAAGCAGCGCGAAGAAGCGCTCACCGTCGCCCGCGAAGCGCTGGCGCTGGCCGAAGTGCACCACCTCACCGGCTTCATCGCCCGCAACCTCAGCCTGATCGGCATTGTGCACAGCATGGCCGACCGGCTGGATGAAGCCGTCGCCTACATGCAGCGGGCGCTGGAAGTGACCCGTACCCTGGGCGACCGGCGCGACCTGGGCATTAAGCTGAACAACCTGGGCGAATTGTACCGGATGCGCTCCGAACTGCCGGCCGCGCTGAAGCATTATGAGGAAGCCGTCAGCATCTTCCGCGATATTGGCTACCGCGATGCCGAACTGGCGCTGCTGACCAATATTGGCAGCGTCCACCTGGCCCAGGGCCACCCGGAACGGGCGCTGGAACCGCTGCAACAGGTGATCGACCTCACCGGCGGCAAAGACTGGTGGGGGCTGGGCGAAGCCTGGCTGACGCTGGCCCGGGCCTATCTCTTCCTGGAGCATTATCTGGAAGCGCTGGAAGCCGGCCAGCACGGGCTGGCCCAGGGGCAGATCACCGAAGATGCCGAGATTGAAGGACGGGCCTGGCGCATCGTGGGCCGGGCCGCCTCGCGCCTGATGACCGAAGTCACTGTAGCGGAAGCCACCTTCAGCCCGGTGCAGTGCTTTGAAAAAAGCCTCGCCTTCTACGGCGACAACACCCCCGGCCGCGCCTACACCCTGAAAGCCTGGGCCATCCATGCCCAGGAAGAGGGCCAGGCCGAAGAAAGTGACCGCCTGTGGCAGCAGGCCGAAACCATCTTCATCCAGCATCGCATCTTCGACCCGCTGGACGAATAACGATACAGATACAGGCTCAGAAATCAAAAATGCCCGGCGAAAACCGGGCATTTGGCTGCGGAAGCGACGGGATTCGAACCCGCGATCTCTGCCTTGACAGGGCAGCATGTTAACCGCTACACCACGCCTCCATCAGGATGCTGTTAAAGATACCACCCTCACCCGGGCCTGTCAAGATGCGGACTGGCGCGTTTTGCCGCACCCGCTGTTTATCGCCGCTTAAACAAATCCTGCCTTATTTTTTAGCGAAGCCCTGCTACAATACTTCAGTTTTCATGCATAACAGTTCCACAGGATACCGGTGTGACACAAACCCGCAACGACATTCGCAATATCGCCATCATCGCCCACGTTGATCACGGCAAAACCACCCTGGTCGATGGTATGCTCCGTCAATCCAATGTCTTCCGCGAAGGCAGCGTGATGGAAGAGCGCGTGATGGACTCCAACGATCTGGAGCGTGAACGCGGCATTACCATCCTGGCCAAAAATACGGCCGTCACTTACAAAGGGGTCAAAATCAACATTGTGGATACCCCCGGCCATGCCGATTTTGGCGGTGAGGTGGAGCGCGTGTTGAACATGGTGGATGGGGCGCTGCTGCTGATCGATGCGGTGGAAGGGCCCATGCCGCAAACGCGCTTTGTGCTGCGTAAAGCGCTGGCCCTGGGGCTGCGGGTGATCGTCGTCATCAATAAAATTGACCGCGCCAATGCCCGCGCCGCCGATGTCCTGAACGAAACCTTCGATCTGTTCATTGAACTGGGCGCGGACGATCATCAGGCGGATTTTCCGGTGGTGTACGCCATCGGGCTGCACGGGGTGGCCGGCTACACGGCCGAAACGCTGGCCAGAGACCTCACGCCGCTGTTCGATACCATCATTAAAGAAGTCCCCGCCCCCGTCATTGACGATGCCTCGCCGGCCACGCTGCTGGTGACATCGCTGGAATATGATAACTACAAGGGCCAGATCGCCATCGGGCGCATCCACGCCGGCAAACTGCGCCGTGGAATGCCGCTGGTGCGCCTGGCCAGCGGCAACGCCCGCCACAACGGCCGGCTGGATTATCTGTTCACCTTCCATAATTTAACCAGGGTGGAAGCCGAAGAAGCCACCGCCGGCGATATTGTGGCCATCGGTGGTTTTGAAACCGTCGAAATCAGCGATACCCTGGCGCATCCTGAGGTCGCAGAAGGCCTGCCGGGCATTCGTGTGGAAGAACCCACCGTCCGCATGACCTTCGGCGTAAATACCTCCCCCTTCACCGGCAAAGAAGGCAAAGTCGGCCTGGGCACCTCGCGCCGGCTGCGCCAGCGCCTGTTTGAAGAAACGCGGCGCAATGTGGCCCTGCGCGTGCAGGATGGCGAAACCGCCGATAAATTCGTCGTCAGCGGCCGCGGTGAGCTGCACCTGGGCATCCTCATCGAAACCATGCGCCGCGAAGGCTATGAGTTCGAAGTGAGCAAGCCGGAAGTCATCTACCTGAAAGAAGATGGCTCCGAAGAAACGCTGGAACCCATCGAACACGTCCACATCGAAGTAGCCGATGGCTACGTGGGCACCATCGTCGAACTGCTGGGCGACCGGCGCGGGCGCATGGTGAACATGATGAGCCAGGACGGCACCACCTACATGGAATATTATGTACCCACCCGCGGCCTGCTCGGCTTCCGGTCGCACCTCATGCGGGCCACCGGCGGCATGGGGCAAATTCACAGCCTGTTCCACGCCTACGAACCGATTGTGGGCGATATTCCGGGGCGGCGCTTCGGCAGCCTGGTGAACATGGAAACCGGCACCACCACCGGCTATGCGCTGGTGCAGGTGCAGGCCCGCGGCACCTTCTTTGTCGATCCGGGGGTGGAGGTCTATGAAGGCATGGTGGTCGGTGAGCACATCCGCGCCGAAGACCTGCCGCTGAACGTGGTGAAAACCAAGCATTTGACCAACTTCCGCGCCAAACCGAGCGAAGTGGTCGCCGGGCTGAACTCGCCGCGCCAGATGAGTCTGGATGATTTCATCGAATTCCTGGGCGAAGATGAACTGCTGGAAGTGACCCCGCAAAGTCTGCGCCTGCGGAAACGCATCCTCAATACCGAACTGCGCCTGCGCGAAGACAAGCGCCGCCGCCAGCTCGTGGGCAGCTAACCATCCCGCCGGCGGGGCCCACCGCCCCGCCCCGGCCTTTACACGCCATTCATCAGCATGGAGCAGCAGCAGTGGGCATCTTCCGGCGCGGGCTGGCAAAAACACGACAATCGCTTTTTGGGCGCATTTCGCAGCTTTTCGGCAACAGCGACATCACCCCGGACACCTGGGACGACATCGAAGCCACCCTCATCCAGTCCGACCTGGGGACGGAAACCACCGCCACCGTCATTGAATATCTTCAGGAAGTGGTGCGCGAAGAAGGCCTGACCCGCACCGGCGACCTGCAAAAAGCGCTGAAGCAGGCCCTGCGCGGCCTGCTGGACAAACCCCGCGAATTAAACCTCAGCGGGCGCGAGCTGTCCATCATCCTAATCGTGGGTGTGAACGGCTCCGGCAAAACCACGTCCATCGCCAAAATTGCCAGCCGCCTGCACCGCGCCGGGCGTAAAGTGATCCTGGCCGCCGGGGATACCTTCCGCGCCGCCGCCATCGACCAGTTGCAAACCTGGGGCGACCGGGTGGGCGTGCCCGTCATCGCCAGCAAGCCCGGTGCCGACCCCGGCGCAGTGGTCTACGATGCCATCAACGCCGCCCGCGCCCGCAAACACGATGTCCTCATCATTGATACGGCCGGCCGCCTGCACACCAATTACAACCTCATGCAGGAACTGGCCAAAGTGCGCGGGGTCATCAGCAAGGCCGTGCCCGGCGCACCCCATGAAGTGCTGCTGGTGCTGGATGGCACCACCGGCCAGAACGCCCTCAAGCAGGCGCAAAAATTCGCCGAAGCCACCGAAGTCACCGGGCTGGTCATCACCAAGCTGGATGGCACGGCCAAAGGCGGCATGATCTTCTCCGTCCATAATGATCTGCATGTGCCGGTGCAGTTCATTGGCCTGGGCGAAGGGGTGAATGATCTGGTCTATTTTGACCCGGAGAACTTTGTCGAAAGCCTGTTCAGCGACGAAACGTAATCATGCCGCCGTATGAGAAGATCACCAGCTTTCAAAATCCGCGGGTGAAACTGGCGCACCGGCTGCACGATAAACCCCACCGGGAGCGCGAGCGCCTGTTCTGCGTGGATGATGCCCGCGACCTGCAACGGGCGCTGGCGCAGCACTACACCCCGGAATATGCCCTCTTTGCCCCCGCGCTGGCCGATGCCGATACCACCCGGCTGGTGCAAGACCTGCCCTGCCCGGTGTATGACGTGCCGCCGGACGTGCTGGCCCGCGCCAGCTACCGGCAAAATCCCGGCGGCGTGGTGGCCGTGCTGCGCCAGCCCGCCCCCCTCACCCATCTGGCCGGCATCACCGCGCCGCTGGTGCTGGTGCTGGTGGATTTACGCAAGCCCGGCAACATCGGGGCGCTGCTGCGGACTGCCGATGCCGCCGGTTTCCGGGCCGTGCTGCTGGTCGATTCGGCGCTCGACCTGTATAACCCCAATATCATTCGCAGCAGCACGGGGGCCTGCTTCCTGCGAAATATTTACTGTATTTCTTCCCAGGACGCGCTACAATATCTGCCACAGGCCGGCTATCGCCTGGTAGCCGGGCACCTGGACGGCCGCCGCAGCCTCTATGACATCGATTTTCGCCAGAAAACCGCCCTGCTGCTGGGGACGGAGGACACCGGACTGAAGGCGCTGTGGCGCGATCATTGTGATGACCTGGTGAAAATTCCAGTCGTCGGCAGTGTGACTGACTCTTTGAATGTTTCCGTGGCCGGGGCCATCTTCATGTACGAAGCCCTCCGGCAAACACTTGCCCGCCCCTGACCTGATACCAGTGTGTCTAACCTGTACAAACGAGTCGCAGCATGGAACCCCTCATCAACCAGTTGAAAAGCATGAAAACCCAGATCGATGATCTGATGCAGCGCATGGACATGGACGGCAAACAGACCACCGTCGCCGCGCTGGAAGAACAATCGACCGCTAACGCTTTCTGGAACAACCCGACTGAAGCGCAAAAGATCATGCAGCAGATCGCCGGGCTGCGCTCCCAGATCGAGCGCTGGCAGGGGCTGGCCGGGCGCATCAATGATGCACTGGAACTGGCTGCCCTGGGCGATACCAGCCTGGAAGCGGATATTCAGCAGGAAGTCACCGACCTGGAGCAGGTGGTCAGCCGGCTGGCGGTGGAAGCCATGTTCACCGGCGAGTATGATCGCGCCAATACCATCCTGGCCATCCACGCCGGGGCCGGCGGCACCGATGCCCAGGACTGGGCGGCCATGCTGGAGCGTATGTTCCTGCGCTGGCTGGAAGAACACCGCTACCAGGTGGACATCATGGAAAAAAGCTACGGCGACGAAGCCGGCCTCAAGAGCGTCACCATCAGCATTAAGGGCGATTACGCCTATGGCTACCTGAAAAGTGAGCAGGGTGTGCATCGCCTGGTACGCATCAGCCCCTTCAATTCCTCCGGCACGCGCGAAACCTCCTTCGCCAAAGTGGAATTGTGGCCGGATATTGAAGGCAATATTGATATTGAGATCAACGAAAAAGACCTGCGGATTGACACCTATCGCTCCAGCGGGCCCGGCGGGCAAAATGTGCAGAAAAACGATACCGCCGTGCGGATTACCCACCTGCCCAGTGGCATCGTCGTCGCCTCGCAGACGCAGCGCAGCCAGCTACAAAACCGGGAACGCGCCATGCAGGTGCTCAAATCGCGCCTGTTTGAAATGGAACGCCAGAAGCACGAAGCCGAAATCGCCGCCCTCAAAGGCGATAATGTGGATGCCGGCTGGGGCAACCAGATTCGCTCCTACGTGCTGCACCCCTATCAACTGGTGAAAGATCATCGCACGGGCCATGAAACCGGCAATACCACCGCCGTCCTCAACGGCGAAATTGACGGCTTTATGGAAGCGTATCTGCGTTCCCGCATCGCCCGTAATGGCAAAGGTTAACCCATGAGCGACGACAGCGACCTTCGGCTCATCGCCTATCGCACCTCGGCCCAGGATGTCCCGCCCATCATCCCGGCCCCGCGGCATCGCACCTGGATGGATAACACCCATGAGCATTTCGCCTATCGCTGCCTGCCGCTGCTGATGGCCAATCAGGCCGGCTGGTTCATCCTGAACCCGCACGCCTTCCAGGCCACCTGGTCGGGCAAGCGCGGGCTGCCGGCGCTGCGCATCGAATACGCCGACGGCCAGCACATCACCTATAAACGGGCCAGCAGCCATTTTGGCTATGGCATCCTCACCTTTGGCCTGCCCTATCTGTTCCGCACCCCGCCCGGTTACAACCTGCTGGCCCGCGGGCCGGCCAACCTGCCCAAAGATGGCATCGTCGCGCTGGAAGGCTTGATCGAAACGGACTGGTCGAGCGCATCGTTCACCATGAACTGGCAGATCACCCGCCCCCACCATCCCATCATCTTTGAAAAAGATGAACCCATCTGCATGATTACCCCGCAAAAACGCGGCGAACTGGAAGCCTTTCAGCCGTCCCTCCAGCCCATTGAGCGCGATCCAGCCCTGAATGCGCTGCACCAAAAATGGGGCGACAGCCGGCGCGACTTCCTGGCAGCGCTGGAAAAACCCGGCGCGCGCGACAGCGGCCTGAGCTGGCAAAAAGATTATTTCCGCGGCCAACTGCCGGATAACCCCGCCCCGCAGCATCAAATTCGGCTGGAAATTCGCCCTTTTGCCGTTGCAGGAGACGAATAATCGTTGTTGATGCATTTTATATTTGACAGATTGGCGCATCGGCCGTATCATCCATTTTAGTTTAATCCTCCCATCTCACTCATCCGCCTTGACAGGTCTGCAAGAGCGGATATAATTCATCGTCTATGGTCATCACTGGACGAATTTCCCGGACGACTTTGTAGCGCTGGATAAATCGCTATCCAGTCGCTGTTTCGCCATTTCCGGGCGGTGTCGGTTCTCGACGTTTCTCATCACGACTGTATTCACCTTTAGCGCAGAGGAGGTCCCCCTTGGAGGCGAAAGATTTTAGCGCACTCCGCATCAGCCTTGCCTCACCAGAACAAATCCGTTCATGGTCGTATGGTGAAGTCACCAAACCAGAGACGATCAACTATCGTCGCCTGCGTCCTGAAAAAGACGGTCTGTTCTGCGAGGCGATTTTTGGGCCCACCCGCGACTGGCAGTGCTACTGTGGCAAGTACAAAAATGTGCGCTATCGCGGCATCGTGTGCGATAAATGCGGGGTGGAAGTCACCCGGTCATCGGTACGCCGTGAGCGCATGGGGCATATTGAACTGGCCGCGCCGGTAGCCCATGTGTGGTACACGCGCCGCGTGCCCAGCTACCTGGGGCTGCTGCTGGATATTAGCCGCCGCAATCTGGATCGGGTGCTGTATTTCGCCCAGTACGTCATTACGCGGGTGGACGAAGATACCCGCCATCGCGCCATCGGCCGCATTCAGAAAGAACTGGCCCAGAAAGAGCGCGAACTGGGTGGCGATATTCAGGAACAGATGCACGAAATTCGCGGCAGCCACGATGACCGCGTGAGCGAATACCAGCGCCGGGCGGCCGCCGTGCAGCAGGAAGCAGAGAACGAACTGGCCCGCATGAGCGATGAAGTCGTGCGCGAGGGGCAGTCCGTGCAGGCCCGCATTGAGCAGTTGATGGGCGATACGGCCCCCGGCGATATTAGCTTTGAAACGGTCGATATGGTGATCGTGGCGCGGGGCGAACAGGTCATCAACGATCACCTGTACCGCGTGCAGAACATCACCAATGAATACCTCAGCCATTTGCAGGCCGAAGCCGAACTGCTGCATCAGAAGAAAATGGCCGAGCTGAACCTGGAATTTGACGATGTGGCCCAGCGCGATAACAGCCGCCTGGCCCAGTTGACCGATGAACTGGACACCCGCCTGTCCAAAATCCGCGAAAGCGCCGAAAAACAAATCGCCGAACTGGAAGATTTACAGGTGCTCCAGTTCATTTCGGATAACCGCTACCGCGAACTGAAGAGCAAATACGGCAACGCCTTCCAGGCGGATATGGGTGCCGAAGCCTTTTACGAAATTCTGAAAGGCCTGGACCTGGATAAGATGGGCCATGAGCTGTGGCGCGAGGTGCGTACCACCAAGAGCAAGCAGCGCAAGAAGAAAGCCACCAAGCGCCTGCGCGTGGTGGAAAGCCTGCGCTCCAGCACCAACCGCCCGGAATGGATGATCCTGACGGTGCTGCCGGTCATCCCGCCGGATTTGCGCCCGATGGTGCAGCTTGACGGCGGTCGCTTCGCCACCAGCGATCTGAACGATCTGTATCGCCGGGTGATTAACCGCAACAACCGGCTCAAGCATCTGCTGGAACTGGGCGCGCCGGATGTCATCGTCCGCAACGAAAAGCGTATGCTTCAGGAAGCCGTAGACAGCCTGATCGACAACAGCCAGCGCGGCAAAGCCCTCAGCCGGCGCGGCCGGCGCGAACTGAAATCCCTCAGCGATATGCTGAAAGGGAAAAAAGGCCGCTTCCGCCGCAACCTGCTCGGTAAGCGCGTGGATTATTCCGGCCGCTCGGTGATCGTCATCGGCCCGCGCCTGAAGCTGCACCAGTGCGGCCTGCCCAAGACCATGGCCCTGGAACTGTACCGCCCCTTCGTCATCAGCCGCCTGGTGAAGCACAGCTACGCCAGCAATGTGAAGGGGGCCAAGCGCATCATTGAGCGCGAAAAGCCCGAAGTGTGGGAAGTGCTGGAAGAAGTCATCAAAGAGCGCCCGGTGCTGCTGAACCGCGCCCCCACCCTGCACCGCCTGGGCATTCAGGCGTTTGAGCCGCAGCTTGTGGAAGGCAAAGCCATCCAGATTCATCCGCTGGTCTGCTCCGCGTTCAATGCGGACTTTGACGGCGACCAGATGGCCGTGCACGTGCCGCTGAGCGACAAAGCGGTGAAAGAAGCGCGCGAGCTGATGCTGAGCACGCGCAACCTGCTGAAACCGGCCGATGGCCAGCCCATCGTGGGCCCGGCCAAAGATATGGTGCTGGGCATCTACTACCTGACGATGGATCCCACCGTCGAAATTGCCACGCTGGCCGACCGGGTGAACGAGTTCCGTTCCTTCGACTCGCTCGCCAACCCGGAGGTTAAAATTGGCGTGCCGCTGCGTAAAAACGGCTACTATTACGCCCGTTACCGCGACCTCAGCGGGCAGGTCATCATCTATGATGATGTGCGCGAGAAAAAAGAAGGCGAGCGCGAAAAGATCGTCGAAGATCGCGTGGATCGCACCATTCGCGCCCTGCTGGAAGGCCAGGTCGATTGCATCCTGGTGAACACCATCGAAATGTGGAAACTGCTGAAGAAGAAGGGTCTGCAAGACCAGATCAAAATCAGCAATCTGCATGAACGGCAGATGGTGGTGGACCTGAACGAAGTGGAATACCTGTATGGCCTGGGCCGCGTCGGCGTGCATACGCCCATCCTGCTCGGCAATATCTACGATCATCAGTCGGCGCAGGAAACCCCGGAACCGACCACGGTCGGGCGGGCGCTGTTCAACCGCATTCTGCCGGACGAAATTCGCTTCGTGCAGGAAACGCTGGACAAGAAGGGGCTGCAAAAGCTGGTTTCGCGCTGCTATCAGCGCCTGGGGTCAGACCGCACCACCGACATTGTGGATGCCATCAAAGACTATGGCTTTAAGTATGCCACGCTCTCCGGCACCACCATCGCCGTCAGCGATCTCATCATCCCGGAAGAACGCGCCACCATCCTGGCCGCGGCCGAAGATAAAGTAACCCGTGCCGAACGTGATTTCCGCCGCGGGCTGATGACGGAAGAAGAACGTTACCAGATCACGGTGGATACGTGGACGAAAGCCAAAGACGATCTGCAGGCGCTGCTCCAGCGCACCATGGATCCCTATGGCCCCATCGCCGTGATGGCCATCTCCGGCTCCACCAAAGGCGGCTTCGGCCCCATCACCCAGCTCGCCGGGATGCGCGGGCTGATGGCCGATCCCTCCGGGCGCATCATCGACCTGCCCATTCGCAGCCACTTCCGCGAAGGGCTGAATGCGCTGGAATACTTCATCTCCACCCACGGGGCGCGTAAAGGGCTGGCGGATACGGCGCTGCGTACCGCCGATGCCGGCTACCTCACCCGCCGCCTGGTGGATGTCGCCCAGGATATGATCGTCAACCGCACCGACTGCGGCACCGATCGCGGGCTGGTGCTGCGCCGCAGCGATGATGTCGCCGGGCAAAGCATTTATGAACGTGTCGTCGGGCGCAATTCCGCCCGCGATATCTATCACCCCGGCACCGGCGAATTGATCGTCGCCCGTAACGGCGTGATCGATGAAGAAGTGGCCGAAAAGCTCGACCAGAGCGGGCTGCCCGAAATCGAAGTCCGCAGCCCGCTGACCTGCCAGCTTGTGCATGGCGTGTGCGCCCTGTGCTACGGGCGCGACCTGGGCTCCGGCGATATGGTGCAAATTGGCACGGCCGTCGGCATCATCGCCGCGCAGTCCATCGGTGAGCCGGGCACGCAGCTCACCCTGCGTACCTTCCACACCGGCGGCACGGCGCAGGCCTCCGGCGACATCACCAGCGGTCTGCCGCGCGTGGAAGAACTGTTCGAAGCCCGCAAAAAGCCCAAAGGCGAGTCCGTCATGGTGGACATCAGCGGCGTGCTGCGCCTGACCAAGCGCGAAGACGGGGTGCAAATCGCCACCGTCATCGACAGCGAGGTGTTCAATCAGGAACATCACATCCCCGCCGGCTGGGACATCGTGGTGGCCGATGAAGAACAGATCAAGAAAGGCGGCCTGATCGCCCATGACCCGGCCACCGATCAGAAATTGATCGCCGACCTGGCCGGGATCATCCACATCGAAGAGCGCGTGGTGTATGTGCGCTACGAAAAACGCGAAACGATGGAATATGAAATCCCGGCGAATGCCCGCCTGCGCCCCGGCATCGTGGATGGGATGCAGATCAGCGGTGGCACGCAGCTTACCGAAGGCTCGCTGAACCCGCACCAGATTTTGAAGGTGCTCGGTGCCGATGCCACGCAGCTTTACCTGCTGACGGAAATCCAGAAGGTGTACCGCAGCCAGGGCGTGAACATCGCCGACAAGCATTTTGAAGTCGTCATCCGCAAGATGCTGAGCAAGGTGCAGATCACCCGCAGCGGCGACAGCGACCTGCTGCCGGGCGAACTGGTCGATCAACTGCATCTGCTGGAGATGAATGAAGACCTGCTCGGCAACAACAAGGAACCCGCCGCCGGCATTCCGGTGCTGCTCGGCGTAACCAAAGCCGCCCTCAGCACGGATAGCTTCCTGTCCGCTTCCAGCTTCCAGCACACCATCAAAGTGCTGGCCGGGGCCGCCATCGAAGGCAAGGTGGATCCGCTGTACGGGCTGAAAGAGAATGTCATCATCGGCAAGCTCATTCCGGCCGGCACTGGCTTCCACGCCTACAAAGAACGCGAGCGCGTGGGGCCGCGGACGACGCTGGCCTCGCAGGGAGCGCTGGACATCGCCGAGGAAGACTTCGACGAAACCGAAGACATCTACGAATAAATCGCGGCCGGGCAGGGATCCCTGCCCCGCTGCGGCAACCAAAAAGCGCGGCCCGTCGGGGCCGCGCTTTTGATTCGGCTGTGAACGTCCTTACTGCCGCGTCACGATCTGCGACAGCACTTCGAAAAGCGGGCGGCGGCTGAGCGACAGCCCATCGACATCATACGTCAGGCTGTAGGCCGACATCTCCAGGCGATCCTGGATGAGCGTGGCCGTGCCAAAATTGAGATTCCACAGGATCATCGGCCCCATGTAATCCAGCGACTGGCCAATTTCCAGCGCCCGCACGGTGTATTCCACCTGATCGGCCAGGGTGTTAAACCGCATCCATTCATCGGGCGGATCACCAGGGTAGCCGTCCCAGGTAGCCCAGCCAAATTCCGTCGTCCACATGGGCACATTGTGCCCGTTGCGCTCCATGATGGCGCGATAATCGCGCAGATTATCGGCAAAGAAGAAATGCGGGTCATCATCCCAGCCGCGGCCGGGGATGGTATCACAGCACACAAAATCCGGCGGGTTTGACCAGCTATAAGGGTGAATGCCCACCGCGGCCAGCGTATACTCTGCCAGCCCGGCATCATACATCTGCTGCATGTAGGTGCGGTCATCCACGCTGCCGGCGGTATTGCCCGTGGGGGCCAGCCCGGCCGAAATCACCTGCATCTCCGGCGCAATGGACTTAATGCGATCATACGCCGGGCGGAAAAGCTGCATGTACCCCGCGCCATTAAAGGGCAGGGTGCCGCGCCATTCGCGGATGAGATTCGGCTCATTCCACACTTCAATCGCGGCGATATTTTCCGGCTTGATGCGCTCCATCAATTCTGCCAGGAAGTTGACGTAAAGCTGCGGGTCATCCGGCGGGCCATCTTCTTCGACCGTGCTGCGGGCCCAGTCCGGGGCTTTCACCACGCTCAGCAGCACGCGGAAGCCTTCGGCGCGGGTACGCTGCACATAATCCACAAAGAACTGGAAGGTGGGCCCATACGCACCGGGGCCTTCCGGTTGCAGAAAAGACCAGTCCGCCTGGAGCTTAATCCAGCCCACATTAAGCCATTTAGCGTGCTGAAGGAACACATAATAGGCATCAATGGGCAGGTTATAATACATCTGCACACCGATGCGGTTGCCATCCAGAGCCGGGTAAGCCGGGTACAGCGTGGCAATGGGCGTGTTGATGGGCGTGGGCGTGCTGGAAGGTGGCAGCGTGCTGGTGGGTGGTGGTGTGCTGGTGGGCGGCAGCGAATAACTGGCATCAATGATCGGGCCGAAGCTGCCCGGCTCGGCTGTGGCCAGCGTGGGCGCGGCCGTCTGCGTCGCCGTGGCGGCCTGGGCCACGGCCCCGCCGGTCGCCGTCTCAGTCGCCAGCATGGCCACCGTGGTGGGCACCAGCGTACTGGCCGAGGTAGCCGATGGCTGCGGTGTGGGCGTAATGTAGATAATGATGGTCTCCTGCGGGCGGCAGGCCGCCAGCCCCAGCAGCAGCAGCATCATACCGATGAAGGATAAATGTCGCGTCATAGTCTGCATCATATCGCTCATGGTGTGCATCCTACCACAGCCCGCCCGGCCTGGCTATACAAAACCCGCACATCACAGGGTAATCATCGGTTGAAAACTGTGGTAGAATAGAACTAATGTTTTAGTTTGACAGCCCAGAGCTGTCCCCCTACAATCTGTTTTCGTGTTGCAGGCGTAAACGCAGAGGTTTGCATGGCCAACGGCGAGATTCAGTCCGTTAGAATAGAACAGGAAATGCGCGACGCTTATCTGGATTATGCCATGAGCGTGATCGTGGCCCGCGCCCTGCCAGATGCCCGCGACGGCTTAAAGCCCGTGCACCGGCGCATTTTATATGCCATGTTCGATATGGGAATGCGGGCCGACAGTGCCTACAAAAAAAGCGCCCGTATCGTCGGTGAGGTGCTGGGCAAGTATCACCCCCATGGCGATGCCGCCGTGTACGACTCGATGGTGCGCCTGGCGCAAAATTTTTCCATGCGCTATATGCTGGTGGATGGCCAGGGCAATTTCGGCAGCATCGACGGCGACAGCGCCGCCGCCATGCGCTACACCGAAGCCCGCATGGCCCCCATCGGCCAGGAACTGCTGGCGGATATTGAACGCGATACGGTGAATTTTGTAGAAAATTTTGATGGCAGCCTGACCGAGCCAGGTGTGCTGCCGGCCAGCCTGCCCAACCTGCTGGTGAATGGCGCATCGGGCATTGCGGTCGGCATGTCCACCAATATCCCGCCGCACAACCTGGGCGAAGTGTGCGATGCCCTGGTGTATATGCTCAGCCACTGGTCGCGGCTGGAAGATATTACCATTGATGAGCTGATGCAGTTCATCAAAGGGCCGGATTTCCCTACCGGCGGGGTCATCTACACCCACCAGGACAACGAAGACGACAGCAACCCGGTGGCCCAGGCCTATGCCACCGGCCGCGGCAAGATCACCGTGCGGGCCAAAGTTCACATCGAAGACATGGGGCGCGGCAAATCGCGCATTATCATCAGCGAACTGCCCTACCAGGTGAGCAAGACCACCCTCATTGAGCGCATCGCGGATCTGGTGAATCAGGGTCGGCTGGAAGGCCTTTCCGACCTGCGCGACGAATCCGACCGTAACAATGCCGTGCGCCTGGTGGTGGAACTTCAGCGCGGTGCCGAGCCGACCGATGTGCTGGCGAACCTCTTTAAGCTCACGCCGCTTCAGGAAACCTTCAGCATCATTCTGCTGGCCCTGGTGGACAAGCAGCCGCGCATGTTAACGCTGAAGCAGGCGCTGCGCGTTTATCTGGATCACCGGTTTGAGATTGTGCGCCGGCGCAGCGAGTTTGACCTGGCCCGGGCCACCGAACGCGCCCATATCCTGGAAGGGCTGCTGAAGGCGCTGAATAACATGGAAGAAGTGGTGCGGATCATTCGCAGTTCGCGCAACAGCGATACCGCCCGCGAGAACCTGATGCAGGCACTGGCGATCACCGAAGTGCAGGCCCAGGCCATCCTGGATATGCCGCTGCGCCGCCTGGCCGCCCTGGAAACGCAAAAAATTCAGGACGAATATCAGGAAAAGCTGGCGCTCATCGCCTATCTGCAAGGGCTGCTGGCGGATGCCGGCAAAATTCGCCTGGTCATCGCTGAAGAACTGGCGACCATCCGCCTGAAATATGCCGATCTGCGCCGCACGGTGATCGCCAGCAGCACGGCCGCCGTGGTCAGCGCCAGCGATTTCCTGGTGCCGGAGGAAGCCACCTGGCTCACGCTGACGATCGATAACCGCCTGGGGCGCAGCCTGACCCCGGCCGCCCCTAAAATCACGGCCAGCAGCAAAACACCGCCGCGCCTGCTCATCGAAAGCAGCACGGCGCAAACGCTGTATTTGTTCACCGCCCGCGGCGAAAGCGCCACCATTCCGGTGCAGCAGCTCCCCAAAATCAACGATTTTTCCGAAGGCACGCCGTTCAAAGACCTGTGCCCGCTGCCGGCCAGCGAGGAAATCGTGGCCGGGCTGGCGCTGCCCACCTCAATCACCGAAGGTTATCTGTTCTTCGTCACGGCCGGCGGCGAAGTGAAACGCCTGCGGCTGGAGGATTTACCCGGTGTCTCGGCCCGCGCCTTCAGCGTGATGAACGTGGAAGCCGAAGATAAGCTGCTGACGGTGATGGTCACGGGCGGGCAGGATGAAGTGCTGCTGGTGACGGCCGGCGGGCAGGCCATCCGCTTTGCCGAAGACGATGTACGCCCCACCGGGCTATCCGCCGGGGGGATGCGCGGCATTAAGCTGCTGGGCCAGCGTGACCGGGTGACGGGGGCGCTGCTCATCCAGCCGGGGCAGCTTATCATCAACATCACCGAAGACGGCGTGGCCAAAGCCTCGCCGGTGGAAGAATACCCGGCCCAGGGGCGGGCCGGCAGCGGGGTCATCTCCATGCGCCTGCCGGCGGACAGCCGCGAAGTGGTGGCCGCAGCGGCGGGCCGGCCGGACGAGACGCTGGTGATCCTCACCGGCAAAGGGAAGGCCCAGGCGCTCAAATTTGGCAAATTTCCGCTGCTCAAACGCGGCAAAGCCGGGGGCGATTTCGTGGTTTCGCCGGGTGCGAAAGACAGCGTGGCCCGCCTGGTCACGTATCAACCGCGCCGGCTGCCCCCGGCCGATAGCAACGGCCGCGGGTCATAGGTCGGGCCAGTCACGGTTACGGTCACAGCCGGCAAGGGCCGCCACCTGGGCCAGTTCTGGCGGCAGCGGCACACCGGGCATGGCGGCCCGCCAGCGTTGCAGCGCCTGGCAGGCCGCCACCGTGCGACCGTGCGCCAGGTCAATCTGCATCACCAGGCGGGTGGCGATGCTGTGGCGCGGTTCATGGTGCAGCAGCCGGGTGAGCAGCGACAGCGCCCGCTCCGGCGCAGCCGCCGCCAGCCACAACTGCGCCAGATGCAGCAGTGCCGCCAGGTATTCCTGCTGGCATTCACGCCGGCGGCGGGCGGCCCATTCGCCGGTGATATTCAGCAGATAATCGCCCCGGTACAGGGCCAGCGCCTGGTGCAGATACTGCCTTTTGGCCGCGGCATCGGCGGTTTCACGGCTTAAATTGAGCAGCGCGTAGAACTGCTGCACATCGTAGCGCACATCCATTTGCGGCGAGAGGTAGTAATACTCACGCTCATAAACCACCACATCCACCCCCATCACCACCTCCAATTTGCGGCGCACCACCTGGAAGGACGACATCAGGGTACGCGGGTCGCGCCCCGGCCAAAAAGCCAGCGCCAGATCACGCCGGCTGACGATGGGCTTATCCAGCAGAAAGAAAAACAGCCGCCGGGTGAGGCTCCCCCGCCAGTCCTGCACCGGCTGCCCCTCACTGATGACCTGCCCCGGCCCCAGGGCGGTCACTTCCAGCAGCCAGCGCCCCGGTTGCAGGGGCAGCGGCGGCCCGGGCCCGTCCGACGGCAGCAGGCGCGTCAGCGGGCGCAGCGTGTCATCCGGCAGGCAGCTACTGAGCGCTGAACTCACCAGCAGGATGTGCAGCGCCGGCCGCTGTCGCAGCGCCTGCCACAGCCACGTCGTGCGCTCAGACCGCGTGAGCAGGTCCGCGCCGAACACAATCAGGCAGTCCGGGGTGGCCGCCGGCGGTTCTGCCAGCGCCCGCGCCAGGTCGTCCGCTGCATCCGCCCCGGGGCGCAGCTCCAGCCACAGGGCCGCCACCTGCGCCGATAGCTGCTGCAGCGCCTGAAGCTGCTGCCGGCGCGGGCCGGACAAAATGGTAATGCGGATTCCTTCCGCAGGGGGATGCAGTGGCAGGCTGAACATGAAAAACCCCGGCTGGCACATTTACAATGAGCGATCAAACTCATCGTATCACAGCCAGACGGGGCCCACTGGCGACCGTGCGGTTACTGGTGGCGGCGATGCCCCTCCACCACACCGGGGACGCATTCAATTTTGGCCAGAATACGGGTCAGTTGCTGGTTGCTGCCAATATCCATCTTCAACTGCAGGGTGGCGATGTGCTGCCGGGTGATGACTTCCACCGAGGTGATATTCACCCGTTCATCAGCGATGATGGTGGTAATGTCGCGCAGCAGCCCTTCCCGGTCATGGGCGATCACTTCCACCGGCACCGAGTATTTTTGCTCATTGGAGCTGCTGCCCCAGGCCACATCCACCAGGCGCTCAGTTTCGGCGATAGAACGAATATTGGGGCAATCCACCCGATGCACGGTTACACCGCGCCCGCGGGTGATGTACCCGGTGATCTTATCGCCTGGCATGGGGTTACAGCATTTGGCCAGGTTCACCATCAGCCCGCCCGTGCCCATGATGCTCACCCCGGCGGACGTATCCAGCGCGGTAGACCGGCGCGGCTTGAGGATTTCGCGCTCAAAATTTTCGGCTTCCACCCGGCGGCGTTCATCGTCCAGCACCCGCTGCGTGATCTGTGCGCCGGTGACATCGCCCGCGCCAATGGCCGCCAGGAAATCTTCCAGCTTATCGTACTCAAACAAATGGCTGACGGCATCGAAGGAGACTTTATCCATCACCCCCAGGCGCTTCAATTCGCGCTCCAGCACATCGCGCCCCCAGGTGATGTGCTTATCGCGGTTTTGCCGGCGGAACCAGACGCGAATTTTGGATTGCGCCCTGGACGTTTTGACGAAGCCGAGCGCTTCATTCA
This sequence comes from Anaerolineae bacterium, assembly GCA_025454495.1. Classification (GTDB taxonomy): domain Bacteria; phylum Chloroflexota; class Anaerolineae; order Aggregatilineales; family Phototrophicaceae; genus JALHOR01. The sequence goes on from JALOOI010000027.1 coordinate 21,169, forward strand.
GCCAGTCCATGCTGGGCCCGCCGCGTGAGGAAGTGAGAATTTCTACCTGATCGCCGGTTTTGATGCGGTAATTGAGCGGCACCAGCCGCCCGTGAACTTTCGCGCCCCGGCAGCGGTGCCCCACATCGGTATGAATGTGATAGGCGAAATCAATGGCGGTCGCCCCCACCGGCAGGTCAATCACATCGCCTTTGGGGGTAAAGGCATACACGCGATCCTGAAACACCTCATCCTTCATCCGGTCGAAGAAAGTCTGGGCATCTTCGCTGTGCTCAATGCCGCTTTCCATCAGCCGGCGCAGATAGGCCACCCGGCGCTCAAAGGCTTCATCTTTGCCCCGGCCACCTTCCTTGTAGCGCCAGTGCGCCGCGATGCCATATTCAGCATCTTCATGCATGTGGGCGGTGCGAATTTGCACCTCCAGCGTGCGCCCGTTATCGTCCAGCACCGCGGTATGCAGGCTGCGATAAAAATTATCTTTGGGGGAGGCAATATAATCATCAAATTCATTGGGGATGGGCCGCCACAGGCGATGCACAATGCCCAGCACGGTATAACACTGCGTATCAGAATCCACGATGACGCGCACCGCCCGCACATCATAAATTTGCTCCAGCGGCAAATTTTTACGCTCCATCTTGCGATAAATGCTGTAGATGTGTTTGGGGCGGGCAGTGATGCTGATGTTGTGGATATTGTGCTGTTCCAGTTCGCGGCGCAGTTTTTCGCCGATGGCCGCCACATACCGTTCCCGGTCGGCCAGTTTTTCGTCCAGCCGGGTGGCAATGGCCCGGTAAGCTTCCGGGTTCAAAAAGCGAAAGCTCAAATCTTCCAGTTCCCACTTCAACTGCCAGATGCCCAGGCGGTTGGCCAGCGGGGCGAAAATATCCAGCGTTTCGCGGGCGATGTTGTGCTGCTTCTCCAGCGACATATACCCCAGGGTACGCATGTTGTGCAGCCGGTCAGCCAGCTTCACCAGCACTACCCGGATATCGTCGTTCATCATCATCATCATCTTGCGAAAATATTCGACTTCCTTGTTGCTGACGGATGTCCGAATATTGTCCGGTTTTTGTCCGATGGGTTTAATCGGCAGATTGGTGAGCTTGGTCACACCATCCACCAGCCGCGCCACTTCCGGCCCGAACTCGCTGCGCAGTTCTTCCATCGTCACCGGCGTATCTTCCACCACATCGTGCAGCAGGCCGGCGGCAATCGTTTCGGAGTCCAGCTTCATATCGGCGAGGATGCTGGCCACAGCAACACAGTGGGTAAAATACGGTTCTTTGGATTTGCGGAACTGCCCGCGATGCGCCTGCTCTGCCCGGTAGTAGGCTCGCTCAATCAAGGAGCGATCATTGGGCGAAAGATCGGCCACGACATCCAGCAGGGTTTCCAGATCGCGTGGATAGGGGGTTGTTGTTGTGGAAGTAACCATACATCCCTGACCTGTACCACTATATGATAATTGCACATTGTACAGCAGAATCGCCGGCTGTGGCGCATCATTTTTGGGCAGTCCGTAGCTGGCCGCGGCTGAGGATCGAACAGCAGGGGCGAAGTGCGCTAAAATCACCCCCGGTGGCCGCCGCCGCGGCCCCGCCAGGGGTACGGGCCTGCCCGGAAGACCCCGCGGCATGGATGCCGCTGAACATCTCACACAAACGCTGGAGAAAACGCATGACACAGGGCTTTACCTTATGGCTGACCGGCTTATCGGGGGCCGGCAAAACCAGCATCGCGGTCGCGGTCGAGCACGAACTGCTGGCCCGCGGGGTGCGCGTGGAACGGCTGGATGGCGATACCGTGCGCCAGGGACTCAGCCGCGACCTGGGCTTTAGCAAAGCCGACCGCGATAAAAATATCGAACGGGTGACTTTTGTCGCCCGGCTGCTATCCCGGAATGGCGTGGCGGTGATCGCCGCTTTCATTTCGCCTTACCGGGCCGCCCGCGATGCCGCCCGCCGGGAAACGACCGGCTTCATCGAAGTGCATGTTTCGGCTTCGGTGGCCGTGTGCGCGGCCCGCGACACCAAAGGGCTGTACGCGAAGGCCCTGGCCGGCGAAATTGCCGATTTTACCGGCGTAAATGACCCGTATGAAGCACCCCTGGCCCCGGAGCTAACGCTGCACACGGGGGAAGAAACGCTGGCGCAGAGCGTGGCCACGGTGCTGGCCTACCTGGAAGACCGCGGCTTAATTCCGGCGGCGCAGCCGGCAGCGAGCGAGGACAGCTTATGACAGCGCCCCTGATTGCGCCGCATGGCGGCACCCTCATCAACCGGCTGCTGACCGGCGCAGCCCGCGAACAGGCGCTGGAAGCCGCGGCCACCCTGCCGGCGATTGCGCTCAATGATACCTCGCTGGCCGATCTGGAGATGATCGCTACCGGGGCGCTTAGCCCGCTGACCGGCTTCATGGGCGCGGCGGATTATCGCGCGGTGGTGCAGACCATGCGCCTGGCGAATGGGCTGCCCTGGTCTATCCCGGTGACGCTGGCCGTCACCGCCGAACAGGCCGCCCGCGTGGACATCGGCCGGTCAGCGGCGCTCACCGAAGACGGCCGGCCGCTGGCGCTGCTGCACGTGGCGGAAAAATACCACTATGATCGAGAAGCCGAAGCGCAGCAGGTGTATCGCACCACTGAGACCGCCCACCCCGGCGTGGCGCGGCTCTATCGCCAGGGCGAGGTGCTGCTGGCCGGCGAGGTTGATGTGATCCAGCTTCCGCAGCGGGCCCACACCGACTTTGCCGATCTGCGCCATTCCCCGGCGGAGACGCGCCGCATCTTTGCCGAACGCGGCTGGCGGCGCATTGTGGGCTTCCAGACGCGCAACCCCATTCACCGCGCCCATGAATATATTCAAAAAACGGCGCTGGAAATTGTGGACGGGCTGCTGCTGCATCCGCTGGTGGGCGAAACCAAAGCCGATGACATCCCGGCGGATATTCGCATCGACAGTTATAAGGCCATCCTCGATGTGTATTATCCGGCGGCGCGGGTGCTGCTGGCGGTGTTCCCGGCGGCCATGCGCTACGCCGGCCCGCGTGAAGCGATCTTCCATGCCATCGCCCGCAAGAATTACGGGTGCAGCCATTTCATCGTCGGGCGTGACCATGCCGGGGTGGGAAATTACTACGGCAGCTACGATGCACACCACATCTTCGATGCCTTCACGGCGGACGAAATCGGCATTGTGCCGCTGTTCTTTGAGCATACCTTCTACTGCAAGACCTGCGGCGGGGTGGTGAGCCTTAAAACCTGCCCGCATGATCGCAGCCATCACATCAGCCTCAGCGGCACCCAGGTACGCGAAATTCTGGCGCGGGGCGACCTGCTGCCGGAAGAATTCACCCGCCCGGAAGTGAGCCGGGTGTTGATGCGTGGCGTTCAGCCGCGCCACGGCTGAGCACCGCGCCGGCCGGCAGCCGCCGGCTGTACGCGGTAAATATGTTATACTGGGCGTTATTCCAGCCCATACCGGAGGCGCTATCTGTGGCCCACCTGCTCAACGTCGATCACGCGCTTGAACAAATTCTCGCCCGCATCGGCATTTGCCCGGCGGAGACCGTGCCGCTGAATGCGGCGCTGACGCGCATCCTGGCGCAGGAGGTTACGGCCCGCGCCAGCCTGCCGCCCTTCGCCAGTTCCGGCATGGATGGCTTCGCGGTGCGGGTGGCAGATGTGGCCGCCGCCCAGGACGCTGCCCCGTCCCGGCTGCGCGTGGTGGAGGACATCCCGGCCGGCACAGCACCGCAGCATACCCTGCAACCGGGCGAATGCGCCCGCATCATGACCGGCGCACCCGTGCGGACGTGCCCGCCCTGCCAGAGTTCATCCAGGTGTTTAAGCCGGTGCAGCCTGGCGCTTTTATCCGCCCGGCGGGTGAAAATATCGCCGCCGGGCAAACAGTGCTGCACGCCGGGCAGCCGCTGCGGGCAGCCGAAGTGGGCATTCTGGCGGCCATGGGCGAAACAACCGTGAGCGTCCTGCGCCGGCCGCGGGTGGCCATCCTCAGCAGCGGTGATGAACTGGTGCCGCCGGGGCAGCCGCTGGCGGCCGGGCAAATTTACGACGCGAACAGCCTGCTGCTGGCCGGGCTGGTGCAGGAACATGGCGGCGTACCGCTGTCCTTCCCCATCGCCCGCGATACTGTGGACGATATTCGCGCGCTGTTTCGCCAGGCGCTGGCGCAGCAGCCGGATATGATCCTCAGTTCCGCCGGCGTATCGGTGGGCGCAGCGGATTTTACCCGTACCGTGCTGGATGAACTGGGCGAAGTGGGTTTCTGGCGCATTAACCTGCGCCCCGGCAAACCGCTGGCCTTCGGGCAACTGGGCGGGGTGCCCTTCTTCGGGCTGCCAGGCAACCCTGTCTCCGCCGCCGTCACCTTTGATGTGCTGGTACGCCCCGCGCTGCTGAAGCTGGCCGGCCGCCCGGATGATGCAGTGTACGATACCGCCATCATCGCTGAACGCCTGCGCTCCGATGGACGGCGCAGTTATATCCGCGTCACCCTGCACCACGACAATGGCCGGCTCATCGCCCATACCACCGGCACCCAGAGTTCGGCAGCGCTCCTGTCAATGGTCACGGCCGATGCCCTGATGATTATCCCGGAAGACATCACCGAGGTTGAAGCGGGTACCCGGCTGCGGGTAAAATGGTTACGTACACCGTCCAGGGCATAAGGAAGGATGAATCATGACCACCGGACAAATTCTGACAGAAGCCACACCGGCCAACCGTTTTCGGTTCAGCCTGCGTACCGGCATCTGGTTTTGCGTGCTGCTGGGCATTGCCGTCAGCGGCTACCTCAGCTACGTTAAATTGACTGAAGTACCGATGGCCTGCGTCGCCGGCGATCTCTTTAACTGCGATGCCGTCCAGAACAGCATCTATTCCCGTTTTCTGGGGGTGCCCATCGCTTACCTGGGGCTGGCGATGTATCTTTCGCTGGCGGGGCTGCTGCTGCTGGAAAAACGCAGCGCCTTCTTCGCCACCAACGGGCTGCTGCTGCGTTTTGGCATCGCGCTGTTTGCCTGGTTCTATTCCGTTTACCTGGTCTATCTCCAGGTGTTTGTGCTGGAAGCGCTGTGCCAGTGGTGCCTGATGCACGAGATCATCATGACCATTCTGTTCGCCTTCATCAGCTATGAGCTGTGGCGCGAACTGGGCGGCGACAAAGCCAAAAACGCCTGAAACCTGCCGGAGGCAGAATCAAAAAGGGGTTGTCAAGCCCCTTTTTTGATGTTTTTCGCCGCCGGCCGGTTATTTGTTGTGGCTGCGCAGCGTGCGGTTCATGATGTCGTCCTGCTCATCATCATTGCGATTGTTCCGCACCGGGGCGCGGCTGGCTTTCATGGCGGCGGCGCGGGCACTGTCCCGGCTTTCGGACATAGCGCGGGCGCGGCGCAGCGCCAGTTCCATGGCGGTGGGCACGGCTTCCGTCGGCTCCATCACTTCCACGATTTCTTCACGCGGGGTCTTCATGCTCAGGTCAATCTTGCGCTGTTTGCGGTTGGTTTTAATCACCCGCACCTGCACCTTATCGCCCACTTTCACCACATCTTCTGGTGACTGCACATAGCCATCGGTCATTTCCGACACATGCACCATGCCGGGGCGTTCCGCGCCAATGTCAATGAATGCGCCGTATTTTTCAATGCGGATCACTTCACCTTCATACACGGCATTGCTGCGGATGGCATCCCACGGCAGGGACGGCGGCTTAATCATGGTCAGCGCCACGCGGGCCGTCTTCTTATCCACCTTCAGCACATAGGCATCCAGCGCTTCGCCTTCTTTCAGCACATCTTCGATGTTGCGAAAATCGGCATTGCCCATCTGCGAAATGTGCAGCAGCGCGTCCTGCTCCAGCCCAATGCTCACCAGAGCGCCATACAGCGTTAGCTTATGGATGGTGCCAGAAACATTGGCACCAGGTTTCAGTTCATCGAGTACCGCGGGGGCATTTTCCACCATTGCCCGTTGTCCTTTCATCCAATTCAGGTTGATCGATAAATTAAGGTGCAGTTTCGGCAGTGGCTTCGGCGGTCGCGGCCGCTGCGGCCTCTGCTATGTAGTCAAAATTACCATCCAGCCAGCCGGCGAGGGGCACATACCCTTCCCAGGCATAGAGGCTGGTATTGTTCACAATGTCGTCAATATCGGCCGGCTGGAGATAAATCACGCCGATCACTTCGCTGGCGGCCGTCAGTGCACCTTCCGCCACGCCCGCCGCAAACACATACACAATCACCGGCACATCCGGGTAAATGAGTGATACCAGCGCCTGATCCGACGTCACATCGGCCCCGGTGGCATACTGCGGCTCGCCATATTTGTCGAAGATGTCGCCCAGGGTCATCTGCCCTGGTGCAAGCAGGGTGAGGATTTGCCCCACCGTGCGGCCATCCAGCGTGGAATAAACGCGGCAGCAGGGCGAGCCGCTGCTGGTGGTGAAATTAACCAGCCGCGCCTCCGAACTATCATCCTTGACTTCTTCCACTGTGGTAAAAGCGGGGTCATCTTCGATGGCGATCATCATATCGCGCCACGAGGTTTCGCCGGGAATGATATTGCGCCAGCAGGGGGCAGCACAGGGGTCATCGGTCAATAAACTGGTATCCTGGAGCAGGTTCGGATCACGCAGGTTGGGTGGGGGTGAACAGGCTGCCACCACCAGCATGAGCAGAAGCGCCAGGCAGTACAGGCGTAAACGCATAACATTCACTTTCATCACATCACTGGCTGTCATGGGTCATCATAGTAGCAGAGCCAGGTTGTATTGTACAGTCTGCCGGTGGTTTTGCCAGCGCAGAATCAGTGACAGACGCATGAAAATTTCAGGAGGAATGACCGGGCAGAACGGCGGTGGTGTGTTCTGCCCGGCGACCAGACTTAATTTTGCTGCACGTTGAGCGTATAACCGCCCACGGTACCGCCGTACTGTATGGCGTAGCGGGTGGCAATCACCAGGTACACCCCGGTTTCCTGAAGGGTGTAATCGCTGATGAGCGCGTTTTTGTCGGTGCCGGGGATGGCATCGTCATTCTGCGCCACCTGCACCCCGGTGGGCGAAATCAGGAACAGTTTCGGGTCCAGCACGGCCGAGGTGGCATTCATGGACACGGTGATATTCTGCCCGGCGGTGCCGCTGAAGGCATACACATCGAAGAAATTCTCCACCGTAATCTGCCCGATGGTGGGCTGGTTCACGGTGAGGGCGAAGGGCGTTTCGGCCTGATAGTTGATGGTGCTGGCGCTGTCGCTGACCACCCCGCCCTGCCCGCGCACGGCGGTACCATCCACGCTGACGGTGAAGTTAATCACGTAGCGCTGGCCCGCCTGCGGGCGCTGGCGCTCGGCGATGACCACCTGGCCATTGACCAGCGTCGTCAGCGTAAATTCGACCGGGGTGGTGTCGTTGCAGGCATTCTGGTACCACACTTCGATCTCATAGGTGCCGGGGCGCAGGAACGGCCAGTAGGTATAAGAAACCGGGGTGCCCTGGGCCCGCACACAGTTCACATTGCCATTGGCGGCCAGGATGCCGCCGCTGTTCACCGTCGGGCGATCATCGAACACCGCATCACCGACCGGGTCGCGCACCAGCAGTTGCAGGTCGGCACCGCTGTTCCACACCAGGCTAATTTCGACGGCCCCCTGCGGCAGGTTCAGGTTCGTCACTTCGGCCGGCAGTTCGCCGGTCGCGCCGGTCAGCAGCAGCTCAAATTCGCCTTCGGTGCCGCCCAGTTCTTTGCCGTAGCGGGTGGCGACGATGGTATAGCTGCCGCCGCGCAGCAGCCGCACATTGCTGAGGGCCGAATTGCGCGAGCCTGCCGTATCATCGTTCACATCCACCAGCGCCCCGGTCGCGTCCACAAGCTGGAGCAGGGTATCCAGGCTGCCGGAGGTGCGCGTGAGGCTGATGCTCACCAGATCATCGGCCTGGGCGGTGAAAGAATAGGCCAGGTAGTTCTGTGCGCCAAAGATAGCCCCGGTGGCAGGGGTATCACGGGTGATGGGCTGCGCCGCGGCCAGAATATCCTGCGGGGCGGCCGGCAGGATGTTGAGGCTGGTATCCGGGTAAACGCCGCCGGCATTCAGCACGCCGGTGGCATCAGCATTCAGCACAAAATTGGCCACATACACGCTGTTCTGGTTGGAAACCGGCGGCGTGAGCGTGCCATTGACCACCGGCAGCACCGTCCCGTTCACTGTCACCGTCAGCGTAAAGGCCACCGGCTGCGCCGGGGTGACGCAGGACTGGCGATAAAAGACCAGGATTTCATAACTGCCGGTGGGCAAAAAGCCGGGCACCCACGAGGCCACTTCCTGCGGCACTTCGGCAATCTGTTCGCACAGCCCGTTGGCATCGAAGCCAAAATTGCCGCCGATGGGCGTGCTGCGGGCATCCCAGAACAACGAATTGCCCTGCGGATCGCGGATTTCCAGGTTGAGATCGACCTGAGCATTCCATTCCAGCCGCACTTCCATGCCGCCGGGGACGAGAATATCCTGCGAGGGCTGGAAGCTGGCCGGCGCGGTGGTGGTTTCGGCGGTGGCTTCCGGCACGGTGGCCGCCACCAGAGTCAGCGCCAGCTCAAATGAGCCGCTGACATCGCGGGAAGCGCCGGGGGCGGGGAACACGGTCACGAAATAACTGCCGGATTGCGCCAGCAGCACATCGGTCAGGGCCGCGCTGCCGCTTTCGGTGACATCGGCAATCTGCCCGATGATGGAGCCATCCGCGCCGGTGAGCAGCAGAGCCACCGGAAATTCGGCGGTGACGGTGAGGCTGGCGGTATCGCCCGCCCCGGCGCTAAAAACATACACCCGCGCCAGCGCAGCGGTATCAATCGACCCGCTGACCGATGTATCCGGGGTCAGGGGGGCTGGCGCATTCTGGGCCATGGCCGCCAGCGCCAGCGTACCCATCAACCACAGGGTAAGCAGGCACAGCAGCGCGGACTGCCGGGACATTAGGAACCATCGCATGGAGTAACAGCCTCCTCAGAGTGGCGAAAAAAATCAACTTTGCGGCAAGTGTAGCCGGTTTCTGGCCCGTTGGCTATCGACAATCTCTGACGATTACCCGCCGCCAGGGGTGGCGCTGGTCGCCGGGTTCACGGCCTCCGGCGGCTTCATCTCGATGAAGGTGGTGAGGCCTTCAAACACCGTCACCTGGGCAATCACCCGTTCATCGTAAATGCTGGCGATGACATCATAGCGCCCGACGGGCACATCCGGCACGGCAAAATTTTCCTGCCACTGCGGGTCAGGGTTCACATCATAGCCGTTATCCAGAAAAACATAGCTGGTGGTGGTGCGTTCATTGGTGCCGGTGGCGCGGCTGCGGATGGTGATGGGCGCATCCATGACCAGGTTGCCATCGCGGTCTTTTACCACCCCGGCGATGACCCCGGTGCCCACATAGGGCACCATCCACAGCACCGGGTTAAAAGTGGAGCCATAGCGATGATCGTCATTGGAGGCCGGGTCAATGCCGGCGCGGACTTCAAAATGCACGTGCGGGCCGCTCACACGCCCGGTATTGCCCACCTGGCCGATGACCTGCCCGCCGGTGACGCGCTGCCCCGGCTGCACAAAGGAGGCGGAAAGATGCGCGTACAGCGTGTAAATGGGGATGCCGTTGTAACTAAAATCGTGCTTGATGACGATGACATTGCCATAACTGGGCGAATTCTGGAAGATGGCCGCTTCTGCCTGGCGGCCATCGGCTGACCAGGTGACGATGCCATCACCGGCGGCCCGCACCGGCTCGCCGATGGCGTTGGGCATATCAATCCCGTGATGCACCCGCAGCGGGTTGGAGGCATCGGGGCCATCGGAACCATAAGGGTAATAGGACAGCACGGCATTGTTGGCATTGGAGTCCACCGGGCGCATCAGCCAGTAATGATCGCGTCCCAGCGGATCACGCGAGATGGGCGGGATCAGCGGCGGCGGCGACCAGTCATCCGGGGCGCTGGTGACGGATTGCACGGTGATCACTGCGCCCGGCGTGCCCGGCGGCAGCGTGGGCTGTGGCAGCGTGGGCGTAAACACCGGCAGCGCCAGCCCGGCCCCGCTGCTCACCAGTTCCGCCGCACTGACCGGAGTTACCGTGATGGATTCCGGCAGTACCAGCGTGGGCAGCGGGTTCGCGGGGATGGCCACCGTGGGCAGCGGCGTGCTGTTCACGAAGCCCTGGCGCAAAAGCTGCGATACCGTTTCCACATCCTGCGTGGGAATAGCCTCGGTGGGCAGCACCGCCAGAATCGGCGCGGTGGGGGCCGCATTGCGCCACAGGGCCACGCCGAACACGGCCAGCACCACCACCAGCAGCACAAATGTTAAAAATCCTCGTGGCATGGCGGTTGACCCTTCAGGCTCCGGGGGTGCAGTTAAAATTCACAAGCTGCCCGGCGGTATGCAGTTCCAGCATTCCGGCGCACCAGGTCAGCCCTTCTGGCTTGTAGAACAGCCAGTAATTGATGCTGTTGGTATTGGCCCGCCAGTCTGCGCCGGCCGGATAGCGTTCCCAGCCATAATCCAGCACCAGTTGCGTCAGATCGACATAGTAGCCCACGGGGAAGCGGGCTTTCAGCCGGCCACCCTCGTTATAGGCCTGCACATCGCCCCCGGTGCGGCTGAGGAAATCCCAGGGCATTCGGCGCAGCGGCTCGCCAAACTGCCCGTCCTGCGCTTCTTCCGCCACGCGCACATACACCCGCCACAGCGTTTGAATGTCGCTGTCTTCGCGCACAATTTCCATGGGCGCAGGGAAACCCAGGATGCCCGCCCGCGCAATGGAGAAGGCCCGCCCGGTCATGTGCCAGTTGCGCCGTTCTTCGCCCGGTTCTGGCAGGCGTTCCAGCGTCCAGTAAGCATCCTCCAGCCGCCCCAGAAAATCGACCCCGGTCACTTCCGCCAGGCGCGTCCGCAGGGCATTGTACGAATCGTTCACCCGGTCGCTTAAATACACCTGGTTTTGCAGCTCGCTCTGGCTGACCTGCACATTCGGCAGCCCGGTCAGGCGATAGGGGGCATCGACTTCATACGTTTGCCACTGCTCCACAAACAGCGGCTCCCGCACAGCCAGTTCCAGCCCGCCGCTGTTGATGAGCGCGGGGGGCAGCGGCTGCGCGGACCAGACCGGCGCAGTCGCGCCATACAACACCGAAACCACTTCCGCCGGCACGCTGCCGGCGCGGTTATACGGCACCGCATAAATATAGGTCTGGCTCCTGTCGTCAGCATCGACCATATAGGTTAACGCGCTGCCATCCGGCGACCACGACGGCGTGCGCCCCAGGCCCATCACCTGGGCCGGCTCCACGGTGATGGCCGACTGTACGAACACTTTTTCACGCCCGGCATCCACCGCGCTGAAGGCGATGCGGCTGCCATCGGCGCTCCAGGCGGGGTAATCCTCCTGGCGCGTGGGCGTGGCCGTCAGGTTGAAGGTTTCCAGCGAGTCCAGGTCAAAAATGTAAATATCCTGGTTGCCATCGCGCCACGAGACAAAGGCGATGCGCCGGCCATCCGGCGACCAAGCGGGCGAAAAATCCGGGCTTTCATGATCGGTAATGCGTACCGGCGCATCAGAGCCATCCAGCGGCACGGCATACACATCCAGGTTATTGCCCTGATAGCTCTCATAGGCCAGCCACAGCCCGTCATTGCTCCAGGTGGGGTTCGCCTGAAACGACAGATCGAAAGTGATGCGGCTGGTCGCCTGGCTGGCCAGGTCATAGACGTAAATTTCCCAGTTGCCATCCTGCCGCGAGGCATACGCCAGGCGGCTGCCATCGGCGCTCCAGGCGGGGTCGCGTTCATCGGCGACATCGTTCAGCAGGCGCAGGGGCGCAGTGCTGCCCACCCCCACCGCGTGAATATCCGTCTGGCCGCGCTCGCGCACAGTATAGGCAATCGTCCCGCCGGCCCGCAGCGCCAGCGGCTGCGGCGTGGCCGTGGGGAACGGCGTGGCCAGGCTGATGACGGCATTTTCCTGGGTGGGCACCGGCGTTTCGCCCAGGATGAGGCTGCTGCCGGCCCCGGCCGGCACCACCGCCAGCGGCCGGTTATCCGTCGTGCGGGAGGGGTCAGTCGCCCACAGCACCGCCCCGATGACCACCGCGCCCAGCACCAGCACCAGCACGCTTAAACGGCGATTTTGAATTTTCAGCGGGTCAGGCGCGACTTTGACGCGCACATCTTCATCCGGCGACAGCACCATGCTGCCCCGGCGCGACCGGCGGCGGGCCGGGGACGCGATGGCATCGGATGACGTGGCCGGACGCACCGTCCCGGCTCCGGCAGTCGCCACCACCTTTGCGCCGGAGAAGGCATAACCCATGACGCGGCCGACCACGGCCAGCAGCGCCCGCCCACCGCGCAGCAGCGCCCGCAGCAGCCGGATTACGCCCGTCAGCAGCAGTTGCACGCCACCAAGCAGCAGCACCAGCAGCGTCAGCAGCAGGCTCAGCAGCCCGCCCCCCGCCCGCGCCACGGCCCGCCGGGCCGCTCCCGTGCCCTCCAGCAGCCAGTCACCCAGGGCGATGCTGCTCTTAATCAACAGCAGCCCGGTTCGGTCGGTCAGGCGATACACCCGTAACAGCATAAGTTTCTGGCTCCACCACTGGCGACAGGCACAGAGGCATTGTAGCGGCAAAAAAAGCGCACGGCAATTGACTTTCAGCCCGGTTGCACCATCGTTAGAAAAGACATACCCGTTCCAGTCGCGTATCTATTTGTAATATTTCTCACTTCACGCTAAGATTGTTTGAGTTCGGTTCGACTATGGAACGCGCTGCGGCTGGTGGCGCGTCTGTTGTGGTAACGTTCAGATCGCCTGTGTTCAAAGAGAAAGGTAATCCCGTGCGCCCGGTTCGTTTTTGCCTCGCCGCCCTGTTGATGATGCTGCTCAGCGCTGCTGCCTTCGCCCAGGACAGCACCCAGGTCACTTACACCGTGCAGCGGGGTGATACGCTGTTTCGCATTGCGCTGCGCTATGGTGTGGATATGAATGTGCTGGCGCAGACCAACAATATCGCCGATATGACGCGCATTCGGGCCGGGCAGGTGCTGGTGATTCCGGGGCTGGCACAGCCCACCACCGGCGACGTGGTGCAAAATCCGCTGGTGGCTACCGCCCCTATCGTGCATACCGTGCAGCGCGGCGAATCGTTGACCATCATCGCCGGACAGTACGGTGTCGCCGTGGCAGACATTTTGAGCGCCAACAACATCGCCAACCCCAACCGCATCTTCGCCGGGCAGGAATTGCAAATCTGGTCGGCACAATTGTCGGCCCCGGCCGAGGCCCCCGCCCCGGAGCCGGCCGTCGTCACCCCCCCGGAACCCGTGGTCAGCGCGCCCACGCCCGTCCCGGTCATGGCGACGCACGTCGTCCGCGAAGGTGAGCATCTGTCCGGCATCGCCCGCGGCTATGGCCTGAGCTGGACGGTGCTGGCGGAAGCCAACGGCATCACCGACCCCAATCGCATTTATGCCGGCATGACGCTGAACATCCCGGATGCCGCCACGCTGGCGGCCAGCCCCATCGGCAACCTGGCGGCCAGCGTGGCCGCAGTCCCGCCGGCACGGGTGGGGGCCGGGCGCGAGATCGTCGTTGACCTGAGCAGCCAGATGACCTATGCCTTTGAAGATGGCGTGTTGATGAAAAGCTCGCTGTCCTCGACCGGGCTGCCGGCCACGCCCACCGTTCAGGGCAGCTACAAAATTTACCTCAAGTACGACTCACAGACGATGAGCGGCCCCGGCTACCGCCTGCCGGGGGTGCAGTGGGTGATGTATTTTTACCAGGGCTATGCGCTGCACGGCACCTACTGGCACAGCAACTTCGGCCAGCCGATGAGCCATGGCTGCGTGAACCTGACCAACGAGGATGCGAAGTGGTTCTACGATTTCGCCAGCCTGGGCACGCCCGTTTACGTGCAGTGGTAGGGTCAAACAGCGGGCGGGGCCGGTGGCCCCGCCTGTCTCAGGCCATGCCCAGGGTCTGCGCGCTGGCCCGCATGGCCTCCAGCACCATGCTCAAATGCTCATCCAGCGGAATACCGGCCTTTTCCGCCGCCTGCTCGATATAAGCCCGATCCACCGGCGCAGCGAAAGCCTTATCCTTCCACTTCTTCTTGATGGATTTCACTTCCATATCCAGCAGGCTTTTGGACGGCCGCACCAGCGCCACCGCGATGATGAAGCCGGTCAGTTCATCCACGGCCACCAGGATTTTCTCCATCGGCGTGGTGGGGATGACTGCGGTAATCTCTTCCGCGTGTGCCAGAATCGCCCGGATAATCTCCTCCGGCACGCCGCGCTCCCGCAGAATGTGCGACCCCACCACCGGGTGCCCGGCCACCGCCACATCAGGATAGCGCTCATAATCAAAATCGTGCAGCAGCCCGGCCGCGCCCCACACGTCAGGATCGCCGCCGAAGCGCGGCGCATAAGCCCGCATGGCGCATTCCACCGCCAGCATATGCCGCCGCAGGCTGTCACTCTGTGTAAATTCGGTCACGATAGCCCATGCTGCGGCTCGTTCCATGGTGTGCGCTCCCCTCATCAACAGAGGGCATATCCACGATATGCCCTCCGATACAGCGTCTTCAGATAAAGATCATACAACTGCCGCGGCCAGCATCAGCCGCCCGCGCCGCCGCCCGCGTGAATGCCGCCTTCGGTCATCCCGCGCGGATCCAGCGCTTTGTCCAGGTCTTCGGCGCTCATCAGCCCCAGTTCCAGCACCACTTCGCGCACGCTCTTACCTTCCGCCAGCGACTTTTTGGCCACAGCGGCACCATTGTTATAGCCGATAATCGGGTTCAGCGCCGTCACCAGGATGGGGTTACGTTCCAGCCATTTGGCTGCCTGCGCCTCATTCAGGATCAGCCCCACCATCAGCTTATCGGTGAAAGCCCGCACCGCGCCAATCATGACCTGCATCATCTCATTCAGGTTATGGCTGATGATGGGCATCATCACGTTCAGTTCAAACTGACCGGCCGCGCCGGCCATCATGACCGTCTGGTCTTTGCCCAGCACATGATACATCGCCTGGTTGAGCATCTCCGCCAGCACCGGGTTCACCTTGCCGGGCATGATGGACGACCCCGGCTGTACCGGCGGGCAGGTCATTTCGGCGATGCCGGTGGTGGGCCCGGCCGAGAGCAGCCGAATATCATTGGCGATGCGGGTAAATTCCTGCGCCACCGTCCGCAGCGCCGCCGAGAAGAAGACCGCATCCTGCATGGACTGCATGGATTCAAACAGATCATCCGATTCGTACAGGGTGATGCCGGTGAGTTCCGCCAGCTTTTGCACCATGCGGGCATGGTATTCCGGGTGGGCGTTCAGGCCCGTGCCGGCGGCCGTCCCGCCGATGCCCAGGCGGCGCACGCCTTCGGCGGCCATCTCCACTTTGGCGATGCAGCGTTCAATGGCTTTGGCCCACGCGCCCACTTCCTGCCCCACGCGCACCGGCACCGCATCCTGCAAATGCGTGCGCCCGGTCTTCACCACCTGGTCCCAGTCGGCAGCTTTTTGCTTCGTTACATCCACAAAATGCTGCAACGTGCTGATGAGTTCTTCCAGCCGCCACAGCACCCCCAGGCGAATGGCCGTGGGGATGGTATCGTTGGTGCTTTGCGCCATGTTCACATGATCGTTGGGGTTCACCGGCTTTTTCTGGTCGCTCACCAGCGGGAAGCCCAGGATTTCACTGGCGCGATTGGCGATCACCTCATTCACATTCATATTGTGGCTGGTGCCCGCGCCCGCCTGGAACGGATCGACCACGAAATGCGCGTTCCATTTGCCGGCCACCACTTCATCAGACGCTTCGATGATGGCATTGGCCAGCTTCGGCTCCAGCAGGCCCAGGTCGCGGTTCACTTCGGCGGCGGCCCGCTTGATAATGGCCATGCTCCAGATGAACGCCGGGTAGGGCTTCATGCCAGTAATGGGGAAATTTTCCACGGCGCGTTGTGTCTGGGCGGCATAATAGGCCCATGCCGGCACCTTCAGTTCGCCCATCGAGTCTTTCTCAATACGATATTCAGACATGCAGCAGCTCCTTCAAACACGGTCAAAATCAAAAAGGCGCTCCCATTGTAGCGCCCTTAAGCCGGTTTATGCAGGGGGCGACTCTCCCCCTGCGGCCATGACATTTGTTATCTGGCGGCGGCGTACATCTCCGCCACTTTGGCCCAGTTGACCACGTTCCACCAAGAATCAATATAATCCGGGCGGCGATTCTGATAATTGAGATAATAGGCGTGTTCCCACACATCCAGCCCCAGCAGCGGGGTCTTGCCGCCGTAATCCGGCATCAGCGGGCTGTCCTGGTTGGGGGTAGACATGATTTCCAGCGCCCCGCCGGAGACCACCAGCCACGCCCAGCCAGAGCCAAAACGGCCCACGGCCGCCTTTTTAAATTCAGCCTTAAAATTATCGAAGCTGCCCCATTTGTCATCAATCGCCGCGCCCAGGTCGCCGGACGGTGCGCCACCTGCGCCGGGGCCCATGGTCTGCCAGAACAGCGCATGATTGGCATGGCCGCCGGCATTGTTACGCAGCACGCCGCGAATGGCTTCCGGGACGATGTTCAGATTTTTGATGAGGTCTTCCACGCTGTGCGCTTCCAGATCAGGGTGATCTTTAAGGGCATTGTTGGCATTGGTGATATAGGCCTGGTGATGCTTGCCATGATGAATTTCCATCGTGCGGGCATCAATATGCGGTTCGAGCGCGTTGTGGGCATACGGCAGCGCCGGTAATTCGTAAGCCATGATGGTACTCCTTGTCCAGGTAGGAAGGCCTGCTACGAAAGTGAGTCTAACACAGGATGTGTTAGAAACGGGAAAATTTACCCGTGCCTACCATGAGAGTCCTGTTAAAATTGAAATGGTTCACACCACTCCGGGAGTCCCACTGGTGACAGGCTCATTCATCTCTGCCCAACCGCGCCGCGTGCCGCTGCGCGTGTACGGGGTCATTGTGGCCGGCATCCTGGCCATCTCGGCGGCGGCCATTTTCATTCGTTATGCCCAGGCCGAAGGCGTGCCCTCGCTGGTGATCGCCGCGGCCCGCCTGAGCATCGCGGCGCTGCTGCTTACGCCGGTGGTGCTGTGGCGCTACCGCCTCGAGATCAGCCTGGCGGGCGGGTACACCGCCGCCGTGGGCCGGGCCGGGCAGCCTGCGGCCGCCACGATCCGGCTGAGCCAGGGCGATGCGCTGCTGGCGCTGGCAGCGGGCCTCTTTCTGGCGCTGCATTTTGCCACCTGGGTGACATCGCTGGAATATACCTCGGTGCTGATTAGCGTGGTCTTCGTCACCACCGGGCCCATCTGGGTGGCCCTGATCGAAGTCTTCCTGCTGCAAACCCGGCTGCCGCGCCTGGTGGGCGTGGGGCTGCTGGTGGCCATCGTGGGCGGCTTCATCATCGGCTTTGGCAGCACCGGGGGCGGCCTGCCGGCAGGCGATGCGGCGGCGAATATCCTGGGGGGCGGGCTGTCGCTGGCCGGGGCCATTACCTTTGCGGGCTACCTCACCATCGGGCGCAGGCTGCGGGCGCACCTGCCGGTCATTCCCTATATCTGGCTGGTGTACAGCAGCGCGGGCGTGGCGCTGGCGCTGGCGGTGCTCGTCACCGGCACCCCCATCACGATTGCCACCCCGACCGCGGCGCTGCTGCTGCTGGCCCTGGCGGTCTTCCCGCAGCTCATCGGGCATTCCGCCATGAATTATGCCGTGGGCTACCTGCCCGCGACCATCGTCAGCACCATTGCCCAGCTTGAACCCATCAGCAGCGCCATCCTGGCGTTCATTGTCCTGGGGGAAACGCCGCTGCCGGTGCAGGTTCTGGGCAGCCTGGTCATTCTGGGCGGGGTGCTGCTGGCCAATTCTGCCCACATCACCACGAGCCGGGAAAAGACAAAAAACGCATGACCATGCCGACATCATCCCTCTCCACCGGGCCGGCCAAAGGCTATCCGCCGGCACTGGTGCTCACGGTGGCCGTGCTGGCGGGGTCTTTCGCCGCCGTCTTCATGCGGGCCGCGCTGGAAGCGGGCATCCCGGCGCTGCTGGTGGCCGCCGGCCGCCTGGGGCTGGCGGCGCTGTTCCTCACGCCGCTGGTGCTGCACCGCTACCGGGCAGAATTGCAGCGCTTAAGCCGCAGCGACCTGCTGTATGTGCTGCTCAGCGGGCTGCTCATCGGGCTGCATTTTATGCTCATCGCCCGGTCGCTGCAATTCACCAGCGTGCTCATTGCCAGCGTGCTCATCAACAGCGGGCCCATCTGGGTGGCGCTGCTGGAACGCTTCTTCCTGCGGGCGCGGCTGCGGCGGGCGGTATGGATCGGTATCGGGGTGACTTTTGCCGGCAGCGGCCTCATCGCCCTCTCCGGCCTGAACAGCGGCGCGGCCAGCGGGGGCAGCGTGGAAGGCAGCCTGCTGGCGCTGACGGGGGCCATCGCCGGCAGCGGTTATCTGGTGGCCGGGCGCAAGGTTCGCAGCCGCATTTCCATCGTGCCCTATGTCTGGATGATCTTTGGCAGCGGGGGTATCGTGGCGCTGGCGGTGATGCTGCTGACGGCCACCCCGCTCACCGGCTACGCGCCGGAGGGCTACCTGTGGCTGCTGCTCATTACGCTCATTCCGCAGCTCATCGGCCATTCGGGCTTTAATTACGTCATCGGCTACATGCCGGCGACGCTGGTCAGCCTCAGCGGCCAGGTGATTACGGCGCTCTCGGCAGTGTGGGGCTTTTTGATGTTCCACGAAGTCCCCGGCGCGGTACAGGTCATCGCCAGTGCCATCATCGTCGCCGGGGTGGTGATTGCGGTGGTCGGGCAGCATCAGCCACCCAGGAACCCCCCAATCGCCCGTGATCCCGGCCAGACATCGAAGCCGGGGGCATCGCTGCCGGGGGGCAGCACCGGCTGAAGCAGGGTCGCCAGTTCGCCGGTACGGATCAAATCCTGAAGGGTGTATTCCACCAGCAGCCGAAAATCAAGATCGTTGCGGGGCACGGCAAAACCGGGATAATTGCGGCTGTACCAGCGCGGCGTAACCTTCAATTCGGCATTTTGCTCCAGGTGCGTCAGCAGTTTCAGGCTGTCACCATAAATCACATCGGCATTGGTCTCCACCAGCAGCGTGATGGCCGCCCGTTCATCATCGGTGATGTAAAAGCGCACCCGCGCCGTCACGCTGTCCGCCCAGGCCTGGGCCCGTTCCTGTGCGCCGGCATCGCTTTGCAGCACACCGATGATGCGCCCGCGCAAATCCACAAAACTGTTGATGTCGTCGCGCTCTTTGTACATCAGCCGGTCGCCATGCAGCATATACGGCAGCGTAAAATCGACCCGGCCGGCGGCTTCCCAGTCCGGCACCACCCCCACCGCCAGATCGGCCTGCCCGCTTTCCACCAGTTGCAGCGGGTCGCCGCCCACATACACCACCTGCACATTCCAGCGGGCAGCCAGGCGTTCCACCACCGCCCGGTTCACAGCATCCACCCGCTGCAAATACACCGGCGCATCCGGCGGCAGGTCGGTCATGCCGGCCACGCGCAGCCGCCGCTCACTATTCAGGCGGGGCACAATGTACTGCGGCGGAAACGGCACATCCGTCCCGAACAGCAGCGGTGATGGCGCTTCTTCGCCGATGTTGCGCCAGCGCGGCAGGGCATCTTCAGCAAAGGCCATGCCAGGGAAATACTGCTCCTGCAACTCCTGAAGCTTTTCCTCCTGCACCAGCCATTGCAGGGTACGATTGATGAGGTTACGCAGGTGCACATCCTGGCGCGGCACCACCACCGCGAAAGGCTCGCGGGCGATGGCTTCATCCAGCAGTTTGATGGCATCGAGCTGGGCCGCAGCCACCCGCAGCAGATGCTCCTGGCGGGCCGCCACCCCGGCCACGTCCCCGGCGAACAGAGCGCTGTAGGCCTGATCCAGCGTGAGATAGGGCTGCGGCTGGATGAGCGAGCCGCTGACAGCGATATACTCCAGCAGCGCGGTTTCGCCGGCTGTACCCACCACATAGCCCACCCGCTGGCCGGAGAGATTGGCCAGCGTCTCAATGCTGCTATCCGCCCGCACCATGACCGCCTGTTTGCCCAGGTGATAGGTCATACTAAATTCGACCGTGGCATCCAGTTCGCGGCGGTGCACCTGGGCCGCGAACAGCGCATCCACCAGTCCATCGCGCAGGGTGGCCAGCGCGTTCTGGCGCGTCACCTGCACAAATTCCACCTCAATACCCCAGGCTTCGGCCAGCGCCCGCGCCAGGTCAGCATCAAAGCCCACCAGTTCGCCACGAATGTTCAATTCGCCAAAGGGCGGTTCGTTGTACAGGATGCCCGCCCGCAGCACGCCATCGCGCTGCAACCGCGCCACCCCGGATTCCGCCAGCAGCACATCGCCGCTGCCCGTATCCACCACCGGGATGGGCGTGGGGGGTACCAGCGTGGGCGCAGGCGACTGCGCCAGCCCCACCGAGACGATCAGCAGCAGCACACTGAGGAAAGCCGGTCTCATGACAGCCTCTGGTACAATCCATGCTGTTGAATGTAATCCCGCACGCTATCCGGCACCAGGTAGCGAATGCTCTTGCCCGAATGCAGCCGATCCACCAGATGCGTGGACGATAACCAGATGCCCAGCAGCGGCGCATCCACAATATCCACCCGGTCTTTTAACCCCGGCAGAACGGCTTCGTGCATCTCCGGCGTGATATTTTCATCCGAGCGCTTCATCACCGCCAGCCGGCAGAACTCGTACAATTCCCGTGCCCGCGTCCACGAAGGCAGCGCCCGCAGGTTATCCCCCCCCATGACGAAGAAAAGCTGCGCCTGCGGATACTGGGACTGGATAAGCTGCACCGTATCCGCCGAATAATGCGGCCCGGGGCGCTTGAGATCGGCATCGGAGATGCTAAAGCTGCGATTATCGCTCACCGCCAGTTCCACCATCGCCGTGCGGTGGGCCACCGAAGCGCGAATTTTGTCGCCCTTAAACGGATGATCGCCCGCCGGCACGAACAGAACCTGATCGAGCAAAAGCGCTTCCATGGTATACTGCGCCAGAATAAGATGCCCAACATGGGGCGGATCGAAGGTTCCGCCCAGGATGCCGATACGCTGCACGGTTAATCCGACCATTCCAGTTCGTATTCGCCAATAAAGACGGTATCGCCGGGCTGCACACCTTCGCGTTCCAGCGCGGCGGTAATGCCCAGGGTTTCCAGAATTTTCTGGAAGCGCACCACCGCTTCTTCATAATCCCAGTAGGTCATGGCGGCGGCGCGTTCAATGCGTTTGCCGCGCACGATGTAGGCACCATCGGCACCGCGTTCCACCGTAAACACCGGTTCGGTATCTTCGATCTGGTACAGCGGGGCCGCTTCCACCAGTTCCAGCGGCGCGGCCGGCAGTTCGCTCATCCGCTGAAAGCTCATCTGGATCAGCCGATCCACATTTTGCCGCGTCGCCCCGGACACCGGCAGCAGCGCAATCCCGCGCTCCAGCAGCGCCGCCTGCACCTGCGGAAAACGGGACTGCGCTTCGGGCAAATCCATCTTGTTCAGGATGACAATCTGCGGCTTTTGGCCCAGTTTTTCATCGTACAGCGCCAGTTCAGCATTGATCTGGTTATAATCCGCCAGCGGGTCTTCGGCGGCACCGTTCAGCACATGGATGAGCAGGCGCGTGCGCTGCACATGGCGCAGGAAGGCGTGCCCCAGGCCAATGCCCATATGGGCCCCTTCGATCAACCCCGGAATGTCCGCAAACACCAGATCATGATGATTGTAAATGACCACGCCCAGGTTCGGTTGCAGGGTGGTAAAGGGGTAATCGGCAATTTTGGGGGTGGCATTGCTCACCACCGAAAGCAGGGTGGATTTGCCGGCATTGGGCACGCCCACAATACCCACATCCGCGATCAGCTTCAGTTCCAGGGTAAGCTGGCGTTCCTCGCCCGGTGCGCCTTTTTCGGCGATGCGCGGCGCACGATTGGAAGCGGTGGCAAAACGGGCATTGCCCCGGCCGCCGCGCCCGCCCCGCGCCACCACCACACTGTCATTCATCTGCACCAGGTCAGCCAGCAGTTCGCCGGTGGCGGCATCGCGCACGATGGTACCAGGCGGCACTTCCACGATCAACGGCGGGGCGCTGGCCCCGGTCATGTTGCTGGAGCCGCCGCGTTTGCCATGTTCGGCTCTAAAATGGATATGCCGCTTAAAATAAAAGAGGGTGTTGTGGCTGTCGTTCACCCGGAGGATCACATCACCGCCGCGGCCGCCATCCCCCCCGGCCGGGCCCCCGCGGGGCACAAACGCCTCACGGCGAAAAGCGACCAGACCGTCGCCCCCGTCGCCGCTGCGGATATGAATTTTTGCTTCATCAACCAGCATAACCCGGCATCCTGTCTGCGAGAGACTTACCAGCATAGCAGAGAATCAGGCAGGATGGCAGTCCATAATTCAGCCGGCGGGGTGCCGTCAGGTAGATTTAAAAATTTCCCAGATCATAAAACGCAGCCGTGCCATGGCAAAGGGGCGTACCACCGGGGTCACGCTGTACAGCGGCGACACGGATTGTTCATCCATCAACACCAGGGTGGGCAAGTGGGCCAGGTTGATGATTTCTTTCAGCGTACCCAGCATCGTCCAGGCGTGCATATCGCCCAGTTGCACATCCAGCACCAGCAGATCACACAGGTGATCTTCCAGCAGTAAGATGGCCTCTTTACCGGAATAGGCCACATGGACGGCCATGCCCATATCACGCAGCAGCGCAGTCAGCGCTTTACGCTCCTCCTCCTGGCGCACCGCCAGCACCGCCACTTTTCCCCTGGTTTCCGGGGTCTCACCCCGGCTGGTTGCCATCTCATTCATAGAAACGCTTGTCAGTTGTCCTTCATCACGGCAGGCAGCACCGGGCAGGGGCTGCGTCTCAACAAAACTGGCGCTCAGCCGCCGCAGCCCAAATGGGATGCAGCGCTGCAGCTTACGGCGGGCTGTTTCGCAATCCGTCAGGCTGGCAAAATACTGCCCGTTTTTGCCGGTAATCGTCACAAAGCCCGACCGTACCCCGGCCTCGTAGTGATCGATCCCGCTGGCTGCCAGCAGCAGCACCACATACTCCAGCAGCGTCTCTGGCAGCGTGGTATTGAGGTAATAGACGCGCACAGGCTACCCTCACCGGCCCCCACAGGCTGTGTTTCCGGGTGGCGGGCGGCGACCCCGGCATGACTCTATCATCAGCGGGTTAGAGTTCCACAAAGTACGAGGCAGCCGCCCGATCAATCAATTCAAAGTCGGACATTTGCGCCGGCACATCCATATAGCTGGCAATATCTTTCATCTGCGATAGCAGATCACGCGGGTGCACAAACCGAAAATCACGGGCGTAGCGGTTGTACCAGCGCTCCAGCAAATACTGATAGCCTTCTTCATCAAAGGGTACGCTGCGAATACGGCACATCAGCTTAAACAGATCGTAGAACTGTTCGGCCGTGGGGTTATCCACCAGAATCTTGTATTTGATGCGCCGCAGGAAGGCATCGTCCACCAGGTCTTTGGGGTCCATATTGGTGGAGAAGATAATCATCACCCGGAACGGCATTTCAATCTTGCGCCCGTTGGCCAGCGTCAAAAAGTCGTATTTCTTCTCCAGCGGCACGATCCAGCGGTTCAGCAAATCCATCGGCTTCACCTGCTGCCGCCCGAAGTCGTCAATGAGGAACATGCCGCCATTGGCCTTCACCTGGTAGGGTGCCTGGTAAAACTTATTGATCGGGTCATACGTCAAATCCAGGCTTTCCATCGTCAGCTCGCCGCCCACGATGATGATGGGCCGCTTGATTTTGATCCAGCGGCCATCCGGCGTTTCGCCCAGTTTCTTGGTGGAGGTTTTATCAGTGGAGGGCTGATGATTGACCGAGTCGTACATCAGAATAATTTGCCCGTCCACGTCAATGGCGTAAGGAATCCACATATCCTCCCCCAGGATGACGCTGCCAATGGCTTCGGAGAGGGTGGTTTTACCGTTGCCGGGCGGGCCATACAGGAAGATGGAGGTGCCGGAATTGGCGGCCGGGCCAATGACATCCAGCATATCCTTGGAAACAATCAGGTTTTGCATCACCTTCCGCATATCATCTTCGCGGATGGTGCGCTTGTTGTTGGTCTGCGCGTACACCGAGTCCAGGTAAGTTTTCAGCGGCACCGGGGCGATGTTAGCATAGGTATTCTTGGCCAGCGCTTCGAGGGCCCGTTCAATGCCGGCAGAAGAAATTTGATAGCGAAAGGCCACTTCCCCACCGATACCGCCGGAGCCGATGATTTCGATCAACTGCTCGCGCTTCAGAAACGCAATCACGCCATCCAGCACGCCGGGGAAAGGCACCTTGAGCGAATCCTGAATCTGGAAGCCGGTCATATCGCCGCGAAAGTACAGCGTCTTCAGCACCAGGTCAGCCACGGCCAGCTTGGAGAGGCCGGTATCTTCCAGCGTTTTCAGCGCCGGCGGCGACCATGGTTCGGGCTTTTCGGTGGGCAGCAGCGCCCCGCCGGCCGACACGGATGTCGTCAGGGGTCGGCCGCCTTCAGGTTGCGTAATGGATTTGATGGATTTACGATTGCCCATGCTGTATCCTGTGTGAGTACGCCACCATCATCATATCACAGATGATAAAAGTTCGGTGAAACCGGTGAGCCTGCCGTGTCTTCGGCAGCAGTCTTCCTTTATTATAGACGGGTCATCAAATTTCACAACCAGCCGGTGCACAAATCCATGGAGATCGCCAGATGATTGACCATATTCAATGGCTGGGGCATGGCAGTTTTCTCATCCAGAGCCAGCCCATCATCTACATCAATCCCTGGCGCGTGGTACGCAATGCCTTCCATGCGGATGTGATCCTGATCGGCCATGACCATTACGATCATTGTTCGGTGGCCGATGTCACCAAATTATGCGGCCCCGCCACGCGCATCATCGGCAACGAAAAAGTAGCCGCGCTCATCCCGCAGACGGAAGTGCTGCGCGCCTGGCAGAGCATCAACGTTGAACGCGCCCGCATTACTGCGGTGCCGGCCTACTCCCCCGGCGACCTGCGGCACCCGCTGACCGATGGCGGCCTGGGGTTTCTCATCTCGCTCAATTTTTACGACATTTACTATGCCGGCGATACCATGCTCATCCCGGAGATGCAGCGCCTGCACCCGGATATTGCCATCCTGCCCATTGATGCCGATGGCACCCTGAGCGTTGAAGAGGCCGTGGCGGCTGTGGGCATCCTGCGGCCGCGCTATGTGCTGCCCGCCAACTGGGGCGCAGCCGGCGAAGGCGCGGCGGAGATGGATGCCAGAATGTTTAAAAAGCAGGTTGGCGGGCGGGCGCAGGTCATCCTCCCGGAGGATCGTCCGTCCGGCAGCCGGGTTTAGGAGGGAGCTACCATGCTTCAATTGTTCGTCGCGCTGGCGCTGTGCCTGGCGCTCGTCTCGGCTGCCGTCGCGCAGCGGCCGGATGCCCCCCTGTACGCGCAGCCGGGGCCCTACAGCGTGGGCACGCGCGAATTCACCCTTGCCGATGACAGCCGCCCGCTGACGGTGACGCTGTGGTATCCCGCACCGGCCGAGGAGGTGGCCCCGCCGCACGATTACCCGCTGGCGCTGGCCTTTTCGGTGCCCGGCCGGGCCCTGCTGAACGCGCCTGTCGCGGCGGCCGATGCCCCCTTCCCGCTGGTGATCTTCTCGCACGGCAGCGGCGCATCGCGGGTGCTGTACCTGTGGCTGCTGGAGCATCTGGCTTCGCAGGGGTTTATCGTCATCGCTGCCGATCATCCCGGCAACACGGTACTGCAAACGCTGGCCGCCGGCCTCAATTTGCCGGGCAGCGGGCAGGATTTTGCCGGCAGTTATGCCCTGCGCCCCCGGGATGTGCTGCGCCAGCTTGCCTTTGCCGAAGCGCTCAATGCCGACGGTGATTTCGCCGGGCGCATCGACACCGATCAGGTGGCAGTGATGGGGCATTCTTTCGGCGGCTGGACGGCGCTGGCCGCGGGGGGCGCACAGATGGATTTTAACCGCCTGCGCGATTACTGTGCGGCCGAAAGCACGGCGGCAGCGGATAATGTATGCTTTGTGCTGGAACTGGAGAGCGACATCGCGGCCGCCCGCGGGCTGAGCACGGCCCCGGCCGGCACCTGGCCCGCCACCACGGATCCGCGCGTGCGGGCCATCATCGCGCTGGCCCCGTGGAATGCCCCCCTGCTGGATCACAGCGGCATCACCCGCCCGACGCTGATCCTGGTGGGCAGCGCCGATGATGTAACGGTGCCGGAGCGCGATGCTTACGCCAGTTTCGCCGCGCTGCGTGCGCCCGCAACCCTGGTCACTTTCGACCACGCCGGGCATTACCTGTTCGTGGATGAATGCCCGCCGGTGCTGCTGCAATTCGATGCCTTCAGCGCCTGTTCTGACCCGGTGTGGGATATGGCCCGGGCCCATGATCTGAGCCGGCATCTGATAACGGCGTTTCTGCGGGCACATTTGCAGCAGGATACCGCTGCCGCCGCCGCCCTGCTGCCGGAACAGGTATCGTATCCCGGTGTGACCTACCAGGTGGAAGCGGCCGGGCCTTAAAAAAAACGCCCCGCGATGTGCGGGGCGCTCGTTGTATGGGTGGTGGTCGCTCAGGCGGCCGGCTTCCCGGCAGATTTCAGCGTGCCGTGTTCCGTCCATTCCAGCGGCGCACCGCTGGCATCGTAGATGCCGGGGCGCTTTGTGCCGCGAATGGTGTCCGCGTCAATCACCACTTTACGGATGCTGTCGCGGCCCGGAACTTCAAACATCACATCCAGCAGGCACTTTTCGATGATGGAGCGCAGCCCGCGGGCCCCGGTGCCGCGTTCCAGCGCCATCTCAGAGGCCGCTTCCAGCGCCGAGTCATCGAAGCTGAGTTCAACATTATCCAGCGCCAGCAGGTGTTTATACTGCCGCGTGAGCGAATTTTTGGGTTCTACCATAATCCGCTTCAGCGCGGCTTTGTCCAGCGGGTCAACACTGACCACCACCGGCAAACGGCCCACCAGTTCCGGGATCATGCCGTACTGGATCAAATCTTCCGGGCTGACCTTACGCAGCAGCGCGGCCTTGTCGCGGCCCTGGCGTTCCGGGGTTTCGTTAAAGCCAATCGACCCCTTCACGCCCACCCGTTTGGCAATCACCTTCTCGATGCCATCGAACATCCCGCCGCAAATGAACAGGATATTGGTGGTATCAATCTGGAGGAATTCCTGGTGCGGGTGCTTGCGCCCGCCCTGCGGCGGCACATTGGCCACCGTACCCTCCACGATCTTCAGCAGCGCCTGCTGCACCCCCTCCCCGGAGACATCGCGGGTGATGGAGGGGTTATCGTTGGATTTGCGGGCGATTTTATCAATCTCATCAATGTAGATGATGCCTTTTTCGGCGCGGGCAATATCCCCATCGGCCGCCTGGATGAGGCGCAGCAGGATATTTTCCACATCTTCGCCCACATAGCCCGCTTCCGTCAGCGCGGTAGCATCGGCGATGCAAAACGGCACATCCAGGATGCGGGCCAGCGTTTGGGCCAGCAGCGTTTTACCGCTGCCGGTGGGGCCAATGATGAGAATGTTGCTCTTGTCCAGCTCCACATCGGAAGGCGAGCGTTCTGACTGAATGCGCTTGTAGTGGTTGTACACCGCCACACTCAGCACACGTTTGGGGTATTCCTGCCCCACCACATATTCATCCATGAAACTCATGATTTCACGCGGGGAGAGCAGCTTATCCATGTGGAAAGCGCCGCCGCCCCGCTCGACATATTCTTCATCCGCCAGCAAATTGTGACACAGATCGACACAATAGTTGCAGATGAAGACATTATCGGGACCTGCGATCAGGCGTTCAACTTCATCGTGTGTGCGCCCACAGAAAGAGCAGCGCTGCCCACCGTGTGGAAAACTCACCGTACTTTTACCTCTTCCAGTGCAGGGTTCAGCACCGAGTCAATTAACCCATACTGTACCGCTTCTTCCGGGGTTTTGTAAATATCCCGGTCGGTATCACGCTCGATCACATCATATTCCTGGCCGGTGTGCTTAACGAAAACATTGTTCAGCAGTTTCTTCAGGCGGATGATTTCATTGGCCTGAATCACAATGTCCGAAGCCTGGCCCTGTGCGCCGCCCAGCGGCTGATGCATGTGGATGGTGGCGTGCGGCAGCGCCATCCGCAGGCCTTTTTCCCCGGCCGTCAGCAGCACGGTGCCAAAGCTGGCCGTCAGCCCCACCGCCACGGTCATCACCGGGGCTTCGATCTGCTGCATGGCATCATAAATACCCAGCCCGGCATACACCACGCCGCCGGGAGAATTGATGTACATCTGAATGCGTTTATCCGGGTCTTCGCGGTTCAGGAACAGCAGTTGCGCCACGGTAAGGTTCGCTACCTGATCGTTGATGCCCGTGCCCACAAACACAATGCGCTCTTTTAGCAGCAGCGAATAGATGTCATAAGCGCGTTCACCCCGGCTTCCCTGCTCAATCACCATTGGAATGACGTTATAGAAACTCATAGCCGTGTACGGTGCAGTGGCTGCACCTTGCTCCTTTCGTGAATGACGACGATGGTTTACCCCTTCATTCGCCCTGTGGGGCCTGCGCTTCAGCAGCTTCGGCTGCTGCCGGCGTGGCAGCGGGCGCGGCCAGTTCTGGCGCTTCGCCTTTGCCAATCTGTACCAGGCGCTGCATCACCTGTTCATACAGCATGTTGTTCAAAACACGGTCGCGCTGTGCTTCCGTGTTCAGGAATTTACGCAGCGAGTCACGCCGATCCGGCTCGATGGCCGTCAGCATGTCTTCCATGCGGGCGTTCAAATCGTCTTCACTGACCTTGATTTGCTCTTTCGTGAGCACTTCGCCCAGCACCAGCGAGCGTTTTAAGGAGACTTCCGCCTGCGGCTGGTACATCTCATAAAGCTGCTCTTTTTTGGTGCCCGTTACCTTCTGGTATTGTTCCAGGGTAATGCCCTGCTGGCGCAGGTTGCCATCCAGGTCTTCCAGCATTTCTTCGATGCGCTCGGCCAGCATCATTTCCGGGTAGGCGACGGTGGCCTGTTCGGCGATGCGTTCCAGGATGCCTTCGGCAAAGCGATTTTCGGCATTCTGGAGGGCTTCTTTGTGCATATTTTCGCGCACACGCTGGCGCAGTTGCAGCAGCGTGAGGGGTTCATCTTCATCTTTGGTCAGCCGCGCCGCGAAATCGTCGTTCATCTGTGGCAGCGTCACCACTTCCACTTTTTTCACGGTCACTTCAAAGGTGACTTTGCGCCCGGCAATGTCTTTGAAGGATTCACCTTCCGGCACATCCAGGTCAAAGGTGATTTTATCGCCCGGGTTCACGCCGACGAGCTTCGCGGCGAAGCCCGGCAGCAGCGGCGGCGCATCTTCGGCCGCGCCGGCGGTCACAGCAAAATCGTGCCGGTGGAAGAATTCATCGCCTTTGTAGACAATCCCTTTATCATCGTCGTCGTCATCATCGTCATCATCATCGTCGTCGATTTCGTGCTCATCGGACGATTCATCGTCATCATCGTCGCTGTCATGTTCATCGGACGACTCATCGTCATTATCGTCATCGCTGTCGTGCTCATTGGACGATTCATCGTCGTTATCGTCGCTGTCGTGCTCATCGTCATCGCTGTCGCGCTCATCGGACGATTCATCGTCATCATCGTCGCGTTCTTCGCCATCGGCAAAGTGGCTGTGAATATCCACCGTCACGCGATTACCGGCGATGGCCGCGA
>JALOOI010000206.1 GCA_025454495.1 Anaerolineae bacterium
CGCTCCATGCGGCGCAGGCCGATGCGCAGCTTGTTCATGATGAGTTCGCCCACCGTTTTCACGCGGCGGTTGCCCAGATGGTCGATGTCATCACGGGTGGCGCGGCCGTTGTTGATGTCGATCATGCGGCGCACCACGGCGACAATATCCGCGCGGGTGACAGTCCGCACCTGGCGCGAAATTTTGCCTTCCAGCCCCAGGCGCTGGTTCAGCTTGTAGCGGCCCACGCGCTCCAGGTCATAACGCCGCTGGTCGAACAACTGGCTTTCCAGGTATTCGCGGGCGTTGTCCAGCGTGGGCGGGTCGCCGGGGCGCATCTTGCGGAAGAATTCGATGAGCGCGGCTTCGGCCACGCTGTATTTGCGCGTGTCCCACTGCGGCTCATTCTTCAGCGACACTTCGATGAAGTGATGCGTTTCGTCGTTATCAATATCGGCAAACAGCGCGCGAATTTCTTCGTCGGTGCCGGTCTGGATGGGCGAGGCTTCCGGGGGCATCTGGTCACGCACGGCGGCCAGGGCCCGCAGCAGCACCGTCACCGGCAGGGTGCGCTTGCGGTTAAATTTCAGCGTCAGGTAATCGTTCTTGCGCGTTTCAAATTCCATCCACGCGCCGCGGTCGGGGATGAGCTTGGCATTGGCCAGGGCGCGGCCGGTGGTGCGGTCTTCTTCCACGTCGAAGTAAACCCCGGGAGACCGAATCAACTGGCTGACGACGACGCGCTCCACGCCGTTGATGATGAAGGTGCCTTTGTCCGTCATCAGCGGGAAATCGCCCATGAAAATATCCTGGGTAACGACTTCATCGCCGGCTTCGCGGTTGACCACGGCCACGCGCACATAGAGGGGCGCGGCGTAGGACATATCGCGCTCGATGCAGGTTTCCTGGTTGTACTTGGGTTCCTCGAACCAGTATTTCAGCCCCAGTTGCTGCGCTTCGGGAATTTTGCCGGGCAGGTACAGCTTCAGTTTGCCGCTGAAATCTTCGATGGGGTTAATTTCATCGAACAGTTCAAGCAGGCCTTCGCGGATGAACCACTCAAAGGAGCTGGATTGAATTTCAATGAGCGACGGTAGTTCCTGGACATCCGGCACACGGGCATAGTTCTTAACGCTGTAGTAATCCCTCAAAGCACCGCTCCTTTTGGCCTGACAGGCTGGCTAAGAAAGGCTGCACAACAGACCTTCAACTACTGTGGTTGAAAGCATTCTGTGTGAGAAAAGGTGGCATCGCTGATGTTCGTTCTGGCATCCCGCTACAAGGATTTGGACAATTTCTGGGAGTATGTGAACAGGCAGTATACACACAAAATGAGAGTCCTGTCAAGCGTGCTGACAGCTCTAAGAAGGCGCTCATGACTGTGCCGGTCAGCGGGCCGGGGCCACCACCGGAACGCCGGTGCCCGGCGGCGGTAGCCCCGCCCTGCCCTGCGGCCGCCTAAATGATGCGGTTGTAGAATTCCACCACGAGCTGAATGTTGACCGGCACCTGAATTTCGCCCGTATCTGGCAGGCGATTCATGGTGACGCTGCGCTCATTCTTGTTCACGCTCAGGTAAGGCGGGTAGGCGCTGATCTGATCCACCCATTCGGTGATGTGCACATTGCGCTTCATTTTGTCCGACAGGGTGATGACATCGCCGGGGTTCAGTTCCAGCGACGGCAGATCCAGGCGCACGCCGTTCACGCGCACATGCCCGTGCACCACAAGCTGCCGGGCGGCCCAGATGGTGGCGGCCAGGCCGGATTTGTAGACGATGTTATCCAGGCGGCGTTCCAGCAGCGTTAACAGGTTCACGCCGGTGGGGCCGGGGATGCGCACCGCCCGCTTGAAATAATTACGGAGCTGGCGCTCGCGGATGTTGTAGATGTAGGACAGCTTCTGTTTTTCGTCAAGCTGCATCCCGTAGTTGCTGCGGCGGCCGCTGCGGAAGGATTTTTCGCGCCCATGATCGCCGGGGGGATAGGCGCGTTTTTCCAGAATTTTCTGGTATTTGGCGCGCGGGATGAGCACTTCGCCAAAGCGGCGCTGCGTTTTGGCTTTCGGTCCGTGTAAGGATGCCATGCGTCTTTTTACCTCATCGTCTGGATGCCTTACCAGGCAGCGGGGCAGCCGTGACCCGTTCACCGGCGGTCATCAAATCACACATAAAGGGGACGGAACGGCCCTATTATAGGCCGCCGCGCCAGAATGGACAGGGCCAAGTGCCGGGCGGGGCGGTGAATCAGGGCGGGGGCGGCGTGGATTGGGCCAGCAGGGCGGCGATGGGTTTGTAGGTGCGGCGATGCGCTGCGCTGATGCCATATTGTTCCAGGGCGGCGCGGTGGGCGGGGGTGCCATAGCCTTTGTGCCGGTCAAAACCATACTGCGGCAGCGCTTCATGCAGGCGCAGCATTTGCTCATCGCGCCAGGTTTTGGCCAGGACGCTGGCCGCGGCGATGCTCAGCGAATGCCGGTCGCCGCCGGTGATGTGGCTTTGCGGCACATGCGCCATGCTGTGCCAGCGCACATGATCCAGCAGCAGGTGCTGCGGCTGGAAGGGCTGCCCCGCCAGGGCGGCGGCCAGGGCCCGCTGCATGGCCCGGTCCAGCGCCACGCTCAGCCCGTGGGTGTTGATTTCGTCCACGCTGGCGCTGCCGATGCCCCAGGCCAGCGCGACCGCTTTGATGCTGTCCACCAGCGCCAGGCGCTGGCGCGGGGTCATCTGTTTGCTATCGCGCACCCCTTTCAGGCGCTGCGCCAGGTCGGGCTGCTGCACCGGCAGGGCCACGGCGGCCGCGGCCAGGGGCCCGGCCCAGGGGCCGCGCCCGGCTTCATCCAGCCCGAAGATATACTGGCAGCCGTGCAGCGCCAGGATGGCCTCATGTCTGAGGCTGGCGGTTTGATCCCGGCGTTTCGCGCTGGGCATACACTCCCTTTCGCCAGTTCTGTCGTATCTGCCAGATTTCCTGCAAAATTCGCAGCGAGTCCTGGAACAGGCGCATCCGCGAATCGGCATTGTAATGCCAGATGATGGGCACATCCACGATGCGGTAGCCGCGTTTTTGGGCCACATAGATCAATTCTACGTCGAAGCCGATGCCGGTCATCTGCTGGACGGCGAACAGGTCATCGGCGGCGCGGCGGTGGAACATCTTAAAGCCGCACTGGGTATCTTCAAAATCTGCCACGGCAGCGATTTTGACGATGAAATTGAGGATGCGCCCCATGATGTGCCGGTATTCCGGCTCGCCGATGCGCTGTGCCAGCGGGCCTTCGCGGCTGCCGATGAGGACATCGCAGCCGGCATGGTTGGGCGGTAAAAATTTGCTAATTTCCTCAATGGGCATGGACAGATCGGCATCGCAGATGAAGCGGTATTCGCCCCGCGCGGCCAGCATTCCGGCTTTAACGGCCAGCCCCTTACCGCGGGTGGTCACTTCCAGCAGTTTGACGTAAGGGTGGGTGCGGGCGAAATCACGGGTGACGGCGGCGGTGCGGTCATGGCTGCCGTTTTCCACCACGATCACTTCGGCGGTGTAGGGCTGCGTCCGCAGGTAAGCATCAATTTGAGCCAGCGCCGGGGGCAAACGCTGTTCTTCGTTGTGGGCGGGGATGACGATGGTGAGATAGGGCGTGTCGTGTGTTGCCAAGCGAAAACTCCGTATGGTTGCGGCGGCCCCGTCAGCGCCGGGCGGGTGGGTCGGACAGCACCGATTCCAGATAGGCGATGGAGACTCGCCGCTGCTGCTGCACGCTGCGCCGGCGGCGTAAAATGCGCGGCAGATGCGCCAGCCCGGTGAGCATCCCGCGCAGCCGGGCCCGGGCCGCGGCCCCGCGCCAGGCCCGCAGCGCGTCCCAGGCCAGCGCCATCTGTTCGCGCAGGATGGCCCGGCCATACCTGCGCCACAGCTCGCCCGGCACATTTTTCCCCAGCACGTAGATCAGGTTACGGCCGTCGTAAAAGCTGGCCGTCACCCCGCCGCCGGTGGCTGACAGGTGATGATAAACGATGGCGCGGGGGGTGTAAAGTGCGTGCCAGCCTGCCAGTTGCGCCCGCCACGCCAGGTCTACATCTTCCAGCGAGAAGAAAAAGGCATCGTCCAGCAGCCCGATCTCGTCCAGCATGGCGCGGCGGTAGACGGCGGCCCCGCCGCAGGCGCTGAAGACGTAGGCTTCTTCATCATACTGCCCGGTATCGGCCTGCCACACGCCGCGGTTGAAGGCGCGGCCGCTGCGGGTGAAGCCATCGCCGGCGTTGTGGAAATGGTCGCGCCGGTCATACAGCAGCATTTTACAGGCGACGATGCCCACCTGCGGGCAGCGTTCCAGCACGCTGACCACGGCCGCCGCCCAGCCTGCATCCACTTCGGTATCGTTGTTCAGCAGCGCCAGGTAGGCCCCCTGCGCGGCCTGCATCCCGGCGTTGCACGCGCCGGTAAACCCGCGATTTTCCGGCAGTTCGATCAGGCGGACGTGGGGATACTGCTCGCGCAGCAGGGCCGGCGAGCCATCCACCGAGGCGTTATCCACCACGATGATCTCGATATGGGGATACGTCTGGGCGGCCAGGGCGGCCAGGCAGGGCGGCAGAAAGCGTTTGCCGTTCCAGTGGGGGATAATGATCGAGAGTAAGGGTTGGCTCATGATGATGCATCGTCCTGCAAGGTGGCCCGGGTACGCCGCCGGCGGCCGGGGGCCGCGCTGACGGCTACAGCCCCTGGCGTTTGGCTTCGTCCCACAGCGCATCCAGCGCCGCCAGCGGCAGCGTGTTCAGGGGCTGTGGGGCGTGGTCTTCAATATAGCGGAAGCGGCGGTAAAATTTAGCGTTAATCTCGCGCAGCAGGCTTTCGGGGTCGGCCACGTTCAGCCAGCGCAGCCAGTTCACCAGCACAAAGATGAGATCGCCGATTTCGCCGGCTTTGCGGGCGGGGTCATCTTCCTGCTCAATTTCGGCCAGTTCTTCGCGCACTTTGTCTTCCACGCCGGCCACGGTGGGCCAGTCGAAGCCCACGCGGGCGGCGCGGTCGGTGTACTGGTAGGCCACCAGCAGCGCCGGCAGCCCGGCGGGCAGGCCATCCAGCAGGGAAGCGCGTTTGTTGGGCGCGGCGGCATTCTCCGCCTGTTTAATTTTGTCCCAGTTGGCCAGCACCTGGCGGGCATCGCCGGCTACGTCCACCTCGCCCCACACATGGGGGTGGCGGCGGATCATCTTGGTGGACACATGGCGCAGCACGTCGCGCATCTGAAAATCGCCTTTTTCGGTGGCAATCTGCGTATGCAGCACAATTTGCAGCAGCAGATCGCCCAGTTCGCCGGCCAGCGCGGGCGCGTCGCCCTGGTCCAGGGCTTCCAGGGCTTCGTAGGTTTCTTCCAGCAAATATTTACGCAGCGACTGGTGCGTTTGCTCCCGATCCCAGGGGCAGCCTGCGGGGGCCCGCAGATGGGCGATGATCTCCTGGAAGGCTTCAAAGCTGCTGTAGGGCGCGGCCGGCGGGATGACCAGGGCGGTAAACTGGCCGATGTCGGGCGACTGCGCCAGGTCACGCAGGGGGCGGCGCTCCAGGCGGGCGCGGGTGGTGCCGGCACCGTGCGCCAGCACTATTTCATGCTCCGGCGGATACTGGTTCAGCAGCACGCGCTGCACCTGGCGGGCCAGGGCGGCCTCATACACCCCGGCCACCACAGCGGGGTAATCCGGGTTCAGCGGCGGATGATGCAGGGCGGCCAGCCGCGTCCCCTCCACGATTTGCAGCCCGTCCAGCGCGTCCAGCCCGGCGGCTTCCAGCAGCGGCTCCAGGAAGCTGAGGCCGTGAATGAGCACCAGCGGCACACCGGCCGCAGCACAGGCGGCCCGCAGGCGCGGCAGCAGCGGCTCGCCCACGACGGGGCTGCCCGGCACCGCCAGGACCACCTCCCCGGCCGCGGCGGCCTGCACCAGCGTCGCGGTGATGCCGTCAAAGGCGGCGGCCAGGTCGCCGGTGGTGTAGCGCTCGTCAAAGGCGATGGCCGGCCCCCGCAGCGGCAGGTGGGGCACGCTGGCATGGTGCGCGGTCGCCAGGTATACCGTGTGCGCCTGTTCCAGCGCCTGCCAGGCGCGGCGGGTGATGTCTTCAATACGGCCGGGGCCCAGCCCGACGATGGTCAAAGTCACACGCAGTCCTTTCAATCGGCCTTCATCATGCCACAGTCCGGCGTAAATCTCGATGATGTTTAACGAAAACCCGTGAAATGTTAACCTGAAAGGGTGAAAGTACGCTATCATCATGCACAGGGCCGTTGTGAACGTGTAAAAATGGCCCCTCAACCCTGAAAAATAGTTATGACTCACTGCGCCTGTTTAACAACCGTTACACTGTGGATGACCGTATGAAGAAATACCTGCTGCTTCTGTTGGTCGGGCTGCTGCTGCTGCCGGTGTTACGGGCAGTGATGCAGGGCGAAACCTACGATCTGGATATTACCGGTGTCAATGCCAGCCAGATTCCCACCATTACCCTCACCACCAGCGTCGTCGATGCCAGCGGGCAGCCGGTGGCCGGGCTGGACATCCCCAATTTTACCCTCAGCGGTGGTCTGGCGGAACGGGCCCGCATTGTGCAGGTGGAGAACATCACCGAAGATGATTTATCGTTTGCGGCGGTGCTGGTGATTGATACCAGCAGCAGCGTCGCCGGCGAACCTTTCCGCCAGATTCAGGAAGCGGCCCGGCTGTTCATCAACAGTGTGGGCGCGAATGACCCCATCGCCATCCTCACCTTCGCCAGTGATGTGACGCTGGTGCAGGATTACACCACCGATAAAGCGGCGCTGCTGAACACGATTGATACGCTCAGCTTTGGCGGCGAGACGGCGCTGTATGATGCGGCCGTGGCCGGGGTGCAGCAGGCGGCGGCCGCGCCGTCACCGCGCCGGGCCGTGATCCTGCTGAGCGATGGCGCAGAATTTGGCGGCGAAAGCACGCAGGCCCGCGCCGATGGGCTGGCGGCCGCGCAGGCGGCCGGCGTGCCGGTCTACAGCATCGGGCTGGGCTTTGGCACCGACCGCACCTACCTGGAAGAGATCGCCGCCGGCAGCAATGCCCGCTTTTACGAAGCCCCCGCGCCGGCCGAATTATCCGGCATTTACAGCGCCCTGGCGCAGTTGTTCCGCAGCCAGTATGTGCTAACGCTGGCCTTTGCCCCCTATGACCCGCTGCTGGATGGCGGCACGGTGTATGACCTGGCGTTGCAGGCGGCGGCCGGGGAGGCGGTGTCCAACACGTCCAACGGCATCGTGCGCATCCCCGCCAGCGTGCCCATTGTGACGCTGCCGGCAGACGTTTTGGCCGCGCCACTGCGCGAACCAGTGACCATCACCCCGCAGATCGTGGCGGATGATGGTGTGGCGCGGGTGGAATTTCTGGCCGCCGGCAGCACCAGCGCCGGCGACAGCCTGACGCTGGACCCGGTGCAGTTTGCCCCCGGCACCTACCCGCTGAGCGTGATCGTCACCGATAACAATGGCGATGTGGGCCTGCTGGAAACCCGGTTCGAGGTGGCCGCGCTGCCGCCGGAGATTACGCTGAACTGGCAGCCGGGCAGCGCCCCGCTGACGGAACGGCAAACGCTGTCCATCACCGCGGCCGGGCAAACCCCGGTGGTGAATACCCTGTTCAGCATCCATCTGCCGGATGGCACCCCGGCGCTGGCGGCGCTGGATGAAACCAGCGACTTCGACTTTGTTTTTGATCCGTTTGACCTGCCGCCCGGCGATTATGTGCTGCGGGTGGAAGCGACCAGCGCTGCCGATACCACGGCCACGCTGGAACAGCC
>JALOOI010000207.1 GCA_025454495.1 Anaerolineae bacterium
TGGCAAATGGTGAAAGCCGGTTACGGGCTGCTGCCGGCCATCGCGGCCGGTTATCTTGCCTGGGCCATCGGTCTGGGACTGATTTTTTTCGTGCGGAACCAGATGAACGCGGCGGCTTAGCGGGCGCAGCCGGCCGGCAGCGGGATACTTACCCGGCGGCGCTGGCGTTATCGGGGGGCTTTGGCGGGGCGGCGTTCTGGTTTCTTTTGCGCTGTGCATAGAAGAAGACACTGGCGATGCCGGCGGCAGGGGTCAAAATCAGCGCCAGACCGGCCGCATCGCGCCCCGAAGCCAGCAGCAGCGCACCGCTGACGACTGCCAGAGCTGCGATGAATGTCGCGGCACCCAGACCGGCGGCTTCCAGATATTTATCGTAGCGGGTGGCGAAGACTTCGGCATGAATGAGCGCTGCCTCATTCTGGTGCCGCTGGTGCTGCTCCGCTTCGGCCATTTTAAGGATGCGGTCAGCACTGCCCTTCAGAACATCTTCATAGCCCTGAAGGATTGCCGGATGCGGCAAAGGCCCGGAATAGGACTGCATGGATACTTGCAGGATGGTTTTGGCAGCGTTACGGTCTTCTTCCGGTAACTTTTCGACCACCGCATCCAAAATTTTGGACAGTGGTTCTGTGAGACTCATGCCGGTCTCAACTGTTGAACTTTCTCCCGATAACACGTCAGCAGGTTTTTTGCTCTCCGGTGAAACGGCTTTCTCGTCGGTCATCGCACCTCGTGGCTGACGATCTCATATTTGTGTAAGGCACGATGCAGGTCGGTGCCCAGTGCCAGCCAGTCACCCCGCAGCGCCTGAGCATCGTTAAAACGCTGCGGCCCCGGAACACGAACAGCATTCAGTTTTGGAGGCAGGCCGGCGGGCATCACCAGCCTGGTCATCCCGCGAAGAAGCGCATTCATCATCATTTTGCCTTCGATAGCTTTTGCCAATATCACTGTTAGCCCTGCTGTTGATTTTTGTCTCTATGAAACCTTTTTTCGATCAATCTTACATTCTGTTAGATTGTTGATGGCCCGCAGTACCATATTTGACGATTGAATTTTATCATTCCAGCGCTGGAATCCTATCATCAATAGCTGTAGAAACGATAAAATTTTGATTGATTTTCCATCAATGCCCTCAGGAGGTATGTGTCTCCCACACGAACAGCCCGTAGCGGCTGAGGTGGATGGGCACCGGCTGAAACAACGGGCTGGCCGCGCCAATCGCCTGGAGCATGGAGCGCTGCTGGTGGCTGGATTCGCCGCACAGCAGCGTGACTGAGCCGCCTTCGCCGCCGGCCCCGTTCATCTTCCAGCCCAGGGCCCCGTGGGCCCGCGCAATTTCGATCACCTGGTGTGCGTCGTCGCTCAGCAGCGCCGGGTGCAAATCCTGCTGCATCCGGGTGTTATCGGTCATGGCCTGGCCCAGCGCCTGCCAGTCGCCGGCGTACACGGCATCGCGGGAACGGGCGGCCGTCGTCCGCAGGCGGCGCAGCGGCTCACATTCGGCCCCGGCCCCTTCCAGCCCGCGGATCACCTGCTCATGCACCTGCGAGGAATCGTGCGAGGAACCCAGGTAAATGAGCACCAGCCGCCGATTCAGCTCCCACCACAGCGCATTGGACAATTGAAGCTGCGACACGGACGCATGAGGATACTGGAACATTTCAATGTAATTGATGCCGCCATAAGCCGCGCACAGTTGATCCTGAATGCCGCACTGCCGATGCAGCATATCCACCTCAATCGACTGGGCTGTGTAGGCCACTTCGTGCGGGGTGAGCTTGCCGGGGGTCAGCACATCCAGCGCCCCCACCAGGGCCACCGTCACCGCCGCCGAGGTGCCGATGGACGCGCCGGCCGGGGCCTCGGAATACAGCGAAATATGCACCGCCAGGTCATCCGGCACGCCCATCCGCTCGATCGCCGCTTCCAGCAGCGGGTGCCTGTCCCATGTGTCCCGATTCAACTGGACGGTGAAGCGCTCGCCATAATTTTCTGCAAACAGGGTAATTTGCGCTTCGCGGCGGTGGCGCGGGTAAACTTCGATCTGCACTTCGGCATGGGGCGATACGCCAATGTTGAAGATGCTGCCATATTCGGCGAACCAGGTATCGGTCCAGCCGCCATTATCACAAATGCGAATGGGGGCGATGCTGTTAATAATGCGCAGGGGTTTTTCGTCACGAGTCATACGTCGCTGCACTTCCGGGCGCGGGCTGGTTAATCACCCGGAATTGTAACGACTGCGGGCGGGAAAGGCTACGGACGACTGACCCGTTCCAGGGCATCGGCGGCGATCAGGCGCACCACGGGGTTCGCGTGTTCCAGCGCCAGCATCAGCGCCAGCACATCGTTCAGGCGCACCAGCGCCAGCACCACCTCTTCCAGCAGCAGTCGCGTGACATAAGCCGACCACAGGCCATCGGTGCGCCAGGGCTGCCGATCCACAAAAGCCAGCAGATGCGGCACCGCGCGGCGGTCGCCCAGGTGGCCCAGGGCCCGCACCATGGCCTGGCACACCTGCCATTTTTGCTCGGTATGCAGGGCTTCCAGCAGCAGCGGCACCACCGGCTCCGCGGGCAGCCGGGCCAGCGCCTCGGCGGCCATCGTGCGTTCCACCTCCTGCTGGCTCTTCAGCCGCCGCAGCAGTTCCTGGCTTACCACAGCACAGTTCCTCCGGCTGCGGTCACGCCGGGGCCACCGGGCCCCGGCGCAGGCCGCTTATGGGACGATAATCGGGCGTTCTTCGCGCGGCTGGCCCAGGCGGCCGCGTTCTTCCGGGATGATGCTGTCTTCCAGCTTGGTATACAGCGGCGCTGGCTCCCGCAGGGGCTGCCCCGGCTGAAGGGTGGATTTGGCCCAGGTGCCGGACTGCCGCGCCGGATCATACACCAGGGCGCGGTGGCGGCGCTCGC
The DNA here is from genome assembly GCA_025454495.1 of Anaerolineae bacterium. Classification (GTDB taxonomy): domain Bacteria; phylum Chloroflexota; class Anaerolineae; order Aggregatilineales; family Phototrophicaceae; genus JALHOR01. The sequence goes on from JALOOI010000207.1 coordinate 2,916, forward strand.
CTTCGGCATACTCACGGATGACCTGATCGCCAAAGACCTGGCCCTCATAACCGAGCAGGTGATGCACGTGCTGAGCGCTGAAGGGCAGCCAGGGCGCGAGCAGCGTTTTGAGGTTATCAATAGCCCGCAGCGCGGTATAAATGGCGCGGGCGGCATCGGCGGCATCGTCTTTGATGCGCTTCCACGGTTCCCGCCGATCCAGATACACATTCACCTCGCGCACCAGGGCCATGGCTTCGCCCAGGGCTTCGCGCAGTTTCACCCGTTCAATGAGGCTGCCCACGGTCTCAAAACCGCCTTCGATGCGGGCCAGCAGCGCCTCATCCTCCGGCCGCAGCGCATCAATCACCGGCACCGCGCCGGCGAAGCGCTTATAGCTGAAGCCCGTCACCCGGTTCACCAGGTTGCCCCAGGCGGCCAGCAGTTCATTGTTCACGCTCTGGTAAAAGCCCTCCCACGAAAAATCGCTGTCGGTGCTTTCCGGCATGGCCCGGGCCACGTAGTAGCGCACGGCATCCGGCTGGTAACGCTCCAGAATATCCGCCAGCCAGATGGCATGATGGCGCGATTTGCTGAACTTCTGGCCTTCGATGTTCATGAATTCGTTGGCCGGCACATCATACGGCAGTTGCAGCGGCTCCGGCCCGTCATGGTACAGGCCGCTCACCCCCAGCAGTTCGGCGGGCCAGATGATGGTGTGAAAGGGGATATTGTCCTTGCCGATGAAATTGTAAATTTCGCTCTGCGGGTTATACCACCACTGTTTCCACGCCTCCGGCGTGCCCTGGTTCCGGGCCCATTCCACGCTGGCGCTAAAGTAGCCAATGACCGCCTCGAACCAGACGTACATCTTTTTATCCTCCCACCCGGCCAGCGGGATGGGAATGCCCCAGTCAATATCGCGGGTGATGGGCCGGCTGTGCAGGTCTTTGACGAAATTACGGCTGAAGTTGTACACATGGTTACGCCAGTGGCTTTCGTGCTGCTCCAGGTAGGCGTTCAGCTCCTCGATGAAGCGTTCCAGCGCCAGAAAATAATGGTCGGTCTGGCGCGGCACCAGTTGATCCTGCGGGTTATCGCGGTTGCGCGGGTTGATGAGCTTGATCGTCTCCATCAGGTTGCCGCAGTTGTCGCACTGGTCGCCGCGTGCGCCGTTGTAACCGCAGATGTAGCAGGTGCCTTCGATGAAGCGGTCGGGCAGAAAACGCTGCTCCAGTTCGCTGTACAGCAGCGTTTGCGTTTCGATCTTGAGGTAGCCGCGCTCCAGCAGGCGGGTGAAAAAATCCTGCGAGACGCGATGATGATTTTCTGTATCGGTATGGGTGAACAGATCGTAGCTGATGCCCACTTTTTGCTGCACCAGCAGGAAACGCTCATGATATTTCTCGAACAGGTCGCGGGCGCTGATGCCCTGTTTGCCCGCTTCCAGCAAGATGGGCGTGCCGTGGCTATCCGAACCGGAGACCATGAGGACATGATTACCGCGCAGGCGGTGGTAGCGGGCGAAAATATCGGCCGGCAGGTAGGCCCCGGCCAGGTGCCCCACATGCAAATCGCCATTGGCATAGGGCCAGGCCACCGAAACATGAATGTATTTGGCCATCAGGTGTTTATCCTTCGTCGGTGTCAGTGCGTGAATGATAATCAGAGGTGGCGATGATCGCCCAGGTTTTATCCACCACGGCCGCATGTTCCGGGCGCAGGATGGGACGCAGCAAATCGACCGTTTTCATATACAGACCGAGCGCGGCGATGCCGCGCATTCGCGGCGATGCCTCCTCCAGCCCGCTGGCCACCTGAAGATAATACGACCAGGCGGTTTCCAGGCCAATATGGCGCATGACGGCGGTGAGATAGCTGTTTTCGGTGGGGATGAAGACCGCGCGCTGCGTGGCCACAATGCGGATGATGCCCAGGGCCAGCCCGTAGGTGGCATAGAGCACGGTGGCATCATCACGCCGCAGCAGGCCGCTCATAATTTTGTGCGCTTCTTCGGCGAAGCCCACCAGGTTTTCGCTGGCGTAATCATCCGCCAGGCGCTGCATATCAGCATCCCAGGCGAATTGATAGGCGCTGTGTTGCAGGGCGCGGAAGATGCCTTCTTTGTCCAGCAGCACCCGCGACTGGCGCAGCCCCGGCACGGCCCAGATGGCCGTTTCCGGGCGCGTCAGCTTGCGTCGTTCCGCCGTGATGCTGTTAAAGCTGATGCTCACCAGGCGATCCCCGAAGTAGCGCAGCGTGTAGCGCTCTTTTTCCGCCGGCAGCTTTTTAACGTAGCAAATTAAATCCACATCGCTGAAAGCAGTGAATTCACCACGGGCATAGCTGCCCGCCAGGATGATGGCCATGGTATTGTCATCATCAAGCTGCTGCACCAGTTGTTGTAACCACGGCTCAGGCTGAGACATGCATCCCTCAATGGATCAAGCGCGTGCATCCGGCTGAATAAAAAAACCGCCTGCTCATGGTCACAGACGGTCTGCCTGTCTTTTAAGAATGCCACCGGCACACGTTAAAACAGCCGCCTGTTAGTTGCGATATAACAGACGCATGGACATACTATGTTGCTGCGGGTGGTCTTTGAACAGCATATAATCACTCAATCCTTTGCACGCGATTATAACACAAAATACCGCGGCTGCAATCATTCCTGCGGCCGGGCCGGATTTGTCCCTTGTTCCTGCCCCACATTCCAGTGTATGATAACATCGAATGCAAAGAACACTGATTGTGACACTCATTCAGTCCGTGCAACTGAACCCCAATGCACAGCGGTGGTTAATCTGCCGCCCATACTTAAAACCATACTGGCATTTATTGCGAGGCCTGTTTAATCGATAAGCTGGTTGCCCCGGAGATGATGGCAGCATCGCGCCGGGCATTTTGTATTGGAGTATAGAAACGAATGTCGCGCACAAAACACATGCGTATTATCCCGCTGGGCGGTCTGGGTGAAATTGGCAAGAATATGACCGTCTTCGAAATCGGCACCGATGCCCTCATCCTGGATACGGGCATCATGTTCCCGAACAATGACATGCACGGGGTGGATTACATCATCCCGGATTTTAATTACCTGCTGGATCGTAAAGACCTGAAGATTCACGGGATTCTGTTCACCCACGGTCATGAAGACCACATCGGCGCAGTACACCATGTGGTGGAAAAATTCCCCGGTGTGCCGCTGTATGCCACCCGGCTGACGGCCGGGCTGATCGAACTGAAGCTGACCGATGCCAGCATCCGCGATGTGAACATCAAGATCATTCAGGCGGGCAACCGCTTTGAGATTGGCCCGTTCAAGATCGAACCCTTCCACATGTGCCACAGCATCCCGGACTGCCTGGGCTTCGCGTTTGATACGCCCTTTGGCCTCATCGTCCATACCGGCGATTACAAGTTCGACAATACCCCGGTGGACGGGCGCAGGCCGGATTATGCGCGGCTGGCGAGCTACGGGCAGCGCGGCGTGAAGCTGCTGATGGCCGACAGCACCAATGCCGACCGCGAAGGCTGGACACCCTCCGAATCCACCATTGAGCCGGCGTTTGAACGGGTGTTTAAAGAGGCCAAAGGGCGCATTCTCGTCGCCACCTTTGCCTCGCTCATCTCGCGCATTCAGCAGGTGGCCAGCGTGGCCGCCCGCACCGGGCGCAGGATGGTGATTAACGGGCACACCATGCGCGAATATGTGAAGATGGCGCGGCAGATGGGCTATCTGGACATCCCGGATAACATGGTGCTGGACCCCGGCAAGATCGCCAGTGTGGAGCCGCATAAGCTGGTGATGATGGTGACGGGCAGCCAGGGCGAGCCGTCGGCGGTGCTGAGCAAGATCGCCACCGGGCGGCATCGCTATCTGGAGGTACAGGCGGGCGATACCATTGTGTTATCGTCGCACCCCATCCCCGGCAACGAAGAATCGGTGTATCGCACCATCAACCGGCTGATTCAGCGCGGGGCCCATGTGGTGTATCACCCCATTGAAGATGTGCATGTGTCCGGGCACGCCAGCCGCGAAGAAATGCGCCTGATGATCCACCTGACGCAGCCCAAATGGATTATGCCGGTGCATGGCGAAGTGCGGCATCTGCGCCTGCATGGCCGGCTGGCCATGGAAGCGGGCATCCCGGAGAGCAACGTTATCATGGTGGAAAATGGCACCGTGATCGAAGTGGACAAGCACAACATTCGCAAAGGCGAGCGCGTGCCGGGCGGCTATGTGTTCGTGGATGGCAGCGGCGTGGGCGACATCGGCCGGGCCGTGATCCATGACCGCGAAATTCTGGCGCGGGATGGCTTCTTCCTGGTCTCGGTGAGCGTGAACCGGAAAACCGGCGAAGTGGTGAAGGGGCCGGAAGTGATCTCGCGCGGGTTCGTGTACCTGCGCGAAGCCGATGGGCTGATTGAACAGGTGAAAGACACAGTGCAGCAGGTATTGAAGCACGGGCATCACCACAATGGCACACGCCAGAATGCCCTGGAAGAATCGATCAGCAAGCTGCTGTACAACGAAACGCGCCGCCGGCCGATGGTCTTCAGCATCATCAATGATGTGTAGCCGCGCCGGTTGAGGCTGGCCGCCGGCGGCCGGGCCCTGGTTAAAGCGGGGCCCGGCCGGCGGTGATCCACCTGGCACAACGGCTTCAGGCGGTGAACAGCTCGTCCACCGCCACGCTGAAGCCCGGCAGCACCGCCCCGCCCGGCACCTGCTGCCCCATTGCCCACCGCTGCGACGGCTGACCCGGTGTGTGCACTTCCACCGTCTGCCCTTCCATATCCACCAGCCACACCACCACCCCGGCCGCCAGATAATTCGTCAGCTTCAGCCGCACCT
>JALOOI010000380.1 GCA_025454495.1 Anaerolineae bacterium
ACGAACCAGCACAGCGCATTCCGCCGCCGCTGATCGTCAAGCACCAGGTCGCGGATGTCGTCGGGCAGTTGTGCCCGCTGCCACTGGCACTCCAGGCGTGCCGCCGCCATACGTTCAGCTTCAGGCGCGGCCGCCCGCGTCGCCCGGATGGCATAAGCCGCTGCGCCCAGTTCATGGGCGGCCACATGCGCCACGGCCGCCGCCTGCCCGGCCGCATAAGCGGCTTCTCTGGCTGCGCCGCGCCATGGTCGGGCAGCGCCCATGGCGTGCCCGGCGGCAGTACGGGATTGCGTCATCGAAATTTCACCCCGCACCCAGGCACGTACCTGCTCAATGGCCCGGCGTGGACGGTCATCAGCGGGCTGCACCTGCTCGAAAAAATGCAGTACATGCTCCGCACAATCGGCCGCCCACATGGCCAGCAGGCGATGATCGGCATCCAGCAGCGTGCCGCCCCGACGCACGGTGATGAACCGGGGATCCCTTTGCTTCGGCAGAATCATTCGGACTTTCTCCTTCAGCCTGTGGGCCCGGTACCGCCCTTAATGGCCCGGCCGATGCCATCTTCCGCCTGAATGCGGCGGCCCAGGTCGGCGGCCTGTCGGCGCAGGTCGGGCGTGGTGGTGAGGGTGCGAATCATGGCGGCCAGCCGGGTGGCGCTGAGCTGATGCCGGCGCAGCGGGGCCGCCCCCACCCCCAGCGCGTGCAGCCGCTGCCCCCAGTACGGTTGATCGCCGATGTGGGCCACCACGCCGGCCGGCACCCCGGCCCGCAGCGCCGCGGCCGTCGTGCCCGCCCCGCCATGATGAATGACCGCCGCCATCTGCGGGAACAGCCAGGCATGGGGTGCTTCGCTGAGCAAAAAAACCTCCGGCGGCAGATCATCGGCGTGCAGGCCGGCCCAGCCGCTGTGCAAAATCCCCCGCTGGCCGGATTCGCGCAGCGCGGCCAGCATCAATTGTGTGGTGGGCTGCGGGTCGCGCCCGGACATGCTGCCAAAACCGATGTACACCGGGGGCGCACCCCCCGCCAGAAAGGCCGCCAGGGCACCAGCGGGCTAACCCCCACCAGCGACGGCGTGCGGTTGCAGGCCCGCCAGAAATCGCGGCGGGTGGGCGGCGGCAGCTTCAGGCGGGCCCGCAGCGTGCCAGACACACCGCGCAGCGTGGTAAACAGCATGGCCTGGATGGCATAACCCCACCAGCGATTGAGCGCCGACTCCGAGTGTGGCAGCAGCGCCTGCATCCCGGCATGGCCGGCGCGGGTGGGGGCCAGCGGGGCGAACAGCGCCAGCAGATGCCGTTTACCGTGCGCCTGCGCCAGCGTGGCCACCGCTTCCACCGTCAGCAGCCCGCTGATGAACACATCATAGCGGGCGCTCAGGGCGAGCAAATCGTCAATGACGGTGGCGGCCACGGCATTGGCCATGCGCCGCATATTTTGCAATTCTTCCCACGGGCGGGCGCTGCTATCCCCCAGCCAGGCTTTGCCCAGGTCGGTCTTCATCAGCGCTTCAATATCCAGGTGGAACGGCTCAAACAGCAGCCCCTCCTGCTCGATCCACCCGGCAAAGTTCATGCCCGCGGCCAGCGCCACCGTGTAACCGGCCCGCTGCAACCCCTGCCCCAGGGCAATCAGCGGCTGCACATCCCCCCGAGAGCCAAAGCCCAGTAAAACGATCCGCATGTGTTCTCCCCCTTCAGTCTGAGTCAGTGCCCGGCCGTGCCGGGTGGCGGATGCAATTCTGGCATCCCCCTTTTTTCGCTCTCATAATTATGGTATACATAAAGCAATATGACCATCCGGGGCGAGAGACACACTTTGGATACTTACCTGTTATACCCGGCGATGTGCAGCCATGTGGGCCGCCGGCGGCGTAATAATGAAGATGCCATCAGTTATGCTTACCCGGATGATCCGGGGGTGCTGGCGGCGTTTGGGGCGCTCTTTTTACTGTCCGATGGTGTGGGCGGGCTGGCGCACGGGGAAGATTACAGCAGCCGGGCGGTGGAACTGCTGCGGCAGGTGTATTACCGCACCGAAGCCACCAGCACGCCGGAACGGCTGGCCCGGGCCATCCAGGATGTGAACCGCCGCCTGTTCGAGCAGCAGCAGGGCGGCGCGGCCACCATCGTGGCGGCCGTCTTCCAGGGCGACACGCTCACCGTGGCCAGCGCCGGCGACAGCCCGGCCTTCCTGCTCAATCAACAGCGCATCGTCCGGCTCACGGTCGATCATGTGGTGGAAACTGACCAGCCGGGGGTGAAAAAGCTGTTCCGGGCGATGGGCCACGAAAGCGGGCTGACGGTGGATACCATCACCGGGCGCATTAAGCCCGGCTGCCGCCTGCTGCTGTGCAGCGATGGCATCACCCGTTACCTGCACGATCAGCAGCTGCATCACCTGGCGGCCACGGCCGCGCCGGCGGATATTGTGACGCGGGCGGTACAGGTGGCCTATGCCGGCGGCGGGGTGGATAACATCAGCCTCATCATGATCGAAGTGGGCGGCGTGCCGGCCACCCGCCCGCTGCTGCGCGAGCATGTGGCCCGCCAGGAGCCGGTGCTGCACCTGCCGGAACGCCTGCCCGAAATCGCCCCCATCGACACGCTGCCGCTGTACCAGCCGCCCGTCAGCCCCTCCGGGGATGATACGCTGATGTCTTCGCCGGAACTGCGCTCCTTCCTGCGCGATAAAACCTCGGTCGATCTGGTCAACCGGCGCAAAACCCAGGAGACCATCAAACTGGTGCTGGACGATATGCCCCAGGAAGTACGGCGCACCATCCCCATGTTCATTCAGGGGGTGCTGCGCGGGCTGCGCGGCAAAGAAACGGACATCCCGCAGGACATCGGCGAAGACAGTTCGCCGGAACTGGTGCTGACCAATGTGCATGGCGAAATTCGGCAGCAGCTTTTCGCCCGCATGGGCATCGTCGCCCGGCTGCGGCTGAACGATTT
>JALOOI010000208.1 GCA_025454495.1 Anaerolineae bacterium
CAAGTTTCAGGAAGCAGTGGCGATGTTTGAGCGCCACTGGCCGCGTGATATTGACAAAAAACGCCCGCTCAACCCCGACAGCAAGAGTTTGCACGGCAGCAACCATGCCCTATACAGGGCTGCCTGTGATTATGCCGAACGCCTCGCCTTTAAGGATGCCGAAAATCACTTTCATGTGCTGGTACGGCGTAACGATGAGGATTATGCGGATCTGGCGGCACTGTGGCTGAAAATAATCGAACACTATGCCGATCTCATCGAAGCCGTAGAGCATCGCAGCCCCGCTGTTGTGTTCAATCGGAAGTGGACAGCCTATCAGGGGTTGTTCCCGAATGATGTTATGAAAGATGTTTTCGACCCCAGAGGCTTTGCGGCGCGGATGGCCTCCGCACCCGCATCCCCCCCCGCCACCGCCAGCCCTGCCGAGATCACGGTCGCCCTGGTGGGGCCGGCGCAGTACCGCAGCATCAGCGCGGCCCTGGCGGCCGCCCCGGAGGGCGCGCTGATCCGCGTGGGGCCGGGCCTCTACCGCGAACACCTGACGCTGACGAAACCCGTGCAGCTCATCGCCGACCCGGCCGACGAGGTGGTGATTGAGGGCAGCACCGATCATGTGGTCTGGATGCAGACGGATTTCGCCCGTCTCAGCGGCTTTAGCCTGCGCCTGCGCCCGGCCAGTGACAATTTACAGAAAGCTGCCGTCTATATCCCGCAGGGCCGCCTCATCCTGGAAGACTGCCGCATCACGTCGGGGGCGCTGGCGGGCGTGGAAATTTGCAACCACGGCACCGACCCCGTGCTGCGCCGGTGCCGCATCACCGATGGTAAAGCAGGCGGCGTGTTCGTCTATGACAACGGGGCGGGGCTGATCGAGGACTGCGACATCACCGGCAACGCCCTGGCGGGCGTGGAGATTAAGAGGGGAGGCAGCCCGACGCTGCGGCAGTGCCGCATCACCGATGGCAAACAAGCCGGCGTGCTGGTGTATGAAAACGGGGCGGGGCTGATCGAGGACTGCGACATCACCGGCAACGCCCTGGCGGGCGTGGCGGTTCAGACGGGCGGCAGCCCGACGCTGCGGCAGTGCCGCATCACTGACTGCGGAGCCGGCGTGTTCGTCCAAGAGAACGGGGCGGGGCTGCTCGAGAACTGCGACATCACCGGCAACGCCTATTCGGGCGTAGAGATTAAGACGGGCGGCAGCCCGACGCTGCGGCAGTGCCGCATCAAGCGCAATTTACAGCGTGGAGTCTATGCCCATACCGGCGGGCGCGGGACGGTCGAAGGGTGCGACCTGCGCGAGAATAAGGGTGGCGCGTGGTACATCGAAGACGACAGCCAGGTGACGCGGCGCAACAACCAGGAATAGGCGTGGGCCCCCCGGCCGGGAAACTGCCGCCAGCTTCCCGGCCCCGGCCACGGCCCGGACGGGACTTACACCAGCAGGCGCATGGGCTGTTCCAGCAACTGGCGGCAGTAACGCATAAATTCCGCCCCTTCGGCCCCATCGCTCACCCGGTGATCCACGCTGATGGTGACTTTCATCCGCTGGCCAATGCCCAGGGTGCCATCTGGCAGCACCACCGGCACCTTCCGCGCGGAACTCACCGCCAGGATGCCGGCTTCCGGCGGGTTGATGATCGCGCCGAAATGCTCCACGTCATACGGCCCCAGGTTGCTGACGGTGAAGGTGGCCCCGCGAATATCTTCCGGCTTCACCTTGCCTTCGCGGGCGCGGGCGAACATCTCTTTGTTGTGCTGCGCCAGCACGCTCAGCGTGGTGCGGTCGGCATCGCGGGCCACCACGTTCATCAGCCCGTTGTTGGGCAGCGCCACCGCAATCCCGATGTGAATATGCTTATGGCGCACCAGCTTATCGCCATAATAATGGGTGTTCAGGTTGGGGAACTGGCGCAGCGCCAGCGCCGTGGCCTTCACCACCATGTCATTCACGCTGATCTTGATGCCCTCTTTCTCCAGCGCGGTGTTCAGCGTTTCGCGCAGGCGCAGCAGCGGCTCCACATCGATGTCCATGGTGATGTAAAAATGGGGAGTCATCTGCTTGCTGAGGATGGTGTTATCCGCAATGGCGCGGCGCATCCGGCTGACTTCGAGGATTTCCACGTCGTCGCCTTCGGGCAGTTTGCCATAGCTGCTGCGGCCGCCGGCCGGCGCGGCCGCGGTCGGGGTCGGGGTCGGGGGCACCGCGACGGGGGCCGCCGGGGCGACGGGAGCCGCGGCTGCGGTTGGGGTTGGGGTTGGGGCGGCCGGCGCGGGGGCGGCGGTGCCAGGGACGAACTGCTCCACGTCCTCTTTCACGATGCGCCCGCCGGGGCCGGTGCCCACGATCTGGCTCAGGTCAATCCCGCGATCTTCGGCGATTTTGCGGGCCAGCGGCGAAGCCTTAATTTTGCCTTCCGGGGTGGTGGCGGCCACGGCCACCGCCGGGCCCGGGCCATGACCATGACCATTCGTTGGAGCCGGGGCCGCGGCCGGGGCTGCGCTCTCGCCGGCTGCGCCAATCATGGCGATCACCGCGCCTTCCTTCGCCTCGGTGCCCACCTCCAGGCGCACTTCCAGCACCACGCCATCGGCCGGCGCGGTCACTTCCACGGTGGCTTTGTCCGCTTCAAATTCGGCGATAATGTCACCGGCTTTGACGGCCTCCCCGACTCCCCGGAGCCAGTTCAGCAGCGTCCCATCCATGCCTAATTTCACTTCGTGCGCCATTACAGAATCTCCTTTACGGCTGCCACGACTTTTTCGGCGTTGGGTAGTGCCATCAGCTCGATATGGCGCGAATAGGGCAGCGGCACATCCAGCGAACTCACGCGCTTGATGGGCGCGTCCATATAATCAAAACAGTGCTCCTGGATTTGCGCCGCCAGTTCGCTGCCAAAGCTGTAAAACGGCAGCGATTCTTCCACGATGACGGCCCGGCCGGTCTTCTTGAAGCTCTCGAACACCAGCGCCGTATCCAGCGGGCGCAGCCAGCGCAGATCGACCACTTCGCAGTCGATGCCGTCTTTTTCCAGTTCTTTGGCCGCCAGCAGCGACCATTCCAGCCCGCGGGCATAGGTGATGAGGCTCACATGCCGGCCCGGGCGCTTAATGTCCGCTTTGCCCACCGGGATGAGGTAATTATCATCATCCGGCACGGGGCCCGGTTTGGCATACAGGGCGATGCTCTCGCTGAACAGCACCGGGTTATCATCGCGGATGGAGGTTTTCAGCATCCCGTAGGCATCGCCGGCGGTGGCGGGGCAGCCCACATACAGCCCCGGAAAATGGGCGAAGATGGGTTCCGGCGCGTGCGAATGCGAGGCGGTGGCCTGGTCGCCCCAGCCGCTGGCCGCGCGGAACACCAGCGGCACCTTGAACATGCCATCGAACATATAATGAATTTTGGCGGCATGGTTGACGATGGCATCCAGCGCCAGGAAGGCGAAGTTGATCGTCATGAATTCGGCGATGGGCCGCAGGCCGGCCATGGCCGCGCCGACGGCCGCGCCGCCGATGGCCATTTCGCTGATGGGCGTATCGCGCACGCGCTTTTCGCCAAATTCTTCGATGAAGCCGCGGGTGACACGGTGCGTACCCTGCCAGTACCCCACTTCCTGCCCCATGATGAACACCCGCTGATCGCGGTGCATTTCTTCCATGAGCGCTTTACGCAGCGCTTCGCGCATTGGGAGATTTTTGGTGGCCATGCTCTCTGTTCCCGTCCCGGTTAGTCTACGTAGATATTGCTCAGCAACTCGTCCATGGTGCGGGGCAGCGGGCTGGCTTCGGCAAATTCGACCGCTTCCGCCACCTGCTTCTTCGCGTCGTCATCCAGCCGGTTCAGCTCCAGCTCGATGTTTTTATAACGGCCGACGAGCTTGGAACGGAACAGGTGAATGGGGTCTTTTTCCGCTTTCCACTGCGCCAGTTCATCCGCCAGCCGGGTATCGTACTGCTTATCAGACACGCCATGCCCGTAGTAACGGTAGGTCATAGCTTCGATCAGCACCGGGCCTTCGGTGCGGGCGTATTCAATGGCTTCTTTGACGGCCGCGTGCATGGCCAGGATATTCTGCCCGTCCACCCGTTCCATATCGCGCACGCCATAACCGGCGGCCCGCTTGTGCAGGATGGGGTTGCCGGCGGAACGAATGATCTCGGTGCCCATGCCGTACAGGTTATTTTCGATGATCCACACCACCGGCAGTTTCCACACGCCGCTGAGGTTGAGCGATTCGTGAAAGTAGCCGTTGTTGGTCGCGCCATCGCCGATGAAGGAGATGACCACGCCGCCGGTCTGGTTGTACTGGTTGGCCAGGGCGATGCCGGTGGCCAGCGGCAAATGCCCGCCCACGATGGCGTAACCGCCCCAGAAATTATGCTCGCGGGAGGCCAGGTGCATGGAACCGCCCTTGCCCCCGCTGACTCCATCGCGCCGGCCCATCATTTCGGACATCAGATATTTGGCTTCCACGCCCACCGCCAGCCCCACGCCATGATCGCGGTAGGCGGTGATGATGTGATCTTTGCCGCGTTCCATCGCCGCCACGGCCCCCACGCCGACGGCTTCATGACCGCTGTAAAGATGCAGATACACGCCGGTGATGCGTTTTTGCGCGTAAAGATGGTAGCACGCCTCTTCAAATTCCCGGATGAGAACCATCTGGCGATACCATTCGACCTGCTGTTCCCTGGTTGGTGCAGCCATAGTGCTCCTCGAATCTCAATGCCCTGCTCTGACACAGGTGGTTTTTTCGATCATAGCATCAGTTTACCTGGCAAATTTGTGCCGGTCAAACACCATGTTTGAAAAAAGGGGTGCAATTTCGGACAGGATGCTGAGAACGGCCGCGGCGGCGGCTCCTGAACGGCGGGCCGGCCGGGCCGCGCGGGGGCGGCGGCCGGTTTTTCAACCATCTGTCTGAAAAAGGGGCGGGTTTTTCGTACAGCGTGGTGGAAGGGGTGAGCCGGTATGGCCGCCGGCCAATCGGTAGCAATGCATGGGGCGGGGGATTACAATAGATGTGTGTCAGCCAGGCAGATGAATACAGGGCACAGCACTATGGGTATCGAAACCACCGTTTTTATCAGTTATCGACGGGCCAATCATTACATCGCCCGTTCGGTGTACCAGGATTTGCGCGGGCAGGGCTATGATGTTTTTTTGGATTATCAAAATGTTGATTCGGGTTCCTTTGAACGTATCATTCTGAACCAGATTGCAGCGCGGGCTCACTTCATCCTCATCCTCACCCCATCAGCGCTGGAACGCTGCCTGAACCCGGATGACTGGGTGCGGCGGGAAATTGAACATGCCATCGTCATGCAGCGCAATATTGTACCCCTGTTATTCGAAGGCTTTGCCTTTGAGCAGGCCCGCCCCTTCCTGGTGGGCCAGCTAACGCTGCTGCCCAATTACAACGGTATCAATGTGCCGCCCGATTTTTTTGAAGAAGCCATGGAACGGCTGCGGAAGCGTTTCCTGAGCAAGCCACTGGAAGTGATCCTGCACCCGGCCCCGGCGCAGGACCGCCACGAGGTGGATGAGCGCCTGGCAGAAATGGCGCAGCAGCCCGCGCCCACGCCGCAGCAGTTAAACGCCGAAAGCCACTATGAACGCGGCTGCCAGTGCTATATGAACCGGCAGTATGAACAGGCGCTGCATCATTTTAACGCAGCGCTGCGGCTGAATCCGGCTTATATTCATGCTCATTACAATCGCGGGGTCGTGCATCACGATCTTAATGATCTGGTGCAGGCCATTCAGGATTACAGCAAAGCGCTCAGCCTTATCCAGAGTACGCTGAAAGCGCCTGCCAGCAGCGGTAAAATGAGTCCGGCGGACTGGCAAGCCTACCTGGAGCAGGAGATTGCCCGGCGAGAAATGCGCGGCTGGCAGCATGAAATTTATTATCAGCGGGCACTGGCCTATGTCGGGCTGGATAAACCGCAGGAAGCGCTGAACGATTTTTCGGCAGTGCTGCGGCTGCAACCGGAGCATTTTGAGGCCCGCGGGCAACGGGCAGAACTGCTGATGGCCCTGCGCAGATATGGCGAAGCAGTGACCGATTATGAAACGATCCTCCAGTTTCAGCCCGACCACAGCACAGCGACGGCCCGCCTGATGGAAGCGCGTAAGCTGAAGGCCAAACATACCGGGCTGCTCGGCGGGCGCTTAAAGTGACCCGGCCGGTGGGGCTGCGGGCGATTTTTTGAACAATCTGGCTCAGGGGTGGCGCTGCCGGCGCTGAGCCGGCTCCTGCTCTGCTGCGAGTGATGGCCAGATGTCCACAGCATCGTTTGGGTTTTCGTCGTCCGCTGGCAGCGGTTCCGCGGCCAGCAATTGCTGCGTGGCGGGCGCATAGTAAAGAATGTACGCTGTGTCGGCATCCAGGGCCGGCAGCAGCGCCGGGCTGACGACGAAGCTCAGCCCGCTGACGTGAATGGATGTGATTGTGTAAGGGCCGCGGTGGCTGATCTGCTGCTGAATGCGCCCCTGCACGCTGGCGACCCCCTGCGCCTGGCGATCCTGCATGAAACGGCGGCCTTTGCGCCAGTTCTCCCGCAGGCTGCCGAACAGGCTGTAGCTGATGACGGTGCCGAAGAGCGCCCCACCGAGCAGCGCCAATGTCGTATTGAGGCGGTCAGCGTGCGGCGTTATTCCCAGGATCAGGCTCAGGGCCAGGCCATAAGCCACCAGCGTGGGAGCGAAGACAAAGAGCAGCGCCACGACACCCCCCAGGAGCATTTCGGTATAACTGTAACAGCCGCCCATCCGCAGCCGCCGCTGCTGACGCTGACTGAGGTAGCCGGCGCGGTTGGCCTTCAGATCGCGGTCATCAAAATGCAGCAGCGCTTCCAGGCTGCCGTGCTTGCGTTTGGGTTTGGGCTGGCTGGTCAGCATTCATCCTCCCGGCTAATCCTGCCGGCTGCCCGGTCAGGCGCTTAAAGTACGCCGGCCGCCTGCGCCAGCGCGGCCCGCATCTCCGCTTCGACATCCGCCGGGGGTTGCAGCCAGCGCGGCCCCTGGCGCAAAAAATCGGCGATGCTCTGCTCCGAAGCGCTGTCGCCGCAGGCACACCCCGGCTGATCCAGCCATTGGATGCACTGCGCCTCCAGGTCAATGATGGCGGCCAGCACGCCGCCGCTGTCTTCATCGTGCCACATCCACGTCGTCTGGATCGGGTGCGCCATGGTCATGTCTCCGCTGACTGATCGAACAATAGCCGGTTAATCGTCCGGCCTGTTGTCTGGAAGCGCGGCGGGGGGCATTTCTTTCGCGGCGGTGTCCAGTTCCACCAGAAGCTGGCCGCGTTCTACCAGGTCGCCCTGGCGCACACACACCCGCGTCACGGTGCCGGCGGCCGGGGCGCTGACGCGCATTTCCATCTTCATGGCTTCCAGCACCAGCAGCGTGGCCCCGGCGGCCACGGTCGCGCCGGGCTGCACGCGCACTTCGCGCACCTGGCCGGGCATGGTGGCCGTCAGGTCGCCGCCCCCGGAACGGCGCTGGCGACGGCGGGCCGTCTGCGGGGTGATGGCCGTCAGCGCAAAGGTGGTACCCTCCAGCGCCACCTGGCGCACCTCTCCGGCCGTCGCGGTGGTGACGCTGACGGGCCGGCCGCCGGCCAGCGTCAGCCGCCAGCGGCCCTCCCCCAGGGGCGCGGCCGCCAGCCGATATTCACGCCCGTCCACC
>JALOOI010000209.1 GCA_025454495.1 Anaerolineae bacterium
CGGCGACCAGAGAAACTGGAACACTTCTTCGCGGGCATCCGGCAGCGGCAGCGTTTGCAGGCCATACTCGCCGGCGGCGGCGATGTACAGGCCGGCTTCTGCGCCGGGGGGCGTGCTGATGACCAGCCGGCGGCCCTCCGGCGACCAGGCGGTGAGGCGCGTCACCGGCACCGGGTAGCGGTGGCTGTGCCCGCCGGGGATGTCCACCAGGCGCAGCGCCCGGTCTTCGCCGGACAGCCCCTGCAACACGATGCGGCAGCCCTCCGGCGACCAGGCAAAGCCGCGGCCGCCGGGCACATAGCGCTCAAAACGCCCGCCATACACCAGGTCCAGCCCGCGAATGCGGGCCGGGCGCTGCTCCTCACGCGGCAGCAGTATCGAGACCAGCACCGGCGCAGGCGGCAGCGCCTGCCCCAGCACCCCGCTGGCCAGCACGCACAGCAGCAGCAGCGCCAGCAGCCCGGCCATTCCCCGCTGTATCACCCGGAACATGGGCCCGCCTCCCTGCCCTCATGGCGACAAAAAAGGGACTGACCCCATAGCCAATCCCTTCACCGTTACCTGGTTGTAACCGTCACCGTGCCGGCCATCCCCGGACTGGTGGAGCCGCGTCGCTTATTCATGGCCGTCCGTCGCGCTGTCGCCCAGGGCGAAGCGGCTGAAGCGGCGCACCTGGATGCTCTCGCCCAGGTCGGCCACGGCTTCCTGAATGAACTGCTCAATCGTCTTGCTGTCGTCCTTAAAGAAGGACTGTTCCAGCAGCACGATTTCCTCAAAGAATTTGCTCATGCGGCCTTCGGCCACTTTTTCGGCGATCTCCGGCTTTTTGCCTTCTTCCACCGCGCGATTTTTCTGAATTTCGCGCTCGGCAGCGATGACCGCTTCCGGCACGTCTTCGCGGCGCACATACTGCGGGGCCGCGCTGACGATGTGCATGGCGATGTCGCGGGTGAACTGCTGAAAGCGCTCCGTTTTGGCCACAAAATCGGTCTCGCAGTTCACTTCCACCATCACGCCCAGGCGCTTATTAAAGTGCTGGTACACTTCCACCAGCCCTTCGTTCATGCTGCGGCCTTTGCCCAGCTTTTTGATGGCGCTGGCGATGCCTTTTTCGCGCAGGTAGTCGGCGGCTTTTTGCATATCGCCCCCGGTTTCCACCAGCGCCTTCTTACAGTCCATGGGGCCTGCGCCGGTCATTTCGCGCAGTTCCTTAACCATCTGTGCGGTGATCTCTGCCATTGGGTGTCATCCTGCCTGTGTGCTGTCAGCGAATAGGGTGGCGGTGCAACACCGCGCCCGGCCGTACCAGGCGCGGCCAGGTGCTTATTCCTGTTCTTCCTCAAACTGAAGCAGGCGCGAATCGCGCAGTTTGCTCAGGGTGGAGGTGCCGAGCAGGTCTTCATCGGGCGTGGCATCGTCATAATCGACCAG
Source organism: Anaerolineae bacterium (assembly GCA_025454495.1). Taxonomy (GTDB): domain Bacteria; phylum Chloroflexota; class Anaerolineae; order Aggregatilineales; family Phototrophicaceae; genus JALHOR01. The sequence continues at coordinate 1,432 of JALOOI010000209.1, forward strand.
CGGGGCTTCTTCTTCGGCTTCTTCTTCCACCGCTTCGCTGCCCTTACGCATGGCCTTGCCTTCCAGCACGGCATCGGCGATGGCGCTCACCAGCAGCCGGATGGAGCGCATGGCATCGTCGTTGCCGGGGATGATGTAATCAATCACATCCGGGTTGGCGTTGGTATCCACAATCCCCAGCACCGGAATGCCGAGCGAATTGGCTTCTTTGACGGCCGTCAGTTCGCGCTCGGTATCCACCACGATGAGCAGTTCCGGCAGCTTACGCAGGTCGCGCAGCCCGCCCAGGCGAATGCGCAATTTTTCGATCTCGCGCTGGTTCATCAGGGCTTCTTTTTTGGTCAGGCGCTGGTATTCGCCGCTGTCGAGCGCTTTTTCCATCTTCTTCAGCGTGTCGATGCGGGCGCGAATGGTGCGCCAGTTGGTGAGCGTGCCCCCCAGCCAGCGGGTATTGACGTAGGGCATCGCGCAGCGCTGCGCTTCGCGCTGGATGGCCTCCTGCGCCTGGCGCTTGGTGCCCACGAACAGCACCACGCCACCATTGCTGATGATGTCGCGCACGATGTCGTAATAGGTGTTGAGGTTGGTGAAGGTCTTACGCAGATCAATGATGTGGATGCCGTTACGCGCATCGAAGATAAATTCTTCCATGCGCGGGTTCCACTTGGTGGTACGATGACCGAAATGAACCCCGGTCTCCAGCAGTTTCTTCATGGTCAGGCTGGAAGGCATGTGCTGCTCCTTAAGCTGGTGTTTGTGCCTCGCACACCGTTCAGCCCCGGACAAATAATCGCACCTGGTGCGACAACACCCGTCCGAGTCCCGGTGTGTGCTATTTAAAATGGGCCCGAAAACCCGGCAGAGAATGCTAACACAGCCCGGCGGCCAATTCAATGGTGGGCCCGGGGGGCAGCAGCCGTCACCATACGCCGGGCAGCAGACGATAGCGTGTGTGGCCGGCGTAAGCGGCATAGCCGGGCAGTTCGCGCCGCAGGGTGGCATCTTCCAGCGCCGTGCGCACGGTGAACACCAGCACCCCGGCCAGCGCCGGCAGCCCCGCCAGCAGCGACCCGGCGGCCAGCGGCACAGCGAGGAAGCCCAGGATCACGGCGCTATAGCCCGGGTGCCGCACATAGCGATAGGGGCCGGACTGCACCACCTGCTGCCCGTTTTGCAGGCGCACGGTGGCCTCAAAAAAGCGATTGGCCGACATAGACCAGGTGAGCAGCGCAAAATGTGCCACCAGCAGCGCCACGCCCGCCACCGTCGGCAGGGGCCCGGCCGCGGCCTGGCCAGCGCGGTAATCCAGCCCGGCCAGCAGCGGCGTGAGCAGCAGCAGCAGGCTGTACAGCCCCAGGATGATCCAGTCCCACCGGCGGGTACCGGGCATGGCGCTGGCCCGCTGCCCGCGCTGGTTGAGCAGCGCCGGGCTGGTAACGGCCAGCACCAGCGACAGCACCACCCATCCGGCCAAAGTGAGGCTGCTGATGAGCCAGCCGGCGGTGTAGTCCCACGTCCCCGCCCCGATAAACAGCGGCAGCGAGACCAGCAGCGCCGTGAACAAATGGCGGGCGATACAGTTGTAACCGTACCTGTTCAGCCGCACGCGGGGCAGCTTTGCGGTGTCTGTTGAATGCATGATATGCTTCTCCTGGCCTGAAGCGGTACTCGGCCGCCAGGCACCTGTATTAACCTCAGTTTACACCCGCTGTACCCCCCGCCACCCCCCGGTTATGCGGGGTCTGGGCCTCACGGAAACACGATCACCCCGCGGGCCACCCGGCCGGACAGCATATCGGCGTAAGCCTGGTTAATTTCGTCCAGGCGGTAGGTGCGGCTGATGAGTTCGTCCAGCTTCAGCCGGCCGGACTGGTACAGGCTGAGCAGCAGGGGAAAATCGCGCCGGGGGCTGACGCTGCCATAATAACTGCCTTTGACGGTTTTCTCCTGGCGCACCAGCAGCGCCCCCGGCAGGTTCGTCCCGCTGCCCATGGGGGCCAGCCCCACCAGCGTTAACATGCCGCCGGGGCGCACGGCCGCCAGCGCTGCTTCCTGCACGGCCGCCAGCCCCACCGATTCAAAGACGTGTTCCGCGCCGCGCCCGCCCGTCAGCGCCTGGATGGCCGCCAGCGGATGATCGTCGGCCAGCAGCGTATGCGTCGCGCCGAACTGCCGCGCCAGGGCCATTTTGGCCGGGTGCGTATCCACCGCGATGATGGGCCCGGCCCCGCACAGCGCCGCCCCCTGAAGGATATTCAGCCCGATGCCGCCCGCGCCGTAGACCACCACGCTGTCGCCGGGGCGCACCTGCGCCGTATACAGTGCTGCGCCCACGCCGGTGGCCACCGCACAGCCCACCAGCGCCGCCACCGTCAGCGGAATACGGCGGTCAATGGGGATGCAGGCCGTCTCCGGCACCACGGCATAATCGGCAAAGGTGGCCAGCCCGCAGTAATGATAGACCGGGCTGCCATCCAGCCGGCGCAGGCGCGGCGTGCCATCCAGCAGCACCCCGCGCCACAGCGGGGCGGTGAAGGTTTCGCACAGGTTAGGCTGTCCGCGCAGGCAGTAAAAACATTCGCCGCAGTCCGGGGCCCAGCTCAGGGTTACATGGTCGCCCACCTGCACCCGCGAGACCCCGGGGCCCACCGCGGCCACCACGCCCGCGCCCTCGTGCCCGGTGACGCAGGGCATGGGCTGGCGCGTGTCGCCGGTGGCCACATGCCAGTCGCTGTGGCACACCCCGCTGGCCGCCAGCTTCACCTGCACTTCGCCCGTGCGCGGGGGTTCCAGCAGCACATCTTCCACCACAAAATGACGATTGGGCTGCACCAGCAGCGCCGCCTGGATCTGCATGAGTCGCTACTTTCTGAGGGCCGGGTGAATATTCCCCCCAATCATAATCGTTTTCACCCCGCCTGGCGATTTTCCCGCTATCTTCCTTGTATCTTCATTATTGCGTGATAAACTTTAATCGTTCAAACAATTTGCAAAGGATGCTGTCATGTCTGCCCCTGCTGCTGCCACCACCACCGGCGCTGAAAATGTGATCTGGGATTTATCTGTGCTGTACAGCGGGCGCGATGACCCGCAAATCGCCCTGGATATGGCGGAGGTGGAACGCCAGACGGCGGCCTTTGAAGACCGCTACCGCGGCCAGATCGCCACGCTGACGGCCGCCGGCCTGCGCGAGCTGTACCAGACGCTGGAAGCCATTTACGACCTGCGGACGAAGATCGGCACCTTCGCCAGCCTCAACTTCAGCACCTTTTCCACCAGCCCGGAATGGGGCGCATTCCTGCAAAAGACCAATGAATTTGCGGCGGCGATGAGCCAGCGCACCGTGTTCTTTGAACTGGAATGGAACGCGCTGACCGATGAGCAGGCGGCCGCGGTGCTCCGTGACCCGGCCCTGGGCAGCTATCGCTATCATCTGGAGGCCATGCGCCGCCACAAACCGCACAACCTCACCGAGCCGGAAGAAAAGCTGCTGATGGAAAAAGATGTCACCGGTAACGATGCCTGGACGCGCTTTTTCTCCCAGTTGACCTCCGCGCAGACCTATGAATGGCAGGGCGAACAACTGAACCAGGCCAAAATGCTGCATAAGCTGTACGTGCCCGACCGGGACACCCGCCGCCAGGCGGCCGATGTGTTCACCGCCGGGCTGCGCTCGCGCTCCATGGAACTGACCTACATCTTCAATGTGCTGGCCGCCGACAAAGCCGCCAATGACAAACTGCGCCGCTACCCCTCGTGGATTTCGTCGCGCAATCTGGAGAATAAAGCGCCCGACAGCGTGGTGGCAGCGCTCATCAACAGCGTCACCGGCAGCTATGATGTGGTGGCCCGCCATTACCGCATCAAACGTGCCCTGCTGGGCTATGAAGAACTGTTCGATTATGATCGTTATGCCCCGCTGGCGCTCAAAACCAGTACGGACATCATCCCCTGGGAACAGGCGCAGGCCCTGGTGCTGGAATCCTACACGGCCTTCAGCCCGAAGATGGGCAACATCGCCCGCCGCTTCTTTGATGAAGCGTGGATTCATGCGCCGGTGATCGCGGGCAAGCGCGGCGGGGCTTTCTGCTCCTACGGCACGCACAGCACGCATCCCTTCGTTTTCGTCAATTACCTGGGCAGCGAGCGCGATGTGATGACGCTGGCGCACGAACTGGGCCACGGCCTGCATATGTACCTGGCGGGCCAGACGCAAACCCTGGCGGGCATGTATACGCCGCTCACCACCGCCGAGATGGCTTCTGTCTTTGGCGAGATGATGGTGTTCCAGGAATTGATGCGCCGCGAGACGGACAAAGAAATCCGCCTGCGAATGCTGTCCCACAAAATCGAAGATACGTTTGCCACCGTCTTCCGCCAGATTGCCATGAACCGCTTTGAAGAGGCCATGCACACCGCCCGCCGCACCGAGGGCGAACTGAGCACCGACCGCCTGAGCGAGCTGTGGCTGCAAACGCAAAAGGCCATGTTCCAGGGCAGCGTTACCCTGCGCGAGGAATATGCAGTGTGGTGGAGCTACATCCCGCACTTCCTGCACACGCCGGGCTATGTGTATGCCTATGCCTTTGGCGAACTGCTGGTGCTGGCGCTGTATAACCTGTATCAGCAGCAGGGCAGCAGCTTTGTGCCGCAGTATGAGGCGCTGCTGGCCGCCGGCGATAGCGATTATCCGGCGAACCTGCTGGCCAAAATCGGCGTGGATTTGAACAATCCCGGCTTCTGGGATGAGGGCATCGCGGCCATCCGGGCGCTGGTGGCCGAAGAAGAAGCGCTGGCGCAGGAGCTGTACCCGGGCCGCTTTTAACCCGGCCGCGGCGGCCCGGCCCCCCCGGTCGGGCCGGGCCGCCAGCATAAACGCCGCCCCCGCCCGCCGGCGTTTCTTACCCCAACGCTTATGCTTTCCTGGCAGTTGGGCGCTTGCATTCCGTTAAAAAAACGTTATGATGAACGTAATGTGAGAAGTTAGCTGTAGAACTGCCGCCGGGCAGAGGGGGAGGGCATCATGACAGAACGCCTGGTCATGATTATTGAAGACGAGCCGGGGTTGCTGCTGCTGTATCGCAAAGTGCTGGAAAAGCATGGCTATGAGGTGCTGGCTGCCACCGATGGCAACCAGGCGCTGCGCCTGCTGGAAGAACACACCCCGCAGTTGATCTTTCTGGATGTGCGGCTGCCGGTGGTGGACGGCCTGCAGGTGTTTAAACACATCCGTTCCCGCGAGCGTTTTAACCACACCCGCGTCATCATCAACAGTTCTGGCAGTGACTACGGCCGTGATCTTGACCGGAGTCACGATCAGGATGAGTTTTTGCAAAAGCCCATTCGTGCGGCACAAATTGCCGAAATCGCTGCCCGAACCATGCAGCGCTAGGTCCGGGCAGCGACCTCACCCGCAATTTCGCCGGTTTCACCCACATCCCACACCGTTTCGCCATTCAGCAGGCGCGTAAGCTGGCGCGCCAGGTGGCGGGAACGCAGCGGCTTGGCCAGAAAGCCATCGAAGCCCATTTCGCGGCAGCGCGGGATGGCCATCTGCGGCGACATGGCCGAGAGCGCCACGATGGGGATATGCCGCAGTTCCGGCATGGAACGAATGCGCTCCATCAGGTCGAAACCGCTGCGATTGGGCAGGTTTAAATCCATCAGGATGAAGTGCGGGCGCATCCGCAGCGCCATTTGCACAATGTCATTGCCGGTCGGGTCAACATACGCCTGAATTTGTAACCGGCGCAGCATCGTTCCAATCAGGGCCACCCCTGCCAGATCATCCTCGACGGCAATGGCTCTCACCTGCGAAAAGTCAATTTCCATAAGTCAATCCCTCAGCGTTCGCTGGTGCAGTTGGGAATATAATGAAATGTGAAGATGTTTTCATTCTAGCACGGCTTTTTGTGTGCAGATGTTACACTTTCCAGAGAAAAACACCCTTATCGTATGAGTTTACAAACAATCGGTTATACTCCGTTAGTTTTTTGCCGTTTTTTTGTCGTTTAAACTATTAATTGTTGATAGACTGAGGCCGCTGCCGGCCTTTTTTCGTCATAAAGACTGTCATAAACCTGCACTGATTATAGCATCGGTTCGCTCATTTGCCTGTGCCAAAGCCGACACTTTTGTAAAGTGACCTCTAAAAACCTGTTATGAGCTGTTTTGACTAAAACGTGGTTCGGCGATGATTGTTGCAAAAAGTTAGCATAAAATTTTTATTTTGTAATGTGTACGGGCTGTTTGCCG
>JALOOI010000028.1 GCA_025454495.1 Anaerolineae bacterium
GACGGCCGGCAAAAACAGCGTCCGCTCCGCCAGGCGGGCCGTCTCGGCCGGGGTGAGGACGATGCACAGCCGCAGGGCCGGCACCGGCACCGCGCACACCAGCACCTCTTCATCGCGCACCGGCGGCACGTCATAGCGCCAGGCGTGGCGCTCATCCACCAGGGCCATATTCACCACCGCCGCCAGCTTATGCCGGCTGTCCGCGCTCATCCCGCTGACGTTGGCCGCATGGTAGCCCATGCCATCCAGCACCACCGGCACGGAACGCCCTTCGGTGGCCTGGCAGTGCCACACATCCGGGGCGCAGCCTGCCCCCAGGTCCAGCCGCAGCGCGGGGCCGTGCGCGGCTTCGATCTGTTCCAGAAAGGTGTACAAACGCGGCAGCCGCGCGAGGTCGCCGCCCAGGTGGGACGTATACAGCAGGTGCAGGGTCTCCATCGGCTTCGCTTTCGTTCAGGGGCGGCGGGCTTTGCCCAGGGCCACGCGCCCGGTTTGACCATGAATCAGGCACGGGCGCAGGTCGCCATCGCTTTCGGTGATGGTGGCCACCCACACCGGCAGCAGCACCAGCCGGAACAGCATCTGCTGGATGAACGGCTGCACGCTCACCTGCTGGTCGGCGTTGAAGGAGGTGCCATACTCGCCGCGCAGCGCCGCCCCGATGTGATCCCGCGCCAGCAGCGACGCGCGGTCAAAATCCAGCGTATACAGCAGCGCGGTATGGCTGTGCAGCAGTTCCGGCGTATACGGCACGACGCGGCTCAGCCGGTACGCGCCCAGGCGTTCCAGCAGCGCCGGCGGCGGGGCCTGCACGGCATACACCGGCACATCGTTGGCCATTTCGGTGAGTGTTTCGCGCCGGTGGACGATGCGCGGCGCGTCCAGCCCCAGCACCCCGCCGGAGCCGGTTTTTTCGGTGATGGTGCGGTTCACCTGAATCACCGTATCGAACAGCCAGCAGGGCACATACACGCCCTCCAGGGCCAGGCGTTCCACCTGGTTGCTGCTGAACAGGCCTTTCAGCCGTTCAAAACCGCTGTTCAGCGCGTCGTCCAGGGCAGTTTCGGCGGCGGCGGCGGACAGGCTGAAAGGCACCACGCCATCCGGCTGCTGGAAGGATTGCAGCGCATCCTGTTCAATGACCGCCTGCGAGCCGCAGAAGGGGCAGCGCTGCGTCAGGCGTTCCGGCGGCAGCGTGCGCTCTGCGCCGCAGCTCTGGCAGCGCAGGCAATGCGCGCCCACCTGCCACACCACCGCCTGGCCGCGCCGCTGCATGAGGGCCATCGTCAGCGATTTAAGGCCGTAATCCTCCGCTGCCTGGATGGTCTGCGTGTGCCCGCAGTAATCGCAGCGGGACTGCGTGCCGCCGGGCAGGGTGGTCATGCTGCCGCTGCACACCGGGCAGCGCAGGGCCTGCACCGTCACCTGCACCGGCACACCGGGGTTGACGAGGGCCGGGTCATGCTGCGGGCTGGCGGCGCGGGCGGCTTCCTCCGGGCTAAGCTGGCCGTTCAACAGCATCAATTCGCGCACAGCTTCCAGGTGGGTGGGCTGCTGTGCCAGCACCTCGCCCAGGTGTTCGCGCCGCACGGCCGGGTCTTCGGTCAGCCGGGCGATCCATAAATGCGCGTCCACAAAATCGCGGTCTTCATCCAGCGCCTGGCGAAAGGCCGTGATGGCCGCCGCATAATCGCCCTGGCGGGTATATTGCAGCCCGGTGCTGTATTTGGCCTGCGCCCAGGCGCTCAGCGGCTCACTGTGGCTGATGCCGTCGGTGATGATGGTCGGCAGGCGGCGCGGCACCCGGCCGGCGGCTGCGGCGCTGTCTTCCGGCGCGGCGCGGACGGGCCGCAGCTTAAAGATGGGCGCGGGCGACAGGGGCGCGGCATCCTCCGGCGCGGCATCCTCCGGCGCGGCTGCTTGCGGGCGCAGGGAGCGCAGCGGGCGCACTTTGTAGCCGCACAGGCGGCAGGTCAGGCGGCGATCTACGTCCACGAACAGGCTGCGCGGAGCCTGGCAGTGGGGGCAGTTTTCCGGTGCCAGCGAACGAACTTTACCCATGATACTTTTTTCCCGTTTATGATACGCTTATTTTAGTCAGAATCAGGAAAGTTTATAGTTTGGGTGATGCCCGCCGGTGCCAGCGGCCGGGCCCGTGTGGGCCCCGCCGGTATCCATCACCCCATAACGCCTGGTGGCAGGGGGGAACAGCATGAATCGCCTTTTTATCTCCTATCAGCGCAGCAATCAGGCCTTTGCCGAGCGCCTGGCCCGTGACCTGGGGGATGCCGGGCTGGAGGTGTGGATTGATCTGCGGCAGATCCAGGCGGGTGAATTGTGGGAGAAGGAAATTTACCGCGGGCTGGAACGCGCCGAATTCCTGGTGGCGTGCCTGTCGCGGCGGATGCTGCAAAGCGAATGGTGCCAGCGCGAACTGCTGGCCACCCGCAGCGCCGGCAAGCCCATTTACCCGGTGATGGTGGAAGAATGCTTTGCAGAATTGCAGGCCCACGCGGCGCTGAGCTGGCTGACCGATGTACAGTTCATTCGCTTTGAGGGGCGCTACGAAAAAGCGCTGCCCGAACTGCTGGAAGCCCTGCCCGGCGGGCGCAAACTGGGCGCGTTTGATGTGTACGATCCGGCGAAGCTGGTCAACCCGTTCAAGGGGCTGGAAGCCTTCCAGCAGCGCGACGCGGCCTACTTCTTCGGGCGGGAGGATTTAACGCAGCGGGCCTTGCAGCGGCTGCGGCGGACGCGCTTCCTGGCGGTGGTGGGGGCCAGCGGCAGCGGCAAAAGCTCGCTCGTCCGCGCTGGCATCATCCCGCAGTTACGCGCCGGGGCCATCCCCGGTGCCGACCAGTTCCCGGTGGTCATTTTCACCCCCGGCAGCGCCCCGCTGGAAGCGCTGGCGCAGCGCATCGCCCCGCTGCTGGCGCAGCACGACGCAGCCCACACCCCGGCCAGCATCCTGGCGGCCCTGCGCAGCGATGGCGGCATTGTGAACGTCATCCGCATCGCCCTCACCGGCCTGCCGGAGAGCGCCCGCCTGGTGCTGGTGGTCGATCAGTTTGAGGAGATTTTCACCCGCGCCGGCCGCACCGAGCGCGAGCCATTCCTGGAAACGCTGCTGAGCGCCACCGGGCTGGAAGCCAGCCGCGCCACCGTCATCGTCACCATGCGGGCAGATTTTTTTAACCAGTTGAGCGCTCACCCGGCGCTGGCCGCCCTCTTTGAGGGCGATCATCTGCTCATCGCCACCGAGATGACCACCGCCAACCTGCTGCGGGCGATTGAAGGGCCCGCCGCGGCCGTCGGCTTAAAATTTGAAGCGGGCCTGGTGGATAAAATCCTGGAGGATGTGAAAAATCAGCCGGGGTCGCTGCCGCTGCTGCAATACGCCCTGAAGGAATTGTACGAACGGCGCGACGGCGCAAAGCTGACGCTGGCCGCCTATGAGGCCATCGGCGGGGTGCGCCAGGCGCTGGCCCGCCACGCCGAAGACATTTACAGCCAGTTCGACGAAACAACCCAGGGCATTCTGCGGCGCGTGCTGCTGCGCCTGGTGGAAGTGAGCGAAACCGGCGAAGCCACCCGCCGCCGCGTGCCACAATCCGAAATGACGCTGCGCGGCGTTGCGCCGGCCGACATCCAGACGATTGTTGACCGGCTGACCGCGCCGGAGGCCCGCCTGCTCATCGCCAGCCGCAGCGTGAATGCCGGCGGCGAGCAGCCCATCACCTGGCTGGAAGTGAGCCATGAGGCGCTCATCCGCGAGTGGGAGCGTTTCAAAGCCTGGGTGGCCGCCAGCGTGGAAGACCTGCGCTATGAAAGCGAACTGCGTAAAGCTGCCGCCGACTGGGAGAACAGCCGCCGCGACAGTGCCTACCTGCTGACGGGCAAACGGCTGAACCGCGCCGAAATCTGGCAGGAGGACAATGAAGTTACCCCGTTGCAGCGTGACTTGATCGAAGCCAGCCTGAGCGCCCGCGCCGCCGGGGCCCTGGCGGAGCAAAACCGGCTCACGCGGCAGCTTCGGTTGCAGCGTTACGCCATCTGGGCCAGCGTGCTGCTGTTCGTGGCCGCCCTCATCGGTGTGATCTTCGTCCAGTCCACCAACAATGAACTGGCCCGCCGCGAACAGCTCATCAGCGATACCAACGACTCGCTGGAACAGCAGATCGAGATCGCGCAGCGCAACGAAACCGCCGCCCGCAGCCTGGCCGTGGCCGGCAGCGCCATCCAGGCGCAGAATGATAGCAATCCTGATCTGGCGCTGGCGCTGGTGGTGGCCGCCAGCAGCGGCACAGAGGTGCCCCCCCAGGCCGAACGCACCCTGGCGGACATCGCCTTTGACACCGGCACGCGGCTGCGCCTGCCCGTGGACGGGCGCGTGACCGCGCTGGATGTCTCGGCGGACGGCCAGCGCCTGGCGGTGGGCTTCCAGAATGGCGGTGTGCGCCTGCTGGAGGCCCGCACCGGCAGCGAAGTCCAGCGCTTTGATGGCCATGTGGGCGGCGTGACCGATGTCGCCCTCAGCCCGGATGGCACGCAGCTTTTAAGCGCCTCCGGCGATGCCAGCGATAATTTTATCCTGTGGGACGTGGCCAGCGGCGCGGCGGTGCGGCGCTGGGAAACCTATAACAATCAGCGGGTGAACGCCGTCGCTTTCGCCGGGGCCGAGCGCCTGCCGGCCAACGTCACCGATGACCTGACGCAACTGGCCGTCAGCCGCGATGGCCAGGTGAGCATCGTGGGCACCCGTGACGGCCGCCTGCAACGGGTGGCGGGCAGCGCCATCCTGTGGGACATCGCCCCGCTGGCCGCGGCCCGCAGCGTCCCCCGCGTCACCGCCCTGGCGCTCAACGACAGCGGCCGGCTGATCCTGGCGGGCTTTAGCGATGGCAGTATGCTGCTGCTGAACAGCCAGGATGGTTCGCTGGTGCAGCAGTTCGTGGCGCTGGATAACGGGGTCGTGGGGCTGGCTTTCATCAGCGGCACCACCCAATTTATCGCCGCCGGCACGGATAACGCCCTGCGCGTGTGGGACAGCCTCACCGGGCGGCAGCTTGAAACCTTTGAAATTGATGCCAGCATCACCGCCATCGCCATCAGCCCGGACGGCCACAGCGCCTATACCGGCACCGTGAACAACACCCTGCGTATCTGGGATATTCAGGGCAGCCAGGAACAGGTGCGCCTGACGGAGACCACCATCAGCGGCGTGGCGCTCAGCCCGGATGCCCGCCTGGCGGCCGTCGTCGGTGGCAGCGCCCGCGAGGGCAGCAGCGGCGGCGTGGTCAACATCTGGCAGCTTGCAACGGGCACGCTGCTGCACAGCCTGCGGCTGGACAGCGACAGCAGTTTGTTCTCCAGCGTGGCCTTTAGCCCGGAGGGCACCTGGCTGGCGGCCGGCACCAACAGCGGCACGCTGGCCCTGTGGCAGGTGCGCGATTTTACGCTGACGGCGGCCCTGCCCGGGGCCCACAGCGGCTTCATCCGGGCGCTGGCCTTCAGCCCGGATGGCCTGTGGCTGGCCAGCGGCGCGTCTGATAGCAGCATTCAACTGTGGGCGACCGCCACCGGCACGCGGGTGCGAACCCTCACCGGGCATCGCAGCGGCATCAGCGGGCTGGCCTTCAGCCGCGATGCCAGCCGCGTCCTGTCTGGCTCCACCGATACCACGCTCATCCTGTGGGATGCCGCCAGCGGGGCCAGCCTGCAACAATTTGATGGCCACAATGGCCCGGTGCAGGCGGTGGCCCTCAACGATGATGGCACACAGGCCCTCTCCGGCGGCGGCTTCCCGGATAACACCGTGCGCGTGTGGGAGACGGCCACCGGGCGCGAACTGCGGCGCTTCGGCGGCCATGACCAGGGCATCAACGGCGTGGCCTTCGTGCCTGGCTCGCACGATATTGTGTCTGGCTCGGCGGATGGCACCGTGCGCGTGTGGGATGTCGATAGCAGCATCGAACTGCGCCGGGTGGCCATCACCAGCGAGCGCGGGCGGGCCATTCGCATTAAAACGCTGGCGCTGGCCGCCGATGGCAACACGATACTGCTGGGGGTGAATGATACGCCGGATAACACCCTGCGGCTGATCCAGATTATTCCGCAAACGCCGGATTTGCTGGCCTGGGTGGCACAAAACCGCTTCGTGCGCCCGCTGAACTGCAATGAGCGCCTGCTGTTCGGCCTGGCCGACGGCCGCGGGCAGGTGTTCGTGCAGACCGAAGCCGGCGGCTTTTTGCCCCTGCGTGACGACACCGGGCGCGTGCTGGCTTCGCTGCCGCAGCGGACTTCGCTCCAGCTTTTGCAGGCGGCGCTGCCGGGGGTGGCGCAGGTGCGCGTTTGTACGCCGGATGGTGTGGAAGGGCTGGTAGACAGCGCCGGGCTGACCGGCAGCCCGTGAAGCCGGGTTACTGCCCCGGCAGCCACGACGGATAGCCGCCGCGCGTGCTGGTGATCTGCTGCGCGTCGGTGCCGGCGGCCGTCATCAGGTAAAGCTGGTCAGCGCCGGTGAGGTTGGACGAAAACGCGATAAATCGGCCGTCCGGGCTGTAACTGGCGGCCCAGTCGCTGCCGCTGCTGTTGTACAGAATACGGGCTTCGGTGCCGTCAATGTTCATCACGGCGATGGCGTTGGAGCTGTTCACCTGGGTGATGTACAGGATGCTGCGGCCATCCGGGCTGAACAGCGGCGACGCATCGCGGCGGTTGTTGTCCGTCAGCGCCCGCACCGCGCCGGTTTGCGTCTCCAGCAGCATAATCTCCCAGGTGGCCGAATCATTGGCTGCGCCGTCGGTAAAGACCACATAGCGGCCATCCGGGCTGTAGCGCGGGTGGCTTTTGCGGCTGGCGCTGCTGTACACCGGCTGATAGTTGCGGCCATCGCGCTGCACCCGGTACAGGTCAAAATTGCCATCTTCGCGCACATCGGACGAAAAAATGAGCCACTCACCATCCGGCGACCAGGCCGGCAGCCGGTCAACATAATTGTTGTCCGTCACCTGGGTCACGCGGCCGCCGGTGACATCCATGATGAAAATCTCAAAATCGCCATCGCGCTCGGATTGAAACGCGATCCACTGGCCATCCGGCGAAGCCAGCGGGTAGCTGTCGTCGGCGGGGTGCTGCGTCAGCCGGGTTTCCTGCCAGGTGGCCAGGTCCAGCCGCACGATTTCAAAGGAGGTGCCGCTGTCGCTCTGGCGCATACCGGCAAAGAGGAGCGTTCCGCGCACCTCCGCCAGGCCGCTGCCCAGCACCGGCGCAGCGCCGGCCAGGCCGGTGGCTTCGTTCACCGGCGCGGGCGTGGGCGATACCTGGGCCGGGCTGGTGGCCCGGGCGGCCAGGGTACCCCGCAGCGCTTCGGCGGTTAAATTCACCGGGGCGGTGCTCTGGTCGGGCCGGGGGGTGGCCAGCACGATTTCGCCGGGGGGCGGGGTGAAAGTCACCAGGCGCGACGAGACGGTGGTTTCGCGCACGGTGGCGGTGGCCGTAATCGGGTTCAGCAGCCCGGCCGCGCTGAGGCCCACCAGCACCAGTATCCCCAGGATCACCAGCAGGCCGCAGCCGAGCGTGCCGCCGAGCAGCAGCGCGAACAGCGGGCTGCTCTGGCGTTTCTGGCGAATGCGCGAGCGCAGCCCGTAGGAGGGCAGCGCCACCGAGGGCAGCGGGGTCATGCGCTGCGCCGAGGTCTGGTACACCTGGGGGGCCCGCACCGGCGCAGGCTGGACGGCACTTTGCAGCGGCTGCACCGGCTGCGCGGGGGCGGCCTGGATGATGACCGGCTGCGCCTGCACGATCATCGGCGGCGACGGTTTTTTGATGTTCGGCTCGGTATCCTGGGACAGCGGGCGCTCAATGGCCTGCTTCAGCGCGTCCAGCAGGTCGCCGGCGGATTGATAGCGTTCCGCGGGCTGTTTACGCAGCGCCTTCAAAATCACCTGTTCCAGCGGCAGGCTGACGCGCGGATTATAGACGCGCGGCGAGGGCGGCGGAGTCGTCACCTGCATCACGGCGATGCTGTAGGGCGTGTCATTTTCAAAGGGGCGGCGGCCGGTGGCCATCTCGAACAGCATCACCCCCAGGCTGTACAGATCGCTGCGGCCGTCCAGCGGGCGGCCCTGGGCCTGCTCCGGGGACATATAACTGGGGGTGCCCACCACGCCCTGGGTGGTGATGTTCGCGCCCTGGCCATCGGTCAGCCGGGCGATGCCAAAATCGGTGATGAACGCGCCGCCATCGTCGTCCATCAGTACATTACTGGGCTTCAGGTCGCGGTGCAGCACCTCGCGGCTGTGGGCATAATCCAGCGCCGGGGCCACCTGCGCCAGGATGTGCAGCAGGCGCTCCGGCGGCAGCGCCCCGCCGCGCAGCAGGTCATCCACCGAGCCGGCCGGCATGTAGCGCATGACGATGTAGGGCAGGCCCTCATACTCGCCGTAATCGTACACCGGCACAATATGGCGGTGTTCAAGCTGGCTGACGATGCGGACTTCACGCTCAAAGCGCTGGAGGTAGGTATCATCGTTCAGGTACTGGCGCGGCAGCACCTTCAGCGCAACCTGGCGATTCATCGACTGCTGGCGGGCCAGATAGACCTTCGCCATACCACCCTGGCCCAGCAGCCGCTGAATTTCGTAGCCGCCCAGTGTTTTGCCGAGGAGTTCGTCCGCCATAGCTGCTCTGGTACCCCGCGCTTCGCCCGTTATACGGCTGATTATACGGTATGGCGGGCAAGGCCACAAAGCCCCGGAAACCCGGCGCGGGCGACCGGGCCCGCGGGCCCGGCGCGGGGGACTATCCCAGGTCGGCCAGGGCCGCGGCCACCAGCCCGCCGATTTCGGTGGGGTTTTGCGCCACCCGTGCCCCGGCGGCCGTCAGCGCGGCCATTTTGGCCGCCGCCGTGCCTTTGCCGCCGGAGATGATGGCCCCGGCGTGACCCATCTTCTTGCCGGGCGGGGCCGTCACCCCGGCGATGTAGGCCACCACCGGCTTCTTAATGCCCGCGCGGATGATGTACTCCGCCGCTTCTTCTTCCGCCGAACCGCCAATTTCACCGATGAGCACGATAGCCCGCGTCTCCGGGTCTTTGTCGAAGGCGGCCAGGCAGTCGATGAAGTTCGTGCCCGGCACCGGGTCGCCGCCGATGCCCACACAGGTGGTCTGGCCGATGCCTTTCACCGTCAGCTCGTACAGCGATTGATAGGCCAGCGTGCCCGACCGGCTGACCACGCCCACGGGGCCGCCGGGCCGGGCGACTTCGGTGGGGTGAAAGCCAATGTTGCACACCCCCGGCGTGATGATGCCGGCACAGTTGGGGCCGATGAGCCGTGTGTGCGGAAACTCATCGCGCAGGCGGTTGTACACGCGGGCCTGGTCATGCGCGGGGATGTGTTCCGTCACACACACGATGAGGCTCACGCCGCCCTGGGCCGCCTCCAGGATGGAATCGGCGGCGACGGCCGCGGGCACAATGATGAACGAGGTATTGGCCCCGGCCTGCTCCACCGCGTCTTTCACGGTGGCGTAAATGGGCACGCCTTCGACATCGGTGCCGGCCTTTTTGGGGTTGGTGCCGGCTACCACCTGCGTCCCGTAGGCGCGGTTACGCAGCCCGTAGAACTGCCCCTGTTTGCCCGTCAGCCCCTGCACGACGACGCGGGTATTTGCATCGGCAAAAATAGCCATAGTGGGTTTCTCCTGTTAGCCGCGGGCGGCGAGGGCGACGGCGGTTTGCGCGGCCGTCAGCATATCCGGCTTCATCAGCAGCCGGTCCGATTCGTTGGCGGTGAGGATGGCGCGGCCTTCGACGGCGTTGGTGCCATCCAGCCGCACCACCAGCGGGGCCCGCAGGGTGACACGCCGGCCGGCTTCCACGATGCCGCGGGCCACTTCGTCGCAGCGGGTGATGCCGCCAAAGATGTTGATGAAGATGGCTTTCACGGCCGGGTCATCGTTGATGACCGTCAGCGCGTCCACCATGCGGTCAGCATTGGCCCCGCCGCCAATATCCAGGAAGTTGGCCGGTGCGCCGCCCACCTGGGTAACAATATCGACCGTGCTCATGGCCAGCCCCGCGCCATTGGCGATGATGCCCACGCTGCCGGCCAGCCCCACATATTGCAGGTCTTTTTCGGCCGCTTCGCGCTCGCGCTCATCCAGCGATTCCAGCCCGGTGAATTCCGCCCATTCCGGGTGGCGGAAGAGCGCCGCTTCATCCAGCGATACTTTGGCATCCAGCGCCCGCACTTCATGCGCCGGGGTGAGGATGAGGGGGTTAATTTCGGCCAGGGAGGCATCGCCGTTCACGTAGCAGGCGTACAGTTTTTGCAGGATGTCCACCGCGCCTTCCACCGCTTCGGCATCCAGCGCGGCCCGGGCCACCCAGTCGCGCACGGCGGCTTCGCTCAGCCCGGTGTGCGGGTCTACATGCAGCAGGGCGATGGCGGCCGGGTTGGTCGCCGCGACTTCTTCAATATCCACCCCCCCCTGGGCCGAGAGCATCCCCAGGTGCTGGCGGGCGCTGCGATCCAGCGTAAAGGAAGCATAGTATTCTTTTTTAATATCGGAGGCTTTTTCGATCCACAGGCGGCGCACCACATGCCCTTTAATGTCCATGCCCAGGATGTTGCCGGCATGAAAGCGCACCTCGTCGGCGGTGTGGGCCAGTTTAATGCCGCCGGCCTTGCCGCGCCCGCCCACCTGCACCTGCGCCTTCACCACCACCGGGTAGCCCACCTGGTCGGCCGCGCTGACGGCCGCCGCCACGGTGTCCGCCACCGCGCCCGGCGAAATGGCGATCCCGTGCCGGGCAAAATACTGCTTGCCCTGATATTCAAACAAATCCATTGTCCCTGTGCTCCTGTGTGCTTCAGGCGAAACCTGCCCCGTTGATGATACCCCCGCGCCCCCAAAAAAGGTATCGGCGACCGGGCCGCCGGATCGCCGCTTAACAGGCCGGCGCTTTGCGCTTACAATCTGCATGTTGTGCAGATGACGATTCAGCAGGATACGCGCATGAGACTTGGCATCATCGGACTCCCCAACAGCGGGAAAACCACCCTCTTTAACGCCCTCACCGGCGGCAATTACGAAACCAGCGCCGTGGGCGGCAAGAGCTTTCACGTCAATACGGCGGTGGTCAATGTGCCCGACCCGCGCCTGGACGTGCTGGAAAAAATGTACACGGCGAAGAAAAAAGTTTTCGCCACCATCACCTACAGCGACATCGGCGGGCTGGATAAGGGCATTGGCGAGGGCGGCCTGGGCGGGCAGTTCCGCAACGAACTGGCCCAGGTGGATGGCTTCGTGCATGTGGTGCGGGCCTTCCGCAGCGATACCGTGCCGCACCCCTACGAAACCATCAACCCGCAGCGCGACCTGGAACTGCTGGATGGCGAGTTCCTGCTGATGGACCTGATCGCGGTGGAGAAGCGCCTGGAGAAGGTGCAGAACGAGTTACGCATCAAGGGCAAACGGGCCGGCACCGCGCTGGAGGATGAACTGCCGCTGCTGGAGCGCATCAAAGCGCACCTGGAGCAGGACAAGCCGCTGCGCGACCTGGAGATCGCCCCGGAGCAAAAACGCCAGCTTGGTGGCTTCGGCTTTCTGTCGCTGAAGCCGGTGCTCATCATCCTCAACCAGGGCGACGACGTGCGCCCGGAGGATACCACCGTCCACTACAGCTATCGCCACGCGCAGCACATCGGCCTGCGGGCGGCGCTGGAAGCGGAACTGGCGCAGCTTGCGCCGGAGGATGCCGCGCTGTTCATGGAAGAATACGGCGTGACCGAACTGAGCGCCGCGCGGGTGATCGCCCTGTCCTATGAGCTGGTGGGCATTCATTCCTTCCTCACGGCGGGCGAAAAAGAAGTCCGCGCCTGGACGATCCCGCAGGGGGCCACCGCCTATGAAGCGGCCGGGGCCATTCACGGCGATATTCAGCAGGGCTTCATCCGGGCCGAAATTATCCCCTACGGGGTGCTGATCGCCGAAGGCAGCGAGAAAGCGGTGAAAGCCGTCGGTAAAATGCGCCTGGAGAGCAAGGATTACGTCGTGCAGAATGGCGATATTATCGTCTTCCGGCACAGCAGCTAAGCCACCCGGCCGGCGGCGGCCGGCCGATGGCTATCGTTTCAGTGCCAGGCGGGCGTTTCCGAAAAGAAGAACTGCGCGTTTTCAAAGTGCAGGTACAGCCCGCGTAAATCCGTCAGCGCCCGCGGGCGGGCCGCAAGCTGCCGCGTGTAGCCCACCGGCTGCACATGCACCAGACCATTGTCAAAATCCAGCCAGGTGACTTCCGAAATAATTGGGGAAGACGTGGGATCAAAACGTAAAAAAACACGCTGCCCGATGAAGATTTCAGCCGGAAACTGACGGGTCATTGTCGCTTCTCCATAAACAAGACGGTGTATTTTTTGTCAGAATACACCAATTTTTGCCATCTGTCACGTCAGAAAATCTCAATGGTCGGCCGTTAATTCCTTATTGACAGGGCCGATCATTTTGCGCCATGCTTGTCGCAGATTGAAATACTAAGAAAGGATGCGACATGGGACTGATTGCGCTGGTTTACGTAAGCGTATCTAAACAGAAGATGCCCGATGACGAACTGCGCGACCTGCTGCACCTGTGCCGTGAGCGCAACGGCGCGAAGAACATCACCGGGATGCTGCTGTACCGCGATAGCTTCTTCATCCAGGCGCTGGAGGGCGAAGAAACCCTGGTTGACCCGCTGTATGAGCGCATTAAGCAGGACCCGCGGCACCAGAATGTGCTGACGGTCTACCGCACGCCCATTCAGGAGCGCAGTTTTGAAAACTGGACGATGGGCTTTAACCGGCTGGATACCCTGGATTTGACCACCGTCAGCGGCTACACCGATTTTCTGGAACACCCCTTTAATACCGAGTCCTTCGTCCGCACGCCCAACCGGGCCCGCATTTTATTGCAGCACTTCCGCGACCGGACGTATTTTTAAATAACCGGGGCCGCCGGCCGGGTGATCGCGGTTACGGTTGTGGTTGCGGTTACGGTTGCAGCCGGCGGCATAATCCGGCCCTGCATGTTACAATACTGGCGTTATCCGGCTTAACAGCAGCAGGGGCGGCGCGGTTATGATCGGCACGCGCATCGGGCAGTACGAAATTATTGAAGAACTGGGCAAAGGCGGCATGGCCACGGTCTACCGCGCCTTTCAGCCCACCACCGGCCGCTTTGTCGCCATCAAGATCATTCATCGCGCCCTGGCGACGGATAAAGATGGCATTGAGCGCTTCCGGCGCGAAGCCCGCCTCATCTCGCGGCTGGAACACCCCCACCTGGTGCCGGTGTACGATTACAACCCGGATCATGACCCGCCCTACATCATCATGCGCTATATGGAAGGCGGCACGCTGAAAGACGTGCTGGAAGCACGCGGCCGGCTGCCCCTGGGCGAAATCGCCCATTTAATGCGCCACGTCTGTTCCGCGATGGATTATGCCCATCGCCAGGGCGTGGTCCACCGCGACCTGAAGCCGGCCAATATCATGGTCGATCCTGATGGCAACGCTTTCGTGGCGGATTTTGGCATCGCTCGCGTGAGCGATGTGCAGGGCATGACGCAAACCGGCTTCACCGTGGGCACGCCCGGCTACATGTCGCCGGAGCAGAGCATGGGGCTGGCGACGATTGACAAACGCGCCGATGTGTATGCCCTGGGGGTGATGGTGTATGAGATGGCCACCGGCCGCGCCCCCTACACCGGCGAAACGCCCATGGCCGTCCTGCTCAAACATCTGCAAAATCCCATCCCCTCCGCCCTCACCGAAAACCCCGATCTGCCGGAAGAATTTGATGAAATCATCCAGACGGCGCTGGCCAAAACCGCCGACGGGCGTTACAGCAGCGCCGGCAAACTGGCGGAAGCGCTGGCCGCGCTGGCCGGCAGTGCGGCCGTCAATGCCGCGCCGCAGCAGTTGCAAACCGCGGCCCTGGCGGCGCTCCAGCGCACCCAGGAACGCCGCGCCGCCCGCGAAGACGAAATTAACACGCTGATGGCCCGCTTTGAGGCGCAGCGCAGCGCCGGCCCGGTGGATGCACCCACGGCCCCGGCGACTCCGGTGCCGGGCGTGACCCCGGCCCCCATTCCGGCCCCGGCGGCCGGCACGACCACGGCCATCACCCCGGCGCAGCCCGCGTCCCGCACGCCGTGGATCATCGGGGCTGTGGCGCTGCTGGTGCTGGCCCTGGCGGGGGGCGGTCTGCTGCTCTCCGGCGGCGGTACCGGCCCCACGTCCACGCCCACGCCCACCGCGCCGCCGGCCACCGTCGCCACCGTGACCCCCGCCGAAGCCACGGCGGCCGCCACCGAAGTCGTGGCGGAGGTCGCCAGTGCCACCGCCACCGTCACCGCCGGCGCAACCACGACTCTAACTGCCCCTGTGACCGCCACCGCGCCGCGGTCTTCGGTCATCACCCCGGCGACGATCACCCGTACCGCCCGCGCTACCGTCACCCCGACCGTGACGACCACCGTTCCCCCGACTGCGACCGGCACCGCGTCGCCCGTCCCGCTGCCGCCCACCCCGGCCACGCCCATTTTTGCCGCCCGGCGTGATCTGGAAGTGCGCCTGGGGCCGGGGGCCACTTTCCCGGTGGTGGCGGCGCTGGCCGGCGGCGATGAACTGGAGATCACCGGCATCAGCGCCGATGGCCGCTGGTTCCAGGTGCTGCTGCTGGATGGCAGCCTGGGCTGGGCGCTGCGCTCGGCCACCAGCGCCGAAATCCTGGGCGATCTGGAAGTGGTGGCCGTGGCGCAGGCCCCCACGCTGACCGCGACGTTTACGCCCACGCCCACCGCCACCGCCACCAGCACGCCCACGGCCACCAGCACGCCGACCGCCACCGCCACCGCGACCGCCACGGCCACCAGCACACCCACCTTTACGCCCACCGCCACCGTGACGGCCAGCGCCACGCCCACTTTCACACCCTCGTTCACGCCCACGGCCACCGCCACCTTTACGCCTTCGCCCACGGCGACCTTTACGCCCACCTTCACCGCCACCGCCACGCCCACGGCCACCACCACGCCCACCGCCACCAGCACGCCCAGCAGTACGCCCACCCTCACCCCCACGGCGACCTTTACCGCCACCGCCACGCTCACCCCCACGCCGCTGCCGCGCGGCCTGCTGCCCTATGCCGTCAATTTTGAGCAGCCGGACGCGCTGGACGGCTCCGACTTTTTGCCGCAGTCCTGGCAGCGCGTGAATGAAGGCGGCCAGAACGTCCTGGTGGGCCAGGGCAGCATCAGCGAGCCGTTTATCCTGCTGGGCCGTGACCTGCCGGAATGGCTGAATACGCCGGATTTTGTGCTGAATATGCGCGTGAACCTGGGCGCACGCGAAGGGGTGCGCGTGGTCTTTCGTTATGATGAAAATGTGGGTTACGAAGTGCTGGAGATGACCGCCGGCGTGCTCAATTTGCGCCGCAGCCGCGAAGCCGGCAACAGCCCCATCTCTGACCGTTCCCGCGAGGTGCGCCTGGGCAACGCCAGCGTGCCGGTGCAGTTGAACGAGTGGCATTCCCTCACCGTGTGGGTGGAAGGCCGGCGCACCACCGTTTACCTCAACAATCGCCAGGTAATCAATGTGGAGGATACGAACCAGCCGCAGCTTGGCGCGGGGCGCATCCTGTTCCAGACGCAGAATAATTTTAACCCCATCCGCTTCGACGACATCGTAATCCAGCGGGCCGAAGGCATCAGCGAGCATTTTGAAGCCGGCCTCGTCCCGGCCACCTGGCGCGGCAGCAGCGTCCAAAAAGTGTTCGTCCAGCGCGAAAATAACAACAACCAGTATTTGCGCCTGGAGGGCATCAGCGAGGCCGCGCCCCTCACCGGCGAGGTGCAGGATTATGAACTGCGCTGCCGCCTGATGAACTCCGCCGGCGGCCATGAGCTGTACCTGCGCGACAGCGCCAATGGCACCCTGCGCTTCGATTTCTTCGCCGGCAACATGACGCTGGATTATCTGGATGAAGCCGGTACGCCGGTCTTCACGCGGCAGTTCCGCAACCTGTACGGCCGTAACCGCTGGGACGATTTTTACGTGCTGCTGCTGGGCAACCGGCTGGAATTTTTCTACAACGGCGCAAACCTCATCAGCGAAACCTTCGACAGCCTGCCGCCGGCCGGCAGCATTCGCTTCGTCGCGCCGCAGGAGAACGATATTTTGCGGGTGGATGACTGCCTGCTGACGCTGGCCACCACCGAGCGCAGCACCGGCGCAAACTTCGCCTTTGATATTCAGCAGCAGGTGCTGGATCGGCCTTTCCGCCGCCTGCGCAGCGACCTGGACGAAACCTTTCGCGGGGCAGACATTACCCGCGCCTGGTGGCTGGACGGCGAGGAGGCCATGGGGGTCTTCACCGAAGACCCCGCCAGCGACACCAACCGCTACTTTTTACGCCTGGTCAACCTGGGCGGCCCCACCTGGCGGCTGTTCAGTGATCGCGTCGGCGTGCGGATGTTCGGGGACGGCGAGGATCGTAATGACTTCAGCGATGCCACCAACCTGTATATCACCGTGCAAACGCGCCTGCTGAGCGCCGGCAGCGCCTGCCTGGGCATTCGCAGCACCCTCACCACCGCCGGCGCAGACGTGCAGGGCTACCGGCTGTGTTTGCAAAAAGATGCCGCCGGCGCGTTCAGCCTGCTCATTGATTACCAGAGCGCCACCCGCCGCGAGGTGTTTTAGGAGGGCGGCCTCCCCAATACCGATGCCGCCGCCCTGCCCGAATGGGTGGATATGCGGGCGCTGTCCTACCGCGATAAGCTGGCCTTTTTCGTCAACGGGCAGTTCGTCACCTTCATCGAAAATGCCGAAAAACTGGGCGGCACCCTGTCCCTGAGCGTCGGTGAGGGCACCACCGCCGATTTTGACGAACTCATCATCCGCGACAGCGGCAATTAGCGCCCCCTCCCGCGCCACCTGCCCGCTGGTAGAGTAGCCGACCGGCGCGGCCCGTGTTATGCTGGCCCGCAGTTCTATCACACGGGGAGAAAAGCGCTATGTTTCATGGTGGCGGCGGGGGCAACTGGATGAGCTACATCTGGAGCGACCCGGAAGCACAGAAAAAACGCGGGCTGTTCAACCGGGCGCTGCTGTGGCGGGTGAGCACCTACGCCCGCCCCTACACCCGCGATATTATCCTCATGCTGTTCATGATCCTCGTCACCACCGGCCTGGGTCTGCTCACCCCGTTAATCTTCCGGGATTTGATCGACCATGCGCTGCAACCCCCCGGCGACCCGGCACGGCTGAACTGGCTGGCGGCCGGCCTCATCGCCATTCCGGTGATTAACGGCACCATTGGCGTTTTCCAGCGGCGCATCAACGCCCGCATTGGCGAAGGGGTCATTTACGATCTGCGGGTGGCGCTGTATGCCCACCTGCAAAAGATGTCGCTGCGCTTCTTCACCGGCACGCGCACCGGCGAACTCATCAGCCGGCTGAATAACGATGTCATCGGGGCGCAGAACGCCATCAGCAATACCATCGTCACCATCATCACCAACATCGTGACGGTGATTGCCATCCTGCTGGTGATGCTGTCGATGGAGTGGCGGCTGACCATCCTGGGGGTGCTGGTGCTGCCCTTCTTCATCATCATTGCCCGCCGCCTGGGCAGCCGCCTGCGCGAGATCGCCCGCACGCAAATGCAAAACGACGCGCAAATGAACGCCATGATGACCGAAACGCTCAACATCAGCGGGGCGCTGCTGGTGAAATTGTTCGGCCGCACCGGCAGCGAAGTCGCCCGCTTTGAACAGCGGGCCGGCAGCGTGCGCGAAGCCGGCATTCAGCGGGCCGTCATGGGGGCGCAGTTCTTCCGGCTCATCGGCCTGGTGAGCGTGGTGGGTACCGCGCTGGTGTACTGGATCGGCGGGCATCTCGTCCTCAGCGGCGCATTCACCGTGGGTACCATCGTCGCTTTTGGCACCTACCTCACGCAGCTTTACGGCCCCCTTCAGGCGCTGACCAATGCCCCGGTGGATTTTGCCACGTCGGTGGTCAGTTTTGAGCGCGTGTTTGAAATTATTGACCTGCCGCACGACATCGCCGAACCCGCGGCCGCCCGCCACCTGGACGCGGTGCGCGGGGCGGTGGCGTTTCAGGACGTACACTTCCGCTACGACAGCGGCGGCGGCCTGCTCAGCCAGCCGGAACGCTGGGATGATGAGCAGGAGCTGACGCTCTCCGGCGAAGGCAGCACCGCCGCCCCGGCCCGCAGCCAGGCGCGGGAGCAGGCCCTGCAGGGCATCACCTTCAGCCTTCAGCCGGGCGAACTGGTGGCGCTGGTGGGGCCCAGCGGCGCGGGCAAAACCACCCTCACCTATCTCATCCCGCGGCTGTATGACCCCACCGCCGGGCGCATCACCCTGGACGGGCACGACCTGCGCGAGCTGTCGCTGGCCACGCTGGCGCAGAATATCGGCATGGTGACGCAGGAGACGTATCTGTTTCACGATACGATCCGCCAGAATTTGCTGTACGCCCGCCAGGCAGCCACGCCGGCGGAACTGGAAGCCGCCTGCCGCGCCGCCAACATCCACGATTTTATCGCCGGCCTGCCCGATGGCTATGATACGGTGGTGGGGGAACGCGGCTACCGCCTGAGCGGCGGCGAAAAACAGCGCCTGGCGCTGGCCCGCGTCATCCTCAAAGACCCGCGTATCCTGGTGCTGGACGAAGCCACCAGCAGCCTGGACAGCCAGTCCGAGGCGCTCATTCAGGAGGCGCTGGCGAAGGTGATGCAGGGGCGCACCAGCATCGTCATCGCCCACCGCCTGAGCACCGTCATGGCCGCTGACCGGCTGCTGGTGCTGGATCGCGGAGTCATTGTGGAACAGGGCCGCCATGCTGAACTACTGGCGCAGGGGGGCTTATACGCCACCCTGTACGAAACGCAGTTTAAGGCGGAACGGCAGACGCTGTAAAGCGGGGGCGGGCCGGGGCCGGTGTTGCGCTTTCGGGCAGAACACAGCACAATAGACGCATGACCGATGACCTGAACCGGGTTTCACCCGCCCCCAACCCCAACCCAGACCCCACCCCCGCCGACCTGGAGGCGCTGCCGCCGGCCGCGGAGGATGCGCTGCCGGCGCTGCTGCTGGATTTGCCGCCGGAGGAAATGCCCGTCTTCCTGGACGACGTGACCGCCCCCGGCGATGTGGATATTGATGCCGCGCTGGCCGCCCTGCGCGATCTGGCGCAGCCGGCCCCGCCGCCCCCCGCGGCCGACCCCGTGCCGGACGAAATCGCCGGGGCGACGGCGGTCGACGCAGCGGTGGATGAAGCATTCGCCCTGCCGGAGCCAGATGCCGCGGCGGCCGCCGGGGTGGCCCTGCCGGCCGCGCCCGTTTTTGACGCTGCGCCCTTCCTGCGCCCGCCGCCGGTGACGCTCCAGCGCGGCCAGGCGGCTTCCGTCATTCCGGCGGTGCTGCTCATGGTCACGGGGGGCTGGCTGGCCTATCTGTTCATCACCGGGGTGATTTTGCCGCCGGCGCAGCAGGCCGGGCTGGCCCTGTGCGGCGCGGGCATCATGCTGCTGGCCCACTGGCTGACCGGCGGGCGCTGGCTGCGCGGCAGTTTTTTGATGGGGGCGCTGCTGGTGGCCGGGGGCGCGGTGCTGATCGTGCTGCACAGCAGCCCGCTGGTGCTGCCCGCGCTCATCGTGGCGGCCGGGGTGGCGGTGGTGCTCACAGCGCTGCTGACGGTGCCACGCAGCGGCCGGCTGGCGCTCATTGGCCTGGCCGGCATCAGCGGCGGGCTGGCCCTGCTCAGCGTGCTGGCCGGGCTGGTGGATGCGACGCTGCTGGCGCTGTTCGCCACCGCGGCCCCGGTGGTGCTGGTGCTGGCGGCGCTGCTGCTGCTGCTGCCCGCGCTGCGCCGCCGCCGCTAATCACGGCCGCCACACCGGGTACAGATAATTGGCCCCCGGCGGGGTGACGCGCCGCCGGTTGCTGCCGTCCACATCCATCACGATGATCTGCCATTCGCCGCCGGCATTGTCCATATACGCCACCTGCCGGCCATCCGGCGACCACACCGCGCCGCCGGTAAACGGCGTATCCCCGGCCGGGCGACGGTCGCTGCCATCCGGCTGCATCCGGTACAGGGTGATCTGGCCGCGCAGCAGGGCATCATTTTCGTCGGCAATATACAGCAGGTCGCTGCCATCCAGCGCCCATGCCGCCCGCAGATCATCCCACGGGCTGTCCGTCAGGCGGGTATCGCGGCCGCTGGCCAGGTCATACAGGTACAGGTCTTCGTTGCCGGCGGTATCGGCGGCGCGGGTGATGCGCGTGCCATCCGGCGACCAGGCCGCGAACCAGTCGCGGGCCCCGCTGTCGGTGAGGCGGGTGGCGCTGGCGATGTCAAACGGCTGGCTCAGGTCGATCAGGTACAATTCCAGGTTAAGATCGCGCAAAGAAGACCACAGCAGCCGCCCCCCCTCCGGCGACCAGGCCGGATCCCAGTCAAACCGGCGCGACATGGCCAGCGACATCACCGCGCTCAGCACGTCCAGATTTTGCAAATTGCTGCCGTCGGCGTTCACCTGCGAGGGGCCCAGTTCGGCCGGGTTCAGCCGGTTGGAGAGAAAATTGATCTGGCCGCCGTCCAGCGCCCACGACGGGAAATAATCGTGCGCCGCGTCGTCCGGGGTGAGCGCGGTGAGGGTGCCATCGCCCGCCAGCAGGAAAATATCCCACGAACCATCCCGATCCGACATAAGCGCCAGGTCACGCCCCGGCGTGCCGCTGCCGATGGTCAGCGGGGCCGACCGCAGGCTGCCGGTCAGCAGATATATGCTCATCCCGCCGGCGGCCAGCAGCAGCAGCGCCAGCAGGAACAGCCGCCGCCGCGTCATACGCCCTCCCGCTGCACGCCCAGGCGCACATATTCCACTTTGATGCAGCGATCCATGGCCACCGCCAGTCCGGCCGCCAGCGCCCGCTGCCGGGCGGCCTCGTCGATCACGTCAAGCTGCGTCCACACCGCCCCGGCCCCGGCGGCGATGGCATCTTCCACCACGGCGGCCAGGTGTTCGCTGCGGCGGAACACGTTCACAATATCCACTTTTTCCGGCACCGCCTGCACGCTGGCGCAGGTGGGCACGCCCTCAATATGGGTGACGGCCGGGTTCACCGCGTACACGGTGTAACCGGCGCGGCGCAAAAACTGCGCGATCTGGTAACTGGTGCGTTCCGGGTTATCTGAATGGCCGACGACGGCGATGGTACGCGCCTGGCGCAGCCAGGCGGCCATGGCGTGGTCATCGTGGTTCAGGTCATGTGTCATGGTGCTGCCTGCTCCTCTGTGATTGTGCATTAGCCCTGGGCCGGTTCCGGGTTCATGGCGGCATATTGCAATTCGGCATTGCGCCGCCGGTAGCCCACCGGCACCGCCGGGCGGGTGGTTTCGTAGTGCGTCACCAGCCGCGCCAGGTACTCCGCCAGCGGCGTATAGTGCATTCCCAGTTCCTGCCTGCTCAGGTCATTGGCCAGTTCGCTCATCCAGCGTTCACTGAAGGGCGAGCAGTAGGGTAAAAAGCCGTTGGCTTCCAGCTCACTGTGTTTAAACCGGCGAATTTTCGGCTCCACGTGCAGCAGTTCACCAAGCAGGCCCAGGAAGTCTTCCAGGCGCACGGTTTCCTCCTGCGAGATGTTGTAGGCGCGGCCGCGGCCGGGCCCGCTGTGCAGCAGGCGCAGCACGGCCTGCACCACATCGCCGCTGTAAATGTGCCGCAGCGGGTGATCGGGCGTTTCCGGGATGAGGATGGGCCCGCCGTCCTTCAGCCGCAGGATGTAGCTGTAGAGCCGTTTGAAGGGATCGCGCTCGCTGTTGACCATGGGCAGGCGCAGCGAGGTAAACGGGAAGCCGTGGCGGGCATGGGCCTGCTGGAACACCTCTTCGGCGGCGCGTTTGTCCATGCCATAGCGCCATTCTTCGTAAGCGTAGGTGTTTTCTTTGGGGGCGGGCATCACCCGCCCGGCATACTGGTCTTCGGTGAAGGGGCGGGTGGTATTTTCGCGCACCAGGTACACCTGGCCGGTGCTGATGAAGATGTAATGCCCGGTGCTGCCGCGCAGCAGTTCCGCAATCATGCTGGCTTCGCGCTCATTAAAGACCACAAAATCGACCACGGCATCAAACGTTTTGGCCAGCAGCGCCCGCTGCATCTGGCGGGCATCGGTACGGTCAGCCCGCAGCCGGGCGATGCCTTCCGGCAGGCTGTCTTCGCCCATCCCCCGGTTGAGCAGCGTTACCTGGTGCCCTTCCGCCAGCAGTTGCAGCGTGAGGGCGTGGCCCATATTGCGCGTTCCGCCAATAATAAGAATATTCATTGAAGCTGTAATCTCCCATCGATCATGGTGACGGTGCCCGGCCGACCGGGGCCGGCTGGCAACCCTGGTGTATGACCTCATTCAACTGTATCACAGCATGTTATACCACGATTTTGTAGATTTTAAATAAATGGTAAAAAGATGGCCGCGGCCGGCTGTGCAGGGGGTACAAAAACGGCGCGCCGCTGCGTCTGGATAAATGTTTAGATTGCACAGGGGCCATCAGCACCATGACGACACCACCACTGCCGTACAAAGCGGCCGAACCACTCACCGCGCCCTGCACCATCCTGGTCATCGTCGCGCATCATGATGATATTGAATTTGGCGTGGCCGGCAGCGTGGCCCGCTGGGTGCAGGAAGGGGCCCGCGTGGTCTATGTCATCGTCACCGATGGCGGCGCGGGCAGCAATGAGCCAGACATCCGCCGGGCTGACCTGGTGGAACGCCGCCGGCAGGAGCAGATCGCCGCGGCGGCCGTGGTGGGGGTGCCGGAGGTGCACTTCCTGGGCTACCCGGATGCCATGCTCCAGCCGACGCTGGAACTGCGCCGCCATCTGACGCAGATCATTCGCCAGGTGCGGCCGGATCGGGTGGTGTGCCAGGACCCCACCACCGTCTATTTTGGCGATGGCTACATCAACCACCCGGATCACCGCGCGGCCGGCGAAGCCAGCCTGTATGCCGTGTTCCCCTCCGCCGAAACGCGCCCGGCCTTCCCGGAACTGCTGGATGCAGGCTATGCGCCGCACCATGTGCGCGAGCTGTGGCTGACGCTGTCCGTCCACAATACGCACTACGTGGATATTACCGCCACCATCGACCTGAAGCTGGCCGCCCTGCGCTGCCACGTGTCGCAGATTGGCGCGGGCGCGGCGGCCGAAAACGGGGCGCTGGCGTGGATCAAACAGGCCAATGATGACGGCGGGCAGCAGGTGGGCGTGCGCTACGCCGAATTTTACAAGGTGATGCGCTTCGACCGTGACGGTGACTCTGCGCCACAATCGGCGACGGCGGCCGAAGCCACCGCCGGCGAATAGCGGCGGGGCGGGGGCGGGGTCGGGGTCAGGGGGTGCCGGGGCCGCGCAGGCGGGCATACACCCCCTCCAGGGCGGCCCGCAGCGGTGGCGGCAGCAGCGTTTCCTTCAGCCAGCGCCGCCCGGTGAGCCAGGGGGCATAGCCGGCGGCGGTGCGCCAGCGGGCCCGGGCCGCGGCGGCATCACCCCGGGCCCGGGCCAGCCCGGCCAGGTGCATATACGCCAGCGCCAGATCGTGCGGGCGGGCGTGCTGGAAGCGGGGCACATGGCGCAGCAGCACCGCTTCGCGCCGGGCCAGCACCTGCTGACGTTTTTGTTCCGTCAGCGAGCCTTCATGCATCCGGTACAGGTATAAATCCTCCGGCAGCGGCAGCAGCGGCCCCCGCAGCGCCGCCCGCAGCCAGAAATCATAATCTTCCGCCAGGAACAGCGTTTCATCGTAGCCGTTCAGCGCCACATGCAGCTCGCGCCGGTACAGAAAGCACGCCCCCACCACCGCCTTGTACACAATCGCGGCCGGCGGCGCAACGCGCACCCGGCGCAGCGGCCGCCCCTGCCCGTCGATCAGCGTGTAATCCGCATAGACCACGCCGGCGGCCGGCTGTGCCTGGAGGGCCGCCAGCAGCGTGGCCAGCGCCGCCGGCCGGTACAGGTTATCGTCCGAAGTCCAGGTGAAAAAGTCCCCCTGCGCGGCCGCAAAGCCCGTATTCAGCGCCCCCGGCAGCTTTTTGTTCACGGTGTGGCGCAGCGGGCGGAGGCGGCTGTCCTGCGCGGCATAGCGGTCGATGATGGCCGGGGTGCTGTCGGTGGAGCAGTCATCCACGATCAGCAGTTCCAGCGCGGTGTGCGTTTGCGCCAGCACGCTTTCGATGGACTGTGCCAGGTACGTGGCACCGTTGTAGGTGGGCAGCACCACCGAAATCAGGGGCGCGGGTGGGGTTGGGGCTGGGGCTGGAGCTGGAGTCACGGGTGATGGCTTTCACCGGGGCGGGCCTGCTGTGCCACATCCAGGATGGCATTCAGTTTCTCCACCACTTCAGGATCAAGGCTGTCCGGGGTAATAAAGGGAATCAGCAGGGCAAAATCTGCTTTATGCTGCATCATGTTAGGCTGGCCCAGGCTGGCAAAATATTTCTTGAAGATGGGAATAAGCACCTCATCGCTGGCTTTAATATCCGCCGACCAGGGCGAAGGTTTGCCCAGGATTTCCAGCGCGCTGCTCACATCCTGCACAGCTTTTTCCATGGCCGCCTGCTGCCGGGCCTGCCGGTCAGGATCGGCTTCGGCAGTGGCGTAGGCCAGCAACGTGGTGTACTGGCACAGGTAAATTTCGATTTCACGCTTACGCCAGGTGAGCAACCGTAACGGCTCCTCGGTCGGGTTCAGCTTCAGACGATCAAAGAGCGCCAGCCCCTGCAAATCAGATTTGGCTTCGCGCAGGGCATAAAAATGATCGCGGGCTTTGGCCGGCTGATTTTTGACCTCATATACAAAGACGCGCTCTAAATAGTCGGCACCTGGATGATGCAGAGTCCGGGCTAATTTTTGTAGAATGATTAAATCAGAACGCCCTTCCAGGTATAAAATCCAGCCCGTTTGCAGAGCTTTATAGTAATCATGGTAAGGAATATCGCGCAGGGCTTTGGCCACCTGAGCGCGACTGCTATGGTCGTTAATGCGATGCGGGCGGCCCACAAAAGCAATTAAAGTATCTTCCTGCCCGGCGGCCTCATTCATCAATTCTTCGGAGTGGGTGGCCATAATGACCTGAGCATTCATCTGGCGCATGATGCCTGTCAACCGGCGGTAAATTTCGCCCTGGCGCAAAATTTCCAGATGGGCATCCGGCTCATCCAGCAGCAGCACTGCCCCCGGATGGTTGTAGAGATAGCTGAGCAGCAGCAGAATTTGCAGCATCCCACGCCCGGCCGCTGATAAATCCAGCTCCACGCCGGATTGATCTTTGTATAACATGGTAATGATACCGCTGCTGCGATGATACTGCGGCGGCAGCAATACCACGCCGAACATCTGTTGAAGCTGCTGCGTCAGCTCCGTCCAGTAAGCTGATTGGCCCGCCTGTTCATGCTCCCACAATTGATAACATAGATTACGCAGGACATTGGCGGTGGTACCTTCACCAATACGCCGGAAAATGCTGCCGCGTTCCAGCTTATCTTCGAGCGCAACCAGCCCGGACATGGGCGGTAGAAAGGCCATTTTCACGTCGTTAACGGCCGCC
>JALOOI010000029.1 GCA_025454495.1 Anaerolineae bacterium
TTCTTGGTGAAGGTGGAGCGCACTTCGGACAGCGAGCGATTCACATTATCCGTCAGCACTTCCACGATGAACGCCACGCCGTCGATGCCATAGCCTTCATAGGTGTATTCTTCCATCATGCCGCCGTCCAGTTCGCCTGTGCCTTTTTTAATGGCACGTTCGATGTTATCTTTAGGCATGTTGGCAGCACGGGCTTTTTGCACCGCCAGGTACAATTTGGGGTTAGAGTCCGGGTCGCCACCGCCTTCGCGGGCGGCGATCATAATTTCACGGCCAACGCGGGTAAAAATTTTACCGCGTTTGGCATCTTCAGCGCCTTTTTTACGCTTAATCGTGGACCATTTGCTATGTCCAGACATGCGTATTCACTCCATCACTATCCTGAATATAATCGCGTGAATATTCCAGGATTATACCTGAAAGCTGCCAGAACGGTACAGACTGGCGTAAGGGAATTGCACAACCGTGACCCTCAATGACGACAAACCTGCCGGCATCCGCGCCACCAGCACCGGCACCATGGCCGCGGTCGCGGTGCGCGGGGATCGGCAAATTCAGCGGCTGGCGTGGGGCATCGTCTGGCTGACGTTCAGCCTGCTGTGTGTTCTCTGTGCGGCCACTTCACTGGGATTGTATTACTTTATGTTTGAATCCAGCGTGGCGCTGGAAGCGCGGTTGCAGGTGGGCCGCGGCACAACGCTGATTTTTACCCCCGGCGATGGTGAGCGCGGCGTGCGCCAGAGCGATGCGCTGGCTTCGCGCCCGGCGCAGATCAGCACCGATCTGCAATCGCAGGCTACGCTGTCCTTCATCGAAGAGGCTGGCGAAACCACGCGGTTGATCGCAGCGCTGACGCTGCGGAATAACAGCCAGGTGAATTTCTGGCGGGCCACCCGGCCGCGCTTTGAATGGAGCCGGGGCCGCTATGAGATTGAACTGCGCGGTTTTGAAGGCGAGATGGATATTCTCATCGGCGGCGGGGATGGCCGGGCGATCGCGGTGCAGGTGCTCACCGAGCGCGGCGAACTGGTGTTGATGAACCAGATCGGGCGCTATACGGTGTCCGCCAGCAGCAGCCGGGTGGCGGTGGCCAACCGCGAAGGTGAGATGCTGCTGTTTGCGGCCAATCGCCAGAATAACCTGCTGGTGCCGCGCGGGCAGGATGCCATCATGCCGGCCGGCCGCAGCCCGGTTTTATCGCCAGGGCGGGAG
Source organism: Anaerolineae bacterium (assembly GCA_025454495.1). Taxonomy (GTDB): domain Bacteria; phylum Chloroflexota; class Anaerolineae; order Aggregatilineales; family Phototrophicaceae; genus JALHOR01. Next base: position 1,213 of record JALOOI010000029.1, read on the forward strand.
AATTTGCTGGAAAATGGGCTGTTCGTGTTCCAGCCGGCGGCCGGGAACGATATGCTGGCGCTGCCGGGGCGCTGGGGCTGCACCAGCGTGCAGGTGGCCGCGCCGCGCGGGGTGTTTGAAGCCGGCTTTTTTGACGGCCGTTCGGCTTTGCGGCTGCGCCGGGGCGATGCCGCCAGCACCAATGGCGAAACCCGCTGCCGCCAGCCGTTTGCACAGCCCGGCAAGGATGTGCGCGGCTATAATTACCTGGAACTGGAAACCACCTTTCTGCTGGATTTCCAGTCTTTAAGCCAGTGCGGCGTGCAGGGCAGCGAATGCCCGTTGATGCTACGCATGGAATATGTGGACGTGAACGGCGTGCCGCGGGAGTGGTATCAGGGCTTTTATTATGCGCTTGACCCGGTGTACAACTACTATCCGCCGCGCTGCCAGAGCTGCACCCAGGAGCATCTACAGATGAATGCCGGGGTGTGGTACACCTTTGAAAGCGGCAATTTCTTCACCGTGCTGCCGGAAGACCTGCGCCCGGCCGCCATCACCAACATTGAATTTTACGCCTCCGGGCACCAGTACGATGTGTATGTGAGCGAAATCGCGCTGTATGCCGGCATCGCCGAAGCCGTGCCCATCGAAGTGCCGGCCGGGACGGGTGGCTAATCGCGGCAGGCCAGCCCCAGGTCGCGCAGCGAAGACCAGCCGTTTTGCCCGATGATGAGATGATCCACCAGGTGAATATCCAGCAGGCGGCCGGCGCTGCTGAGGGTGCGGGTAAGCTGCACATCTTCCGGGGAGGGCAGGGCATCGCCGGAGGGGTGATTGTGCGCCAGGATGATGGCCGGGCAGTTGCGGGTGATGGCTTCGCGGAAAATTTCCGCCACGCGCACCACCGAAGCATTCACCGTGCCCATGTACACTGTGGGAATGGCGATCACCCGGCGGCCTGAATCCAGCAAAATCACGCGCACCTGTTCCTGGGGCAGGTGGCCCATCTCCTGCACCAGGCGGGCTGCATCGGCAGCACTTTCGATGCGCGGGCGTTCTGCCGGCGGGTAACTGCTGAGGCGCTGACCCAGTTCCAGCGCCGCCAGCACCTGGGCTGCGCGGGCGTTGCCCACCCCCTTGATGGTGGTCAATTCTGCCGGGGTGAGCCGGGCCAGCGCGTGCAGCCCGCCGGTGTGCGCCAGGATGCGGGCGGCCAGTTGCAGCACATTCTCCTGGCGCGTGCCGGCACCCAGGATGATGGCCAGCAGTTCCGCGCTGGAGAGCGTGCCGGCTCCCTGGCGTAACAGCCGTTCCCGCGGGCGATCTGCATCCGGTAAATCCTGCATGGTAATGTGATCGTCGTGTGCCACCGCAACTACTCCGCTGCAACCGTGTAGACAGAGTGTAACATACTCCGGCAATTGCATGGGCGGTGCCCCGTGCTATACTGGCAGCAGAGTGAACGGCATCGCAGGGAAGACCTATGGATAGCTTGATCGACAACAATCTGCTGACCGGGCTGGCAGTGTATGGCGGGGTGGTGCTGGTCGCTTTCTGGCTGGCGATGATTATCTGGTCATACCGCGATATGCGGGCACGTTCCCGCGATGCGCTGGCCCAGGTGTTTGTGGCGGCCACCGTGGCGGTGCTGAATGTGCCGGGCCTGTTCATTTACATCCTGCTGCGCCCGCGGGAAACGCTCAGCGAAGCCTATGAGCGCTCGCTGGAAGAAGAAGCGCTGCTCCAGGAGATCGAAGAAAAGCCCTCCTGCCCCGGCTGCGGCGGGCGGGTGCTGCTGGAATGGCAGGTGTGCCCGGCGTGCCACACGCGCCTGAAGAAACCCTGCCAGGTGTGCGGTTATTTCATGGAACTGTCGTGGACGGTGTGCCCGCGCTGCGCCTCGGCACAGCCGGCCTACCAGCCGCAGGATGAGGTGGTGAATTCCTCGCGGCATGTGCAGCGTCAGCCGCCCCCGCCCGAAATCCCGGAGAAATGGCTGTCGCCCTCGGTGCGGCGTACCTCGTCGCAGCCGGCCGTCACCCCGCCCGCGCCGCCTTACAGCGGCAGCGCTCAGCCCGGCTTTGTGGATGACGATTACACCAGCTATCAACGATGACTCGTTCACTGCGTGAAATGAATGAATTTGTCCGGCGCGAGGCGGATTTTGTGCGCCCGCTGCTGACCGAAACCCGCCGGATCATGGTGGGTCAGGAGACGCTGATTCAGCGGATGTTGATCGCGCTGCTTTCGGACGGGCACATTTTGATCGAAGGGGTGCCGGGGCTGGCCAAGACGCTGGCGGTACGCACGCTGTCGGCGACCATCAGCGCTCAGTTTCAGCGCATTCAGTTCACGCCCGATCTGCTGCCGGCCGATTTGATCGGCACGCAAATTTACAACCCGGCCCGGGGCGATTTTGTGCCGCGCCAGGGTCCCATCTTCAGCAATATTGTGCTGGCCGATGAGATCAACCGGGCCCCGGCCAAGGTGCAATCGGCGCTGCTGGAGGCGATGGAAGAACGCCAGGTGACGCTGGGTGAACAGACCTTCGCGCTGGATGATCCGTTTATGGTGCTGGCGACGCAGAACCCGGTGGAGCAGGAGGGCACCTACCCGCTGCCCGAAGCGCAGCTTGACCGTTTCATGCTGAAGATCATTGTGGATTACCCCACCCGCGATGAAGAACGCGAGATCATCAATCGCATGTCCGGGGAGCGCCCCGCGCCGCCCACAGCAGTCATAGACCCGGCGGCGCTGAAGCGGGCGCGGCAGGTGGTCAATGGTATTTACGTGGATGACAAAATTAAAGAGTATGTGCTGGATATTGTCTTTGCCACGCGCCGGCCGGCCGATTATGGCCTGAAAGCGCTGGCCAGCCTCATCGAATTTGGCGTGTCGCCCCGGGCCAGCATCTGGCTGGTGAAGGCGGCGAAGGCGCACGCTTTCCTCAACGGGCGCGGTTATGTCCACCCGGATGATGTGAAGACGCTCGCGCCGGATGTGCTGCGGCACCGCCTGGTGGCCGGTTTTGAAGCCCAGGCGGAGAATATTTCCAGCGCCCGCATCATCCAGCAAATTTTGAGCAAGGTCGAAGTGCCCTGATGCTGACCCCGGAACTGCTGCGCCGCATCCGGCGCATCGAACTACGCACGCGGCGGCTGGTGCACAATGCCTTCGCCGGGGCCTATCATTCGCGCTACAAGGGGCGCGGGCTGGCCTTTAGCAGCGTGCGCCCCTATGTGCCCGGCGATGATGTGCGGGCCATTGACTGGAAAGTGACGGCCCGCACCGGCGAACCCTTCATCCGCCAGTATGTGGAGGAGCGCGAACTGACCGTGATGCTGGTGCTGGATGGCAGCGCTTCGGTGTTGTTCGGCACGGTAGACCGCCAGAAGCGTGATTTTGCCGCCGAACTGGGCGCGATCCTGGCGTATGCGGCCATCAGCAATCAGGATAAGGTGGGGCTGCTCATCTTCAGCGATCATATCGAACACTACATCCCGCCGCGCAAAGGGCGTAAGCACATCCTGCGGCTCATCCGCGATTTGCTGCTGGTGGAAACTTCCGGGCGCGGCACCGACATGGGGCAGGCGCTGCAAACCGTGAACCGGCTGCTGCCGGCCGGGGCCATTGTCTTCATCATTTCCGATTTTTTGATGGACAGCGCGGCCTATGCCCGCCAGCTTGCGCTGACGGCGCAGCAGCACGATACCATCGTTATGGTGCTGCGTGACCCGCTGGAGGAGACGATTCCGGCGGTGGGCCTGCTGCTGCTGCGCGATGCCGAAACCGGCGCGGTGCAGGCGGTGGATACCAGTTCGGCCGCCTGGCAGCAGGCTTTTCGCCAGCAGCGGGCGGCTTTTGTGCAGGAACGGGCCGCGGCGTTCCGGCGGGCCGGGGTGAGCGAGGTTGACCTGCCGCCGGATGGTGATGTGGTGCGGGCGCTGACGCGCTTTTTTCGCCAGGGGCGGGGGCGATGAGCTTACGGCACCCGGCGCTGCTGCTGGTGGCGCTGCTGCTGGCGCTGCCGGCGCGGGCCCAGGCCCAGGCACCCACCCCCACGCCGCCGGTGCAGGTGAATGCGGAAGTGGCCGATGTGGTGCCGGCTTTTTTCACCGCGTCCTCGGCTGCGCCGCTGCTGGGTGAGCCGTTTACGCTGCGGCTGACCGTGGAAGTGCCGGCCGGCGTAAGCCTGGTGCGCTTCCCGGAACTGCCCGCGGAGCCGGCTCCGTTCATGGTGCTCAGCCGGTCAGCGGTGACGCAGCAGGCCGCGCCCTCCGGCGCGGTGACGTATCAACAGGAGCTGACGGCCGTGCTGTGGGCGACCGGGCTGCACCTCACCCCGGAAATCGCCGTGGAATTTGTGGCGGGCGGGGTGCCGTCCAGCAATCTGGTGCAATCGGCCAGTTTTAATGTGCCGTCGGTGCTGGATCCATCGCAGCCGCCGGCGCTGTACCCGGCCCTGCCGCCGCAGGATTTGCCGTATTTATCGCCCTGGTGGGCGGTGCTGGTGGTGATCGTGGTGGGGACGGTGCTGTATGCGCTGCGGGTGCTGCTGCGGCCGCGGCGCGGCGCGGGCCCGGCCGGGCGGGTGCCGGCCACCCCGGCGCAGATCGCGCTGGCGGAACTGGAAGATTTAAAGCTGCAAACCACCGCTGCCGCCCTGGTGTACCCGCTGGTGGCCAATATTCTGCGCCAGTATGTGCAGCAGCGTTACGGCATCGGCGCGGTGGAGATGACCACGGCCGAACTGGTGGAGGCGCTGCGCCCGGCCGGCGTGCCGGAGGCGCTGCGTAAAGGGCTGTTCCAGGTGCTGGAGCAGGCCGACCTGGTGAAATTTGCCCGTTTCGTGCCGGATGCCAGCGCGACTGTGCGGCTGGTCAATTTTGCCATGCGCTGGCTGCATGAAGCCGATGCCCAGGAGAGCGCCGCCGTATGAGTGATTTTCGGTTTGCTTTTCCGCTGGCGTTTTTGCTGCTGCTGCCGGCGGCCTTCGTCCTGGTGCGCCAGTGGCAGGGGCGCTGGCGGGCGGCCCCGGCGGTGCTGCGCTATTCAGATACGCGCCTGCTGCGCGGGCTGTCGGCGGGGTCGCGGCTGCGGCTGCGGCGGCTGCCGGATGCGCTGCGTCTGCTGGCCTGGCTGTGCCTGGTGGTGGCGCTGGCCCGCCCCCAGGCGGGCGCAGCCCGCGAAATTTTGCGCGGCCAGGGCATTGATATGGTGCTGGCCGTCGATATTTCTGATAGCATGGGCACGGGCGATTTTGCTCCCTATACCCGGCTGGACGCGGCCAAACAGGTGCTGGATGCCTTCATCGCCGGGCGCAGTTATGACCGTATCGGGCTGGTGGTCTTTGCGGAAGCTGCGCTGTACCGGGCCCCGCCCACGCTGGATTACCCGCTGCTGCGGCGCATCCTGGGCGATATTGCCTATGCTTCGAGCATCGGACTGAGCAACCGGACGGCCATTGGCGTGGGGCTGGCGGCCGCCGCCAGTATGCTGCGCGAGAGCACGGCCCCGTCGCGGGTGATTATTGTGCTGACCGATGGCGCAAACAATGCCGGCCTCATTGATCCACTGTCGGCGGCCCAGGCCGCGCACGCGCTCGGTATCCGCGTGTATACGATTGGCATGGGTGCGCCGGGGCCGGCCAGCGACCTGGATGAAGACGCACTGCGGGCGGTGGCCCTGGCCGCCGACGGGCGTTATTTTAATGCCCTGCAATGGCAGGATTTACAGACCATTTATGCCGAAATCGACCGCCTGGAACGTTCCGGGGTGGAGCGCCTGGTGACGGTGCGCTGGCAGGAACAGGCTGCGCCCTGGCTGCTGGCGGCGCTGGCGCTGCTGCTGCTGGAACGCGGGCTGCGGCGTACTCTGTTTCAGACGATCCCATGATGATAACCTGGCTGCAACCCCTCGCGCTGTTGTTACTGCTGCTGGTGCCGCTGCTGGCGCTGTTCCTGCTGGCCCGGGATCGGGCGCGGGCCGCGGCCCTGCGGCGCATTGGCGATGCGGAGCTGGTGGCCGCGCTGCTGTCGCAGGTTAGCCCCAACCGGCGGCGGGTTAAATCGCTGCTGTGGTTGCTCACGCTGGTGTGTTTGATCCTGGCGCTGGCCCGGCCGGCCTGGGGGGTGGAATTACAGCGCGTGGAAAAAAGTGGCGTGGCCGTGATGGTGGTGCTGGACGTAAGCCGCAGTATGGACGCGCAGGATATTGTGCCGTCGCGCCTGGAACGGGCCATCATCGACCTGCGCGACCTGTTCAGCGGGCTGGCGGGTAACGATGCCGGCATCATCCTCTTTGCCGGCGTGCCCGTGGCCTATATGCCCATGACCTATGATATGGATGCGGCGCAAATTTTCCTGGATGCCGTGTCTACCGGGGCCATCAACGCCCAGGGGACGGCCATCGCGGATGCGCTGACGCTGGCGCTGGACAGCCTGGAGACGGGCACGGACGCGCAGCCCATCATCCTGCTGGTGAGCGATGGCGAAAACCACGAAGGCAGCACGCTGGAGGTGGCCCGCCGCGCGGCCGCGGCCGGCGTGGTGATCCATACCCTGGGCTATGGCACCGCCACCGGCGCGGTGATCCCGGTGTACGATGCCGCCGGCAGCCTGGTCGATTATAAGACGGACAGCGCCGGCAACCTGGTGGAAACGCGCCTGGATGCCGAAGTCTTGCAGCGCATCGCGGACATCACCGGCGGGCTGTATCAGCCGTTTGAGGGCAGCGGGGCGGCCGTGCAGCAGGTGCTGGCGGCCGTGGGCGCGGTGCCGGGCGGGGCGCTGGCAGATGAATTTATCACGCGCACTGTGGAGCGCTCCGGGCTGCTGGTGCTGCTGGCGCTGCTGGCGCTGGCGCTGGAGATGCTGCTGCCAGAGACGCGCCGGGGGGTGACATCATGAAGCGAAGACGATGGGGCTGGCTGCTGGTGCTGCTGCTGACCGCCTGCGGGGTGAACCCCGCCGAGCGCAACAATGCCGCCAACTGGTACAGCGCCCAGGGGCAGTATGATGCCGCGGTCGCGGCTTACCAGTCGGCCCAGGTGGCCGCGCCGGATGAAGCGCGGCTGTATTTTAACGCGGCCCAGGCGCTGGCGGCGGCCGGCGATGTGCCCGGCGCGGTGGCCGCTCTGCAACAGGCGATCCAGCGTGGCGATGTTGTTGTGCAGGCGCAGGCATATTATAACCTGGGCAATCTGTACGCCGCGCAGCAGCAGTACCCGGAGGCCGTCGCCGCGTACCAGCAGGCGCTGCTGCGGCAACCGCAGGATGCCGCCGCGCGGCACAACCTGGAGACAGTGCTGCTGTTCATCCAGCAGCCCACGCCCACCGCCCTGGAGCAAAAAACGCGCCCCGAACAGCAGCAGGCGGATGTTTCTGCCACGCCCACGCCGAACCCGGCCGCCCTCAGCCAGCCCAGCCCCACGCCCACGCCGCCGCCCTTCGCGCCGCCTTCCGGGCCCACGCCCGCCGCCGGGGCCCTGGGCGAGGAGGAGACCGGCGAAAATAAAGGTACGCCGCTGCCGCGCCCGGATGGTGATTTTACCGCCGAGGAAGCCCGCCAGCTTCTCGACCAGATCAAACAGGATCAGCCCGGCATCGGTGGAATGCCCACCTACACCGTGCCGGATGTTACGCCGCCCTCCGGCCGGGACTGGTGAGCCATGCGCTGGCTGTGGCTGCTGCTCATCATGCTGGCGCTGGCGTGGCCCGTCAGCGCCCAGGAAACCCCGCCCGATTTTGTGGAGGCCAGCCTGGACGCGACGACGGCCTATGTGGGCCAGCCGGTGCTGTATACCTGGCGCTGGTACCTGGCGACGGCCAATGCCGGCAGCAGCGAGAATGCCCGCATTGATCTGCCGGATTTTGTCGGCTTCGGGCAGGAGACGCTGCCCATTACCGACCCGGTTTCACAGTTGATCGACGGGCGGCAGTACCAGGTGATCACACAGCAAATTCGGCTGTATCCCCGGCAAAGCGGCACGCTGGACATTGAGCCGGTGCAGATTATGCTGGCCGAAACGCCTTTCCAGCCGGCGCAAACGCTCACCAGCGCGGCTTTTCGCGTGGTGGTGCAGCCGCTGCCGGCCGCCGCGCCGCCGGAATTTCGTAATGCCATCGGTCAATTTACGGTGGCGGCGGCACTTTCGGCGGCCACCGTGGCCGCCGGGGAGCCGGTGACGCTGACGCTGACCATCAGCGGGGCTGGCAACACCGCGCAGCTCCTGCCGCCGGCGCTGCCGCTGCCGGAGACCTGGCGCGTGTATGCCGGGGACAGCCAGTTTGTGCCGGATACGCCGCAGGTGGGCCGGCGCATCGTTACCTGGACGTTGATTCCGCTGGTGACGGGGCCGCAAACCGTGCCGCCCATCATTTTCGCCTTCTTTGACCCGCTGACCGGGCAGTATGTGCGCCGCGAGACGCTGCCGCTGTCGCTGGCCGTCACCCCCGGCAGCGTGACACCGCCGCCGCCGGCCACGCTGACACCCGCCCCGCCGCCGGTGGTCGCGGCTGAACCGCTGTGGCAGCCACCGGGGGCGATCCAGCCCGGTGTGGCGGTGCCGGCCGCGCTGCTGTGGCTGCTGTGGCTGCTTCCGCCGCTGCTGACGGCCGCCGTCTGGTGGCGTACTGCGGTGCCGCGTCCGGCCGGGGTAGCATCGGCCCCGGCCGGCAGCCGGGCCCTCCAGCAGGCCCGGCTGCATGTGCAGCAGGCCGCGGCGCTGGCCCCGGCCGCCGCCTGTGAGCGTACCGCCACCATCATCCTGGCGTATGTACAGGCCCGGGCGGGCCAGACCGTGACGCGCGATACCCTGGGCGCGGCGCTGGACGGCCTGCCCCCGGTGCTGCAAAGTCGGCTGCTGGCCTGCCTGGAGCAGGCCGAAGCCGGCCGCTATGCCCCCGTCACGGCGGCAGACCGGGCCGCCCTGCTGAAGCAGACGCTGGCCATGCTGGCCCAGGTGGATACCCAATGGCAAAATTCCTGAAGTGCGGCGGGCTGCTCCTGCTGCTCATCGTCCTGCTGCCGGCCCGGGCCCGGGCGCAGGAACCCGCGGCCGCGGCCCTGGCGGCCTGTGCCGCCGGCGAGGTCGCCGCGGCCGTCGCACAACTGGAAGCGGCCTCGCTGCCGGAGGAGGCGACGGTGCTGTACAACGCCGGGGTGTGTTATACGCTGGCGGGGCAGCCGGGGCCGGCCCTGGCCGTATGGCTGCGGGCGCAAACCCTGGCCCCGCGGGATGGCGAGCTACAGGCGGCGCTGGCGCGGCTGCGGCTGGAACGCCCCGACCCGCCGGAAGATGAAACCGATGTACTGGCCCTGCTGGCCGCCCCCGCCGCGCTGCTGACGCTGCCGGAGCAACTGCTGCTGCTGGCGCTGACGTGGGCCGGGCTGTGGCTGCTGCTGGCGCTGTCCCGGCTGCGGCCGCGGTGGCGGGCCGGGCTGCGCGTGGCCATGGTGGGCGGGCTGTGCCTGCTGCTGGCCGGGGTCATCGTCACCGGCAGCCGGGCCTACCTGGCGGCCTATCGCCCGGCGGCGGTGGTGCTGGCCCCGGCCCCGGTGTTCAGCGGCCCCGGCGCGGATTATTTGCGGCTGTTTTCGCTGGCCGCCGCGGCCGAAGTGCGCGTGATCGAAGCCCGCGACGACTGGCGGCGGGTGCTGCTGCCCGGTGGCCGCCAGGGCTGGCTGCCGGCGGCGGCCCTGCGGCGCGTGGATGGCACTGATCGCGCTGCGCCCCCCTGAGCGCTCAGGAGTCGATGAGGTCGATGATTTCGGCGGGCGTGCGGGCGACTGCGGCTCCGGCCGTCTCCAGCGCGGCCCGTTTGTAGCGGGCGGTGTGCTGTTCCTGTTCAACGATCGCCCCGGCGTGCCCGATGCGCCGCCCCGATGGAGCGCTTTCCCCGGCGATGAAGGCAATCACCGGCCGGGTCATGCCGTGTTGAATGTATTCGGCGGCTTCCAGTTCTTCGGTGCCGCCGATCTCGCCCAGCAGCACCACTTTTTCCGTCTCCAGATCGTTTTCAAACATCTCCAGAATTTCGATGAAGCCCGTCCCCTTCACCGGGTCGCCGCCAATGCCCACGATGGTGGACTGGCCCAGATGGCGGGCGCTGAGCGCAAAGCACACTTCATACATCAGCGTGCCGCTGCGCGAGACCACGCCAATATGCCCGCGGCGGGCGATCATGGCCGGGATGATGCCGAGCTTGATGTGACCGGGGATGAGGATGCCGGGGCAGTTGGGGCCGATCAACCGCGAGCCGCTGGCCCGCACATACTGATACACGCGCAGCATATCCTGAACGGGAATGCCTTCGGTGATGCACACGATGAGTTCAATGCCGGCATCCACCGCTTCGATGATGGCATCCGGCGCATGGGCCGCCGGCACCAGAATGAGGCTGGTATTCGCGCCGGTGGCGTTCACCGCCTGGAAGACGGTATCGAAGATGGGCAGCCCTTCGATCCAGTCACCCCCTTTGCCGGGGCTAACGCCGCCGGCCACATCGGTGCCGTAATCCAGCATCAGCCGGGTGTGAAAGCTGCCCTGACGGCCGGTGATGCCCTGGATGAGGACGCGGGTGCCGTCCCTAACGAGGATGGGCATAATCATTGGTCCTTTTCACGGCCAGCACGGCCAGCCGGGCGGCTTCGCCCAGTGTATCGGCAAAAGTGGCATCGGGCAGGTGCGCGGCCTCCAGAATGCGCCGCGCTTCGGCGGCATTCGTCCCCTGAAGCCGGATAATCAGTGGCACGGTGGGGGCCACTTCGCGGCAGGCCAGCACGATGCCGGCGGCGACATCATCACAGCGGGTGATGCCGCCGAAGATGTTCACCAGCATCGCCCGCACCTGAAGATCGCTGAGGCTAATACGCAGCGCCGCGGCGATTTGCTCCGGCGAATCGCTGCTGTCAATTTCGACGAAATTGGCCGCGCCGATGCCCGCTTCCTGCCCGTAATGCTGGATCAAATCCATCGTCGTCATGGCCAGCCCCGCGCCATTCACCAGGCAGCCCACCTGGCCGGGCATGGTAATACACAGCAGCCCGGCTTCGCGGGCCAGCCGTTCCGGGGTGGCTTCCTGCGTTAAATCGCGCCGGGCGGCCAGCTCTGGCTGGCGGTACAGGGCATTTTCGTCAATGACCAGGCTGCCGCCGGCGGCCAGAAGCTGCCCGTGCCCGGTGATGAGCAGCGGGTGAATTTCCACCCGTTCTGCATCACTGTCGATGTAGCAGCGATACAATTTTCGCATCAGGTCAACGAAGGCTTCGCGGTGATCGCGCAGGATGTCCATTTCACTGGCGATGGTGTTGATCTGGTAGGGGTGCAGCCCGCGCAGCGTGTTGATGGACATGCGATAGCTGGTGCGCTGTGTGCCGGCATCCTCAGCGCCGGCCAGGAAGGCGGCCCACATCACCGCGCAGCGGGCGTTACGGTCGGTCTGGATGGCCACCTGAAGCCGGTGCAGCACCGGGAACTGGTAGCTGTGTTCGGGATCGCCGGTGGCGAAATCTTCCGGGATGGGAATGCGAAACTGGCGAAACCACATGCGGGCAGTATATCCATCAAGCCTCAACGTGACAGCACTCCTTGCCGATCCTGGGCACCCGCGGCTGATTATAACGCAGGCGGCGTTATGAAACCTGCTTTTGGCGCAGCCAGGGCAACAGGCTGCGGCCAGCGCCGCCGGAGCCATCAGGGTTCACGGTTGAGGATAGGTGGCATGAATGCCGGTGTGCGTTATAATTCCTGTCAGTGATGCCGCAGGATGCAGCGGCGTTACAGAGCAGTTGTCAAAAAGTCAGTCATGGCTATACTCAATCTCAGGTTTATACAGCCAGGCAGGAGTTCGTTTATGAAAACAGCAGGCGCATTACGCGGCCTTGCCGTGTGTCTGGTGCTGCTCGTCCTGTTGAATACAGGGCTGGCGCAGGCACAGAATTTGCTCCAGAATCCGGGGTTCGAAGCCGGTTTCGCCAGCCTCACCGGGGATCAACCGCGTTCCGTGGCCACCGGCTGGACTCCCTGGAATGCGCCGCGCACGACGGGGATGGCTTCCTTCCAGAACACCGCCCCCAAATACATTGCCGCCAGCGCCGCTACCGCGCAGGGCATTTTCCCGCGCACGCGCAGCGGCAGCGATGCCCAGATTTACTACTCATTCTTTGAAACGCATGATGGCGGCCTGTACCAGCGCGTGACGGGCCTGACCCCCGGCACCGAAGTCCGCTTTAGCATCTACGCGCATGTGTGGTCTTCCACCTTTGAAGATGTTAATGTGAGCGATGATCCCGGTGATGTGGCGCTGCGGGTGGGGATTGACCCGACCGGCGGCACCGATGGGCTGGCGGCGACGGTGGTCTACAGCGATGCGGCCGTATTTTACGATACTTTCCGCCAGTATTCGGTGATTGCCACCGCCCAGGGGAACAGCGTCACCGTGTTCGTGCGGACGATTGTGGGCGAGCCGGTGCAGAACACCTATGTGTACCTGGATGATGCGGTGCTGGAAGCGACCGGCGCGGGCAGCGCCCCGGCGGCCACCGCCACGGCCACACAGCCCGGCGCGGTTGACCCGACCCCGACCCCGATTGGCGTGGTGGTGGTGGTAGCGACGGATACGCCGCGGCCGACCGGCACCCCGCGCCCCACCGGTACGCCGGTGCCCACCCTGCCGCCCACCGCGACTTCGGCACAGCCGGCCGCGACGAACACCCCGGCACCGATTATCGTCGCCAGCGATACGCCTTCCGGCAGCGCTGACGATGCCACCCCGACGGCGGAAGGCACGCTGCCAGGGGTGATTCCCACCGCCACCCCCATCACGCTGCCCGCCACGTCTACCACGGCTCCGGTTACGGGGGGCGCAACCGCCACCACGGTTCCGGCCACCGGCGGCACCCGCCCGATCTCGGAGCAGTTCCCCGGCCGCCTGGTGCATGTGGTGCGTGCCGGCGATACCGTGGGCAACCTGGCCACGCTCTACGGCAGCAGCATTGACGCGATCATTCAGGCCAACGGGCTGGATGTGCGGGCGCTGATCCGCGTGGGGCAAAACCTGGTGGTGCCGGTGCGCCTGGCCAACCCGGCCACCGAAACCCCGGCCCCGCGCCCGCCGACGACTCCCACGGTGCAGAGTGTGCCGGTGGTGAGCGCCACGCCGCGGCCTGGCACGGGCGGCCCGCTGGCCACGGCGACCACTGCGCCGGCTGCCGGCACGACGACCTATGTGGTGCAGCCGGGGGACAGCCTTTCCGGGCTGGCGCGGCGTTTTAACACCACCCTGGCGGCGCTGTCGCAGTTGAACGGCATCACCAACCCGAACTTGATCTTTGCCGGCCAGCGGCTGATCGTACCGGGGGCAGGGACGGGCGGCCCGACGGTGGTGCCCACCTCACCGCCGGCTATCGTCATCACCGCCACGCCGCAGACGATCATTATCGTGCCGCCGCCCATCATCATCACGGCGACCCCGCTGCCTGGCTCCGGGGTGGTGATTGCTACGCCGCTGCCGCCGCGCCCGACGACCTATGTGGTGCAGCCGGGTGATAACCTGTACCGGATTTCCATCCGTACCGGGGTGACGATGGCCGCACTGGCCCGCGCCAACAACATCACCAACTTTAACCTGGTCTTCACCGGGCAAACGCTGATTATTCCGCAATGAGTGCTTTCCGGGTGATACGGAATGCAACCACCGGGCAGCCGGTGCTGGCACGGGCGAAATGGTGTGCCAGCACCTGGTGCCGCTTTCGCGGGCTGCAACTGCGCCTGTCGCTGCCGGAGGACGAAGGGCTGCTGTTCGTCTATGGCAGCGAGAGCATCGCCGCGACGGCCATTCATATGTTTTTTGTGTTCATGAGCATCGGGGTCATCTGGCTGGATGCTTCCGGCCGGGTGGTGGATACGGCGCTGGCGAAGCCGTGGCGGCCGTACTATGCGCCGCGCACAAAGGCGCAGTATTTCATCGAAGCTCGCCCGTCCATTTTGCAGCGGGTGCAGATTGGCGATGTGCTGGCCTTTGACGAGAGGGCGGCCCCATGACCGACCCCCGGCGCGGCCGCTGGCTGGCGCTGCTGCTGTGCCTGCTGCTGTCCGCAGTCACGCTGCGGGCGCAAACCCCGCCCCCCGCTGCTGACCTGCCACAGCCCGGCCTGACGATTTACGTGGTGCAGCGCCATGATACCCTGTACGACATCGCGCAGGCCTACAGCACCACCATTGATTACCTGGTGGAGATCAACAGCCTGAACAGCACCTCGCGGATTCTGGTGGGGCAGCGGCTGCTGGTGCCCGCCGGCGACAGTGTCACGCCGGTGCCGCGCACGCACATCATCCAGCCGGGCGAAACGCTGGCCGGCATCGCAGCCGGTTACGGGCAGTCGCTGGCGGCGCTGATGCAGGCCAACAATATCCTCAATGCTGACCAGATTTACGCCGGCCAGGTGCTGCAAATCGTGGCCCCGGCTGCCGGGAACGCCGGTGTCGCTACCCCGCCGGCCCCGGCGGGCACCGCGCCCACTCTGGGCGCAAATTTGCATACGGTGCAATCGGGCGAGACGCTGTTCAAAATCGCCATGCAGTACGGGCTGACGGTGAATGACCTGGCCGCCGCCAATGGGCTGGTTGATCTCACGCTGATCTATGCCGGGCAGCAGCTTGTCATTCCGGGGACGGCCGTAGAGCCAGCGGCGCTGGCGCTGCCTGCGCCCCTCACCGCGCTGGCCGTCAGCCCGCTGGTGATGACCGAAGCCGAAGCCGGCAGCCTCGTCGTTACCACGGCCACCCCGGCCACGGTGACGTTCAATTTTCTCAATCGCGCCTGGCAGGTTGTGGCCACCGATGGCGGCACGCGGCATGTGGTGCTGCTGGCGGTGCCCATGTTCACCGCGGCCGGCATTTACCCGGCGCAGCTCAGCGTTAGCGGGGCGGGCGGGCCGGTGGAGTATACCTTTAACCTGCGGGTGCTGGCCGGGGGGTATGGCACCCAGAATATCAATGTGTCTGACGAGCTGGCCCCGCTGCTGGCCCCTGCGCCGCAGGCATATGAGCTGGACTTGCTGACGCGCATTACCTCGCCGGTGACGCAAACCCGCGCTTATACCGGCATCTTCAGCCTGCCCGCCGCGGCGGCCATGAATTCGCCGTTTGGCACGCGGCGCTCCTACAACGGCGGCGAGGCCAACACCTTCCACACCGGCGCAGATTTTGCCAGTGCCCCCGGCGCACCCATTTTGGCCGCCGCCCCCGGCCAGGTGGTGCTGGCCGATCTGCTCAGCATTCGCGGGAACAGCATTGTCATCGATCACGGGTGGGGGGTGTACAGCGTCTACTGTCACCTGTCCGCCATCAATGTTGATCTGGGGCAGATGGTGACGGCGGGGCAGGTAATCGGTGCGGCGGGCGCAACCGGGCGCATTACGGGGCCGCATTTACACTGGGAAATCTGGGTGAGTGGCGTGCCGGTGAACCCGCTGACGTGGCTCACGCGGTCATTTCCGTAAAACGTTCCTGATCCTGTAGCGTAAAACCGGCGGGCGAGCACACACTCGCCCGCGGTGCGTGATGCGCGGTGTTTAGCTCTGGTAGGCTTTGTCCAGCGATTCAAAATCGGTGAACAGGAAATGATCGTGGAAGTAGTGAATCCACAGGAATGATAGAATAGCCGTGTAGTAAGCGGTATCGAAGTGGGCGTTGGGGTCAATGCCCGGTTTCACAATGCCGGCGATGACATACACCAGCCCAAAGATCACCGCAGAGCCGCCGAGCATGATGGTGCTGAGCAGGTACAGCCCGCGTGAGTCTTTGCTGCGGCCGCTAAAGCGGGATACCAGCGGCGCTTCCTGCTTCAGGTTGCCATATTCCTGGCGAATTTTGATGATGTAGAAGGTCAGCGCCAGGTACTGGAACGAGTGCCAGGTGTTCAGCCCCTGGAAGGCCGTATCCAGATTTTCCATCATCGGCGTGAAGAAGGCCACGGCGATGGTGAAACCCATGAACAGCGTTTTGGGCACGTTCAGGATGCCGTGGCGATATTCGCGGATGCTCTTGATGACGTAGGCCGAAAACGCCGCGAAGAAGATGGAACTCATCACCACGAAGAACCACGTTTGCTCAAAGAAATCCGGGATCACCCGCCCCAGGTCATTGGTGCCGATTTCAAACTGCCCCTGGCTGATTTTGTAAGCCGCGATGGGGAACAGGCAGGTGAGGATCACCGCGTAATCAATGAGGCGGGCCCACAGGCTGACGGCGCTGCTGCGGCGCACAAACTTTTGTTCCTTGTGGTTGTACAGCTCCACGATATAGGTGATCTGGTGCAGCACATGCAGCGAAGCCCAGAAGAAGAACACGGTCAGCAGCAGCGTGAGGTTGAGGAAGGCCAGCGAAATGACGATGATGGGGATGATGATGGACGAGCGAATGAGCATGGGATAACGGCGGGTGAAGCTGTCATCCAGCCCGGTACGCAGGAAGGTAGACATCATGTGCGGGCCGCCCACGGCGATGGCCACAAAGCCGTTGACGACGTTGCGGGCCACGTCATCGCTGATGCCCAGAACATCGCGCCCGAACAGATAGGCCAGGTAGGGCAGCGGCACCACGATGACGCTGAAGGTGATGAACAGTAAATCCCATTTGCGGTTACGCAGCCACAGGTGCGAGGTGCTGCTGGCGCTGCGCTCGCCGGCGGTATACGGTGCTGGATGGCTAATCGCGGCCATGTTATCCTCTCTGGAAAACAATACCAATCACTGGCCCCAGTATACGCCAGAATATTTAGCGTCGCAAAGTATTTTAATCAAACTGGCCTGCGGGCGGCTTAATAACCGAACAGGCGGCACAGGTTGACGGCCTGGGGCGTGCCGCACTGCGGCAGCACCGAAGCGATGAGCAGGGCCAGGCCGCCGCAGCCGGCGCAGGCGAACAGCAGCACCAGGCAGCCACACCAGGCGATGGGCCCGCCGCTGACGATGTTGACGATAAATTCCAGCACGCCGCCCACGATGCCGAAGCCAATGCCCAGAATTTGCAGCACAAAGCCGATGATGCCGCCAAAGAGGAACAGCCCCACACAGCAGCCGGCCAGCAAAATGAGCGTGTTCGAGTTCTGGAGCAGCTCCTGAAGCGTCATTCTGTCCCTCCTGATGGCGTGGTGCAGGCACCGGCGCGGCTGCCGGTGTTTTGCCAGGCGGCCGCCGCGGTATCGCGGGTGTAGCAGTTGCAGAAAACGGTGGTGGGGTCGTCTTCACGGGTGTACCACAGCAGATAGCGCAGATCGGTTTGCACGCACACGGCTGCATCGCCCGCCGGCAGGATGACGCTGGTTTTAAACTTCAGCCCGCGATTGTCGGTGGTCATAATCAGCCCCACTTCCAGCAGGGGATGATCGTAGGCATCCGGCACGCTGCCATGCGCCAGGCGCAGTTCATTGCCGGAAGCCAGCCAGAACATGGCACAGGGCAGGCTGAGCAGGGTAAACCACAGCACCAGGGCGAGGCCGCAGCCAATGCGCCCCGGCAGCGAAAGCGGGATGGTGAGGACAGGCGGGCGGGGCGGTTTTGGTACAGTCATAAACGATCTTTCCCGAAATGCTGGTCGGCTAATCATTCCCGGCAAAACGCAGGCACAGGGTATCGCTGGCATCATAACTGGCATGGACGAACAGCGGCGGCGCGTCGTCCGGCAGGTGCAGGATACGCGGCAAAATCAGCGGCAGGTCTTCCACCAGGTCCAGCGTGGCCAGTTCCGCCGGGCTGACCCAGTGCAGCGTGCCTTCGGTGGTGTCGCTGTGATAGGCCCGCGTGGCGCTGCGGGCGGTAAAGACGAACAGGATAATGCCGGTGGCCTGGCCGGCATCAATATTGTAGACGGCCCGCAGCCGTAACTGCTGCACGGCCAGCCCGCTTTCTTCCAGAATTTCGCGGCGGGCGCTGCTGTACGGGTCTTCATCGCGCTCGATGTGCCCGCCCAGGCCGTTGTACTGGTTGGGGAAAACGCGCTTATGTGCGGCCCGTTTCATCAACAGCAGTTCCTCCCCGTGCTGCACAAAACACAGCGTCCGCGGGATCGTCAGCCAGCGGCCGGCGGTGGCTTCTGCGCCCTGCCCGGTAGCGCCCATGGGGTCTCCTTCGGTGGGTGATGGCATCCCCTGCAATCATAGCATAACCCGGCCGACTGTCACTGTGGGCCCGGCGGCAGATTGTGGTAAGCTATGCGCCAATAGTTTTTAGACCGTACCAGAAAGTAAACCCTGATGCAGCGGGATGCACCGGTGCCGGATTTGCGAATTTTGCCCGTGGAGGTGATTCACCCGCACGAAGAACACGACTCGCAGCGCTCGGAGCCGCTGGTGGCCCGCATTCGCCAGGCCGAATGGTTCACCAATCCGCCGGTGGTTGCGCCGATGGCCGACGGGCAGTTTGTGGTGCTGGATGGCGCGAACCGCTATCACTGTTTTTGCCATCTGGAATACCGGCATCTGCTGGTGCAGGTTGCGCCCTATGAGGGCGGTTTTGTGGAACTGGGGGTGTGGAATCACATCATCAGCCGCTGGCAAACGGAAGCGCTGCTGGCCAGCCTGGAAAGCCTGCCAGGGCTGGAAATCCACCAGGGATGGGATGCCGCGGCGGCCGCCCAGGTGCTGCTGCGTGATGGCATGGTGCTGGCCATCCATGCGCCGGCGCAAACCCTGGCGGAGCGTAACGCCGCCCTGCGCCAGGTGGTGCGCGTGTACCAGCGCACGGCGGTACTGCACCGCACCATCATGACCGATACCATCAAAATCTGGCAGCTTTACCCGGATGCCATCGCGCTGGTGCTGTTCCCGGAATATCGCCCGGAGGACATCATCGCGGCGGCGCGGGAAGGCGCTTACCTGCCGCCGGGCATCAGCCGGCACATCATTCAGGGGCGGGCGCTGAAGCTCAATTACCCGCTGGCGGCGCTGCGCGATGCGGCCACCCCGCTGGCGGCGAAGAATGCCGCGCTGGAAGACTGGGTGCGGCAAAAACTGGCCCAGCGTGGAATGCGCTATTATGCCGAAAGTACCTATCAGTTTGACGAATAGGAAACCCCCATGCAAACCGTTCAGCAGGTGCTGGCGCAGGCGCAATTTTACAGTGACGAGGGTCAGTATCGCGTGGTGAAACTGCCGGCGCGGGGCATTACGGCGGCGGCCGGCGTGCTGGCCGAGGTGGGCGAGGCCTTCATGGCGCTCATCGTGGATAAGGATGAAGTGACGCTGGTGCTGGATGATGAAGCCTGCACGGAATACGCCCGGCGCTTATACGATGCGGTGTACAGCGACAAAGTGTACCGCCTCATTACGCTGGATGTGGTGCTGGACTTTGACCTGGTGGGGCTGATGGCCCACCTGAGCGCGGCGCTGGCCGCGGCCGGCATTTCCATTTTGCCGCTGGCCGCCTACAGCCGCGATCATCTGCTGGTGCCGCTGGAGCGCTTTGATGACGCGCTGGCCGTGCTGCGCCGGTTGCAGGCGCAGTCCTCCTGATGCTGTTGTTGAGAACTGTGGAGCTTATGGACATCAATATCTTCAACGATCCCGCTTTAGTGCCGCAGCCGCGCGATAAAATCGTCATTGAACGGCTGGCGGCCACGCCCTATCCTGATCGCCACCGGGTGCATGTGGAAGTGCAGGTGACGATGTTCCTGGAGCGCCCTAATTTGCTGCTCGTGCTGCGTAACGCTCAGGGTCACATCGTCAACGAATTGAACGTGATCGCCACCATGCACGCGCAGATGGAATTTACCATTCACATTCGCAACGTGCCCGACCCGATGGGGGATTACACGCTGGATGTGGAAGTGTTCTACGAGACGCGCCAGCCGCCGCAGGACAAAAAATCGTTCGCCTTCAGCATTCCGCACATGGAAGATTAGCCATGCGGCTGGTGTTCCCGGCGGAGCAGATGACCGGGATGATTCAGCAGGCGCGGGCGGCGCTGCCGGCGGAAGCGTGCGGTGTGCTGGCGGCGCACCGCGGCCGCATTTGCGCGGTGCTGCCGGTGCGCAACGTGGCACAGCACCCGCAGCAGGGTTTTGTGATGGAACCGGGCGACCTGGTGCGGGCCCTGTATCGCGTTGATCGAGCAGGGTGGACGCTGGCGGGGTTTTATCATTCGCACCCGGCCGCGCCCGCGCTGCCTTCACCGGCGGATGTGGCGGTGGGGGAGGGGCTGCCGGGGCTGGCGCAGGTCATCATCAGCCTGCAAGACCCCCGGCGGCCGCAGGTGCAGGCCTGGTGTCTGCGGCCGGGCGAAGTTGAGCGTATGGCTATTAGCACGGCTGCGGGGCAACTGCCGGAGGAGGAGAAACCCCTCTCCGGGGCGGGGCAGGCGGCGGTGCTGCTGACGGCGCTGCTGGCGCTGCTGGTGGTGGTGGGGACGGCGGTGCTGCTGCTGCCCCCTGCGCCGGTGCTGCCCCCGGCCGCCCCCTGACCTGACCTGACATGACGACAGGAAGCGAGACAGGATGGAATACATAGCTGCCCTCATCGTGGGGTTCCTGGCCGGAGTGCTGGTGAATGCCCTGTCCGATGATTTACCCTATCGCCGTCGCCCGGCCCGCCCCACGTATGCCGATGGTACACCGCGGCCGCTGCTGGCGTGGTCGGGGCTGCTGGCGTTTGCCACCGGCCAGCGCCGTCCGGCTGTGCCGGCCCCAAACCCGGCCCGGCAGCGCGGCGAACCGGCAGCGCTGTCGTGGCGCTACCCGCTGACGGAACTGCTGACGATGTTCCTGATGGTGCTGATGATCCATGCGGCGCTGCACGAACCCCGGATGAGCCTGCTTCAGGTGGTCTTCTGGGGGCTGTATATGGTGATGTTCGCGCTGGTGGTGGTGATTGATATTGAGCATAAGCTGATTTTGTTCGTGGTGGTCATTCCATCGGCCGGGCTGGCGCTGCTGAACGTGATCCTTACCCCGGAGACGGCCACGCCGACCACGCTGGAAAATGCTTTCTGGGGCGCGGTGGCCGGTTTTGTGCCGTTTTTCATCCTGTACCAGGGCGGGTTTATTTTTACCTATATCATGGGGCAGGTGCGCGGCCAGCGGATTGATACGGTGGCATTTGGCTACGGCGATGTGATGTTGATGACGCTCAGCGGGCTGCTGCTGGGGCTGGATCGGACGATTATCGGGCTGTTCATCACGGTGTTTCTGGGGGCGGCCGGGGCACTGGGGTATATGCTGCTGCGGCTGGTGCTGCGCGAGCGCTACAGCCTGTTCACGGCGATTCCTTACGGGCCCTATATTGTGGCCGCCAGCGTGCTGATGCTGCTGTACGGCGCACAGGTGCGCGTGGCGCTGCTGGGGTATTGATGTCGGCCGCGCCGGTTCGCCGATCTGCCGCCACCTGGAGCCTGCTGCTGCTGCTGCCGGTGCTGCTGGCCGGTTTCTGGCTGCGGACGACGGCGCTGGCACAGTATCCGCCGGGGGTGAGCAACGATGAAGGCGTGGATGTGCTGGATGCCTTCCAGGTGGCCCGCAGCGGCATTTACCCGCTGTATGAGGATTTAGGGCGGCCGGAGCCGCTGTATGTCATCCTCCAGGCGCTGGCGACGACGCTGCTGGGCCCGGGGGTGTGGACGACGCGCCTGGCGACGGCGTTCATAGGGGTGCTGACGCTGGCGGCGGTGTATCGCTGTGTGCTGGCCTGTTTGCCGGAGGTGGCACCGTGGCCCCGGCACCTGGCAGCGCTGTCCGGCGCAATCGTGCTGACCGTAGCGGTGGGGCATATCACCCTCAGCCGGGCCATTTACCGGGCCATTTTGCAACCGCTGTTCATGCTGCTGCTCATCACGGTGCTGATGCAGGCGCTGCGGCGCGGTCGCTGGCGCGATTATGCCCTGGGCGGCGGTCTGCTGGCGGGGCTGCTCTACACCTATACGGCGGCGTATGTGGTGCCGCTGGCGCTGCTGCCCATGACGCTGACCCTGGTCATGTTTCGGCGGCGGGCGTGGCGCAGGTGGCTGCCGGGGCTGGCGCTGACGGCGCTGGTGGCGGCGGCGCTGCTGCTGCCGGTGGTGCTGCGGCTGTGGCAGGAGCCGGCCGCGGTCATCGGGCGGGCTTCGGCCGTCTCCGGCGGCGGGCTGGCGCTGAACCAGCTTCCGCGCATTATGGCCGATTTATACCTGGCTCCCGGCGATCAAAATCCACAGTACAACGTGGCCACGCAGCCGGTGGTGCCGCCGCTGTTCCACGGGCTGCTGCTGGCGGGCGGCGTGGTGCTGCTGCTGCGGGTGCGCCAGCCGTCTGCGGCGCTGCTGCTGAGCCTGCTGGTGCTGGTGACGGTGCCGGTGCTGCTGACGGAAGAAATCCCGCACGGGCTGCGGATCGCCGGTGCGTATGCGGTTTTTCCTGTAGTCATTGGAGCCGGTGTGGCGCTGGTGCTGGAGGTGCTGCGGCGATGGGTGCCGGGCCGGGTGCTGTGGCCGGCAGCGGCGGCCGGTCTGCTGGGCGTGCTGGCACAGCAGGGGGCGGCGGCCTGGTCAACGTATGGGCATTACTGGGACAACGCCGCTGATTATCGTCTGTGGACGATGTTTGACCGGCGCATGACGCATAATGAATGGTTCTTCCGCACCGACCGGCGGGCGTTTGCGGCATGGCTGGCGGCGCAGCCAACCCCGCTGCTGGTGCCGCAGGAAGAAATCCTCAATATAACGACCCGTGCGTGGCTGCTGCGGCGCTACCCGAACATTGTCACGGTGGCAGCCCCGTTTGATCTGCCGGCCGGGGCGCGGCTGGCGCTGCCCTGGGCGCTGGATCGTGGGAAGGTGGTGCGGGATGCGCGGGATTTTGTGCTGCTCCAGGGCGATCAACTGGTGCTGCTGCCGCCCGTGGCGGACGCAACGTATGCAGCGCTGCGCCAGCCCGCGCCCGAAGAGGCGATTATGGCCGGGGAGACGCTCCTGGGGGTGGCCCTCCCGCTGCCGGACGGGCTGCGCCTGGCTTTTGCGCCCACGGTGCCCATTGCGCCGCTGAGCTTCGGCGAGCGCCCGGAGCTGGTGCTGCACGGGCTGTATGGCGCGGCCAGGCTGCCGGCCGCCGGCGGTGAACAAACTTATACCCTCCTCTGGTCGGGCGGGGAAAACCGCAGCGGGCACGATTACTGGTCTTATCTCCAGCTTCTCAGCGCCGGGGGTGAACGGCTGGCGGGTACAGATGACGCGCCGATGCTGCGCTGGCTGTATCCGACGACGCTGTGGTCAGCGGCGGATCGGGTGCCGGTGCGTTATCGGCTGCGGGTGCCGGAACTGCCGCCGGGGGCGTATCGGCTGGTGACGGGCGTATACCCGCCTTTTGGCGCGGCGCTGCCGGCCAATGGCGACCATCAGCCGACGCTGGCATGGCTGAAGGTGCCACAGTCACAGAGGCCCGTGCCCGCCGTGGAGGCGGTGCCGGTGGGCGCGGTGGTGAATGGTCTGTTCCGGCTGGCGGCAGTGGAAGCGCAGCGGCTGGACGCGGCGCAGGTGCGGGTACGGCTGACGTGGGAGAGCCTGGCAGAACGCCCCGCCGTGGATGCCACGGTATTTGTGCATGTGCTGGATGCTGCCGATAGCATCGTGGCGCAGAGTGATGTACGCCCGTGGAACGGGCAGTATCCCACCTTCATCTGGTCGGCCGGTGAAACGGTGCAAACGGAGCACACTGTGAGCGCCGCGGATACCGCGCTGCGGCTGCGCGTGGGGATGTATGTCTTTCCGGGGCCGGAGAATCTACCGCTGCGGCTGAATGGCGCGGACGTGCCGGGGAAGGCGCTGGTGCTGCCGTCGGTGCCCGTAGCCCGCTGATTTTTCGCATAGTCAGTTAAAAAGAGGAACGCAGCAGGTGCCGGCGACGGGCGCGAAAAACACGATGCAGGGGTATGGCGGCGACGGGGTATTTCGAAACGATGGGAATTCCCGTGCTTCTTCGCCAAATCTGCCCAATGCCGAAGAAACATTCGGGAACGTATGCAGGTTGGCTTACCGTTTGCAGTCCTTTTCGACAGCATTGCTTCCCGACAGCACCTGCTATTGGACGGCAGTGTGTGCAAGTGATATGAATAGTCTGATTATGAGTGGCATCAGTCTTGCCGTAAATTTTGAACCCCACAGCGCACTAACTTATGTCATCGATAGGTTGTTCTCGGTACGCGTTGTGTTAGAGATGACCGACCATTTATCCGATCGCGAGCTGTACACGCTGATTTATCGGGATATTCTGCCCGCCTGCGAAAAGAAAATCGACTTGGCGGGAAATTATCTTTGTTGGCGTTGTCTGGACGAAGCCGACACTGAGAATTGGTTGCGTTTCTACGCCACGGAAACTGAACGGCTCCAGTACATCGAGCAGTTCATGCAGCCGG
>JALOOI010000210.1 GCA_025454495.1 Anaerolineae bacterium
CACCCTGGAGCGCGAAAAAGCCGCCCTGGGCGTGTTCATCACCCTGGAGCCGCCCACCCGCGATATGGAAGCCGAAGCGCTGCACGCCGGCAAATATCATTCGCCGGTGTGGGATAAGGATTATCCGCGCCTGCAAATTTTCACCATCGAGCAGCTTTTGGCCGGCGCAAAGATTGATATGCCGCCGCAGCACGGCACCTTTAAACAGGCGCAGCGGGTGCTGCCGGCCGCGCCCACGCAAAAACCGCTGCTGTAGGGTCGCCTTCACCCCCCCTTAACCCGCGCCGCGGCCGGCTTAACACACTTTTCAACCCGCCGCTGCTATCATACCGGCCCGGCGCACAACGCCGTCAAACGTCCAGATGGAGTCGATGGAGGTAGCATCATGCGTCAACGATGGGGTGCCACATTACTGCTGCTGCTGTGGGTCATGTTCATGTTCGGGGCCGGGATGGGGGCGGGGCAGGCGCAGGACAGCGCCGACGACCTGCCGACGTTGATGGACATCATCCGCGACCGGCCCAGCCTCAGCCGGCTGGAAGCGCTGGTGGACGCGCTGGACATGGCCGCGCTGCTGGAGAACCCGGCCTACTCATGGACGATCTTCGCCCCGAATAACGAAGGCCTGGGGGCGCTCCTGTGCCTCTTTGGCACCGACGACATGGGCGACTTCCTCGACCAGATCACCCCGGCCGCCGCCCGCCGCATTCTGCTGGCCCACATCGTCCCCGGCCGGCTCACCTGGGATGAACTGCTGTCCGCCGACCTGAACAGCGCCGCGCCGTACCCGCTGCTGACGCTGCTGCCGGGCTACAGCCTCACGCTTCAGCAGGCCCGCGTCAATGATAGCTTTGACATTCTGCGGCCCAACGTGGCCGCCAGCAATGGCGTGCTGCACGGCATCGACGGGGTGATTGACCCGCTGCCGCCGGCGCTGGCCGCGGTGGCTGAGGTGGAGCAGGCGCTGGCCGCGCTGCCGCCGGCCGGGCCCGCCACCCTGCACGAAGTCCTGGCGGCCACCGGCCAGCACACCATCTTCCTCACCATGGCCGAAGCTGCCGGGGTGCTGCCGCTGCCGGCCGCCGGCGGCCCCTACACCGTCTTCGCCCCCACCGATGCCGCCGCCCTCAGCACGCTGGCGGCCATGGGCACCTCCGCCGAAGACCTGCTGGCCAACCCGGACGCGCTGCGGGAGATCGTCAGCTACCACATCATCCCCGGCGTGGCGCTGTATGCCCCGGCCCTGCCGGCCGCCGCCCATACCGGCACCCTGCTCGTTGATCGCCCGCTGTACCTGACGCAAACGCCGGCCGGCCCGCGCGTGAATGATATTCGCGTCAGCGGGGCCGGGCAGGGGTATATCCAGGGCGTGGTGTACCCGCTCAACGGTCTGCTGCTGCCCCCGGTGCCGCAGGGCTAAACGCCCCCCCCATGGGCCGGCAGCTAAATGCCACCCCTGGCGCGGTTTGGTGGTAGATTAAGAAAAGTTCTTAACATTCATCCACCGCTAAATGTTAAGGCGTAATGCGCTCAGCAATGATTAACCTGCGGCCCCTATCATGATGAGTGTGTGTTCAAACACGTTGATCGATGTTATGAGGAGCTTTAACACCATGCGTAAAGTAATTTCCATCCTTATGCTGGCGCTGCTGGCACTCGGTATTGCCCCGGTATTGGCCCAGGATACCACCGAAGAAGAACTGCCCAATTTGCTGGAAGTGATCGCCGGCCAGGAAAACCTGACCTCGCTGGCCGCCGCGGTGGAAGCTCTGGGTCTGGCGGAAGCCGTCAGCGACCCGGATGTGTACTGGACGGTCTTCGCCCCCACCGATGAAGCCTTCGCCGCCCTGCTGGAAGCCACCGGCAACGCCGACCTGGGTGCCCTGGTGACGGCCCTCACCCCGGAAACCACCATTCAGGTGGTCAGCGCTCACCTGGTGCCCGGCTACATCACCTCCACCACCGTGCTGGCGCTGGATGAAGCCAACGAAGAAGCCTACACCGTGGCCACCGGCCTGGCGGGCTACACCCTCAGCGTGCAGGATGCCATGCTCAATGAAACCATTGGCCTGGTGACGGTTGACCTGCTGGCCAGCAATGGTGTGGTGCACGTCATCGACACCGTGATCGTGCCCTCGGCGGAACAGCTCACCGCGGCCAACGAAATCACCGCTGCGTCGGTCGAAATTGCCGAAGCGGCCATGACCGAAGCCAACATCGCTGAAGTGGCGACCGGTGCCGGTTCCTTCACCACCCTGCTGGCCGCTGCCGAAGCCGCCGGTCTGGTGGAAGCCCTGACCGAAGGTGGCCCCTACACCGTCTTCGCCCCCACCGATGAAGCCTTCGCCGCCGCGCTGGAAGCCCTGGGCGTGACCGCCGCCGACCTGCTGGCCGACCCGGAAACGCTGGCCAGCATCCTGCTGTACCACATCGTCCCCGGCACCGGCTACTCGCCCGCCGTGGTCGCCCTTAATGGCGCTTTCCTGGGCACCATGCTGGAAGATACCGCCGTGCAGATCACCGTGGATGACATGGGCGCGCAGGTCAACGGCGTGGCCATCGTCGCGGTGGATGTGGCCGCCAGCAACGGCGTGATCCACGTCATTGATGGTGTGCTGCTGCCCCCGGCTGGCGAAGAAGAATAAGCTTTACCCGCACTGCAACCGGGCAGGGGCGTTTGCGCCTGCCCGTACCCGCACAACGCCGGTGGCTCTGCTCCCGGCGTTTTGCATTCCCCGCCCCCGCAGCTTTTTGTATTTTTCTTCACAAAACGTTATGATGTGCAGGCAGTCTTAAAGAGGTCTCCATGCGCTACGAAACGCTTAATGCCGGCAGTTATCTGGTCTGGCGTTTGCAGCACGCCAGCACGGTGCAGGCGGTGCAGGACGATGGCGATTTGATCGGGGTGCGGCTGACGGCCGGTGAGGACATCCTCATCCACCTGGTGGAGCGCCCGCTGCCCCTGCGCGATCTGCGGCACCTGTTCACCACGGCCGGGCAGCAGGGGCGCTACAGCCTGTTCATCTTTCACGCGGCCTACCTGCTGCCCGACCATGACACGGACTACATCCCCGATGACTGGATGGCCGCGCTGCTGAGCGTGCAGGGCCCCAAAATTTACGCCTGCGAGAACGCCGGGGCCGGGGCCTTATTTTTCCCGGTGTATTTTTTAGGGCAGGGGCGGCGGCGGCGCGTGCGCTATGGTGACGTGGTGGATTATGCCGGGCTGTATGGCAGCATCGTCACCGGGCAGCACCCTGGCTTTGAAGGCCGCTGGTACGTGGCGGGCTTTGGCACGCCCCGCGCCGGCGCACCGCAGCAGGATCGCACGCCGCTGGCCCACGATTTCGCGCTGCTGAACCTGCCGGACAATGCCCCGCCGGAAGCGGTAAAACAGGCCTTCCGGGCGCTGGCCCGCCAGTGGCACCCGGACATCAACCGCAGCCGCGAAGCCCACCTGCACATGAAACAGTTGAACGCGGCCTATCAGCGTATTCTGGCCCACCGCCCGCCGGGCGGCTGACCACACAGGAGCAACCCTCATGAACTGGCGCGAGCTGAGCTTACGAATCGGGCTGGCCGGGCTGTCCATCAGTGTTTCGCTGGCCCTCACCGCGCTGCTCATCCTGCTGCTCGGCAGTGACCCGCAGCGCGTGCTGACCACCATCGTCGATGGAGCCTTCCGCGATCAAACGCGCCTGGGCAGCGTCATCAATTTCTGGATTCCGCTGACGCTGGCCGCCACCGGGCTGGTCATCACCTTCACGGCCGGGCTGTGGAATATCGGCGTGGAAGGGCAGATGATGATGGGGGCCATCTTCGCCAGTTACGGGGCGCAGTTCATCGCTTTGCCGCAGCCGCTGCTCATCCCCGTGTGCCTGCTGCTGGGGGCCACCGGCGGCCTGGCGTGGGCGCTGCTGGCCGGCATCCTGAAGACCCGCGCCGGCGTGAACGAAATTTTTGGCGGCGTGGCGCTGAATGCCCTGGCCAACCTGGCCGCCATCTACCTCATCGCCGGCCCCTGGGAACCCCCGGAGGGCGGCAGCGCCCAGTCTACCGCGCCGTTCCCTGCGGAAGCGAACCTGCCGGTGATTTCGCCGGAATTCCCGGTGAGCCTGGTGATGCTGGTGCTCACGCTGGCGGCGGCCGTGGGCGTGCTGCTGCTGCTCAACCGCACCCGCCTGGGGCTGGAACTGAAGGCCACCGGCAAAAACGCCCGTTCTGCGCTGCTGCTGGGCGTGCCCACGGAACGCACCGCGCTGCTGGCCTTCGCCCTGTGCGGGCTGCTGGCCGGCCTGGCCGGCTCGCATCGCGTGTTGCACACCTATCAATCGCTGCGGCCGCTGGTGTCCGGCGGCATCGGTTTTCTGGGGCTGCTGGCAGTGCTGCTGGTGTCCTACCGAATGCTCATCCTGCCGCTGATTACCTTTGCGCTGGCCGCGCTCATCGCCGGCAGCACCCGCGTGAAAGTGCTGCTCCAGCTTGACCAGTCGCTGGTGGGGGTGTTGCAGGGCCTGCTGGTGCTGACGGTGCTGCTGTTCAACGGCGCGCGCGAGCGCTTCGGCGGCCGGGCCCGCCCGCCCGCGCCCTGAAGCCGCCCGCCGCGTCCCTGCGGGTGCTGGTCACGGTTACGATTACAGTTATGCTGATGGTGAGGTCAGGTAAAGTCAGGTCAGGTCAGGTCAGACGGAACGAGCCTTATGAGTGTGGATCCCGATCAATGGCAGGCGGCCCGGCTGGAAGTTGACCGCGTGCTCCAGCAGGCGCGGCAGGTCATCACCAGCGATTTAGCGCAGGTGCTGGCGCTGACCAACGAAGCGCAGCGGCTGCTGACGCGCGGCGTGCTGGCGGAGCAGCCGTACCTGGGCGGCCAGGCGTGGATGCTGCTGTATGCCGGCATCGTCTATTTTTATCGCTCGGAATACGAAATTGCCGCCAAAAACCTCACCGAAGCGCATATTTTGTTCGAGCACCTGGGCGACGAAGACGGCCTGGCCCACGCGCCCGGTGTCCTGGGCAGCATCAGCCGCGAAATGGGCGATTATGCCGGGGCGCTGGAATGGTACGATGAGCAGCTTGTGCTGTGCCGGCGGCGCAAAGACCGCGCCGGCGAAGCCCGCGCCCTGCACGGCCTGGCCAGCGTCTACAGCCAGCTTAACGAACCCGCCAGAGCGCTGGAGTATTTGCGCCAGGCGCAGCCCATCGTCCGCGAACAATCCAATCCCTACCTGGTGGCCACGCTGCTGGGCCATATGTGTACCGAATATTTGCGCCTGGGCAGCTATGACGAAGCGCTGGAAGCCGGCCAGGCCAGCCTGCGCCTGTTCCAGCAGATGGAGCAGGGGGGCATTAACGAAGCGCAAACGCTGCTGGCCCTGGCCCGGGTGCATCGCCGCCAGTTGCGCCTGGTGGATGCGCTGGCGGCCATTCATCGGGCGCTGGCGCTCAGCCATGACCATACCGCCCATGCTTTTCGCCTGCAGGCGCTGCTGGAGCAGGGGCACATTTACGTGTTGCAGCACAAAAAGGATGCCGCCCGCCGCGCCTTTTTGCACGTGCTGGACGAAGCCCGCCTGTTGAACGCCGAAAAATCGGTGTATGAAACCCACCTGGCGCTGATGGAGCTGTACAAAAGTGAGGGCCAGTATGAGCAGGCGCTGCACCACCACGAAGCTTATCACCGGCTGAAGGAGAGCCTTTTCACCGCCGAAAGTGACCGGCGCATTCGGGCGCTGGAAATTCGCCAGCGGGTGGAAGCCACGCGCACCGAGGTCGATTATTATCGCCAGCACAGCGCCGAACTGGAAGCCCGCCATCGCCAGGAGCAGCAGTATCTGGAACGGCTGAACCAGCTTAAGGATGACCTGCTGCGCAGCACCTCGCACGATTTGCAAAGCCCCCTGGGCAGCATCATCACGGCGCTGTATATTTTGCAAAAACACGGCCGCATTGACGATGAGCGCGGGCAGCGGTATCTTCAGCGTATTCAGGAACTGACGCTGCACATGAGCGATCTGTTGCAGGATGTGGTGGATTTGATGAAGCTGGAGACGGGGCGGGCGCTGGACATGGCGCGGGTGCCGTTCAACCCGCTGCTGCAAGAACTGCCGCAGGCGCTGCACACGGCCGCCGCCCGCCAGCAGGTGGGGCTGCTGGTCGCGCCGCTGCCGGAGGACGTGCCGATCCTGGGCGATGTGCGCCGGCTGCGCCAGGCGCTGCACATTCTGGCGCTGCACAGCCTGCAACTGGCCCACCCTGGCACCTGCGTTCAGGTGGCCGCCCGGGTGCAGGATCACCGGCTGACGTTGCAGATTGAGCATGAAGGCGTGGCCCTGCTGGCCGAAGACTTGCCCCACGTTTTTGATCGCTTTTACCGGCTGCGGCGCACCGATGGCCAGGTGCTGGAATCCACCGGGCTGCGCCTGACCATTGCCCGCAGCATCATTGACCAGCATCATGGCACGGTGCGGGCCGACCATGCCCCCGGCGGCACGGGCGGCCGCCTGTGCTTAAGCCTGCCCGTGGTGCGCGCGCCCGTCGCCTGAGGCGCTTTATTGAACCGGCTGCCAGAAAGCAAACCTGTATGGACCCGGCCCTGATTAATGTCCTCAACAGCATCGTTGCCAGCGCCACGCCGCTGGTCATCGCCGCCCTGGGCGAAACCATCACCGAACGCGCGGGGGTCATTAACCTGTCGCTGAATGGCAGCCTGCTGCTGGCGGCGCTGGCCGGCTTTGTGGCCGCGCTCACCACCGGCAGCGCCGCCGCCGGGGTGCTGGCCGCCGCGCTGGTGGGGCTGGCCGTGGCCGCCATCATCGCTTTTGGTTCCATCAACCTGCGCCAGGATCAGGTGGCCATCGGTTTTGTGCTCACGCTGCTGGCGGCGGATTTATCGCGCTTTCTGGGCGAACCCTTCAACAACATCCCCGGCCCCGGCCTGCTGCCGTTTCGGCTGCCGCTGCTGGGCGACCTGCCGGTGGTGGGCGAAATCCTGTTCAACCAGACAATTTTTACCTATTTCAGCTTTGTGCTGGTGATCGGGCTGTGGGTGTGGCTGTTTCGCACGCGGCCGGGGCTGGATCATCGGGCCATCGGCGAGCGGCCGGCGGCGGCCTTCGCCCGCGGTACGCGCGTGAATGTGCAGCGCTACGTGTATACGCTGGTGGGCGGGGCGGTCATCGGCATCGCCGGCGCGTCCTATTCGCTCAGCGTTAAAGCGGGCTGGTCAGCCAACCCGCCCATGGATGGCGATGGCTGGATCGCGCTGGCCATCGTCATTTTTGGCGGCTGGCACCCGTTCCGCGTCCTGTTCGGCGCGTACCTGTTCGCCGGGCTGCGCTCGGTGGCTTCGGCCATCCAGCGCGATCCGTCCATCCAGATTCCGCTGGTGCTGCTGAACGCGCTGCCCTGGGTGCTGATGCTGGTCACGCTGATGCTGGTCAGCAGCGGGGTCATTGACCGGCTGCTGCGGCTGCTGCCGGCCGGGGTGCAGCAGCGCTTTCGCCAGGTGCTGCTCAGCCAGCCGCCGGCGGCCCTGGGCACCCGCTTTGACGGCTAGCTCATTCGTCGCCGGCAAAAGC
>JALOOI010000030.1 GCA_025454495.1 Anaerolineae bacterium
CCGGCGGCACCATCCTGCTGCTGGGTTACTACCAGAAGCTGGAACTGCCCTACATGCCGCTGTTCCTGAAGGAAGCGCGGCTGCTGACGGCCAAAGAATGGGCCCCCGGCGACCTGCTGCGCTGCCGCGATTTGCTGGCGGCCGGCACGCTGGAGGTCGCGCCGCTGCTGACGCACACCGCCCCCATTGGCGCGGTGGCCGGGGCTTATGAAACGGCCCTCAACGATCAGGCGTGCCTGAAGCTGGTGCTGGACTGGACGTAGACCATCCGCCGCGCTGTGGCCAGGGGCGAACAGGCCACGCGGCGTTATTAACAGAGATGATGAGATCACAGGGGGAAAGTGCGTATGGGTGCCCGAATGCTGGCCATTTATGGCAAAGGTGGGATCGGCAAAAGTTTTACCACATCAAACCTGACGGCGCGGCTGGCGCTGGACGGGCAGCGGGTGTTGCAGCTTGGCTGCGACCCCAAGCACGACTCCTGCAACACCATTTTTGATGGTCATTCGCTGCCCACCCTGGGCGACGTGTGGCGGGCCCGCAAGGAAAAAGGCACGGAAGAACAGATGGACGTGGGCGATATTATCTTCCGTAACGAGCTGGCCCCCGGGGTGCCCATCTTCGGCTGCGAAATTGGCGGCCCCGATGTGGGGCGCGGCTGCGGCGGCCAGGGCATTTCGCACGGGTTTAAAGTGCTGGAACGCCTGGGCATGGCCCGCTGGGACCTGGATTATATCGTGATGGATTTCCTGGGGGATGTGGTGTGCGGTGGTTTTGCCACCCCGCTGGCGCGTTCCCTGGCAGAAGAAGTGATTATCGTCGTCGGGCATGATCGCCAGTCGCTGTATGCGGCTAACAACATCGCCCGCGCCGCGCAGTATTTCCAGTCCATGGGCGGCACCACGCAGCTTCTGGGCCTCATCGTCAACCGCGATGACGGCACCGATACCGCCGATCGCTTCGCTGCCGCCAGCGGCCTGCCGGTGCTGGCCCGCATTCCGCTGAACCAGGAAGTGCGGATGCTGGCGGATGCCTGCCATCTGGCCCTGGGGGTGAATTCCTTTAACGCCATCTTCAGCGATCTGGCCGGGCGCATTCACCGGCGCGAAATTCCGCCCTGCCGCCACTATACGCCGCTGGACTATAACGATTTTCTGGCCGTGTTCGACGCGCAGGAGCCGGACGGCCTGCCGGTGGGGGCCTCGGCGGATGACCTGTTCGCCGGTAAAAAGGTGAGCGCCTCGTACCTGCCCGATATTCCACTGCTGCCCGCCCGCCAGGTGTACGTCACCGACCCGGTGCAGCGCCGCGTGCAGGAGGCGATGGAAGAAATCGGCATTCACGTCACCGGGCTGGAGCGCGACGAAGACGGCATTACCGTCACCAGCGGCGCGACCGAAATTCGCATCGGCGAAGCCAGCGAATTGATGGAAAAAGCGGCCTTTTTGTCCGCGCTCATCCGCACACGCCAGGCGTTTTCACTCATTGACGTGCGCTATATCGACGCGCCCAGTTACCAGTAGCGGAGGCCACCCCATGAGCGAAGTAGACCTGAAGTACCTGCATACCGTGCTGACCGATTCCATGCGCGTCAAACGGACTCCAGTGGCCATCACCTTTTGCACCGGCGAGCCGCCGGCCGGTTATGAGCCGGTGGACGTGCCCGCCTGCGCCATCGTGCGGCAGGCCGAAGAAGGCCGGCGCGTGTATGTGAACGCGCAGCGGCACGACTGCCGGGTGGGGCAGTATCATCTGGGCTGGCTGCCCGATGCCGATGCTTTCATCACCGGGGGCGAATATTTGACGATGGCCCAGGGCTTTTTTACGCCAGAAGGGGCCCGCTGCAACAAGCAGCAAAGCCTGTCGCTGCCGGCCGGCACGGCCACGGCGCTGGCCGCGGCCCCGCTGGACGCAGTGCCGGCGGGTGTGCCGGTAGACCTGCTGATCTGCATTTGTTCGGTGCAGCAGGCCATGCAAATCGCCGGGGCGGCTTCGGTACGGGTGGGCACGTTCCCGCACGGGGAACTGGGGCCTTCGGCCTGTTCGTCCATCTTTGCCGCGCCCTGGCACACGCACAACAGTGTATTCACCCCCGGCGACGGGGGAGGACGGGCTTTTAATCGGGTGGCGGTGGGCGAGATGTTCGTTTCCATCCCGCGCCAGCATTTCCGCTACATCATCGAGCTGGTAGAGAACTTCCGCATTGACCCGCAGAAGATGCGCGAAGTGATTATGCCATCCCATGCACCACACCACCAGCAACCTGGCGACACCAGGGATTGGAGAGCTTCATGAACGACTATGTGTTATCGGGCCTGTTGTTATGCTATGGCCCTCTGGCGCTGACCATCATCGGCTTTGTGGTCTTTGCCGCCATTACCGATGCCGGCGTGACGCGCACCTATCTGCGTCGGCTGGATTTGCGCCCGGAGAGTGAACAGCCAGAACTGCCGGAACCGCTGGTGAAAGTGCGGACGGTCGCCCGCACGCCATCCGGGATGCGCGTCACGCTCATCCCCGGTGAAGGCGGTGGCAGCACCCAGGTGATGGCCGAGGGCACACCCGCCCCGGTCGCGCCGGAAAAGCCTGCCCCAAAAGCGGTCGCCGCCGGGGATGATCTCACCGTAATTGAAGGGATCGGACCCAAAATGGCGGCGGCCCTGAATGCAGCCGGGTTAAACACCTATGACAAAGTGGCATCCAGTACGGAGGATGCTCTGCGCGGCGCGATCGAAGCGGCCGGAATGCGCTTATCGCCCACACTGTCCACCTGGCCGGCGCAGGCGCGGCTGGCGGCGGCGGGCCAGTGGGATGAACTGAAACGCTTCCAGGCTGAACTGGGGCGTAAACCGGGCGCATCATAAGCGCTACATCGACAGAGAAGCCTGAATGAGAAAGCCAGTCCATGAGTGACGTGATACCGCTCCATGCTTCACCGGGCAGCCAGAAGCCGTGCCAGCTCCATCCACAATCCATGTGCCCGGCGTTTGGTTCGCTGCGTATTTTAACGCGCATTGAGGGGTCGCATCCGGTGATGGCGACGGATACCGGCTGTCTGTACGGGCTGACGTTCGTCACCCATTTTTATGGTGCTCGTAAATCGATCCTGGCGGCCCACCTGGGCACGTCTGAATTGATGTCCGGCGAAGTGGTGGAGAGCACCCGCGCCGCCATCGAGGTGGCCGCCCGTGAACCGGGCTGCCGTTTGATCCCGGTGGTGTCGTTGTGCGTGGCCGAAACGGCCGGCCTGCCGGAAGAAATGCTGCCGCGCCAGGTGGGCGAGGCGGAAGTGGTCCTGGTGCGGGTGCCGGCCTATGCCATCCACTCGCACCCGGAAGCCAAAGATGTGGCCATGGCCGCGCTGCTGCGCCGCCTGGGCACGCGCGACGGCGCACGCGAAGAGAAAACCCTGGTGGTTTTAGGCGAAGTGTTCCCCGCTGACCCGCTGGTCATTGATGGCCTGCTGCGGAAGATGGGCGGCGCGGGGACGATTAGCCTGCCGGGGCGTTCCATCGACGATCTGCGGCGGGCGGCCCGCGCCGGGGCCCTGGCACCGCTGCACCCGTTTTACAAAGACACCATGAGCGTCTTCCGGGGGTGGGATTTGCCCATCGTCGGGGGTGCGCCGGTGGGGGCTTCTGGCTCCTATGCCTGGCTGAAGGCCGTGGGCACGCTGCTGAACCTGGATCCGGCCCTGGTGAACCAGGTGGCCGAAGCCGAGCGCGACAAAGCCCAGGCGCTGCTGAACGCGCAGCCCCTCAGCGGGCGTATCCTGGTGACGGGCTACGAAGGCACCGAACTGGCCTATGCCCGCCTGCTGGTGGAAGCCGGGGCCGAGGTGCCGTATGTGTCCACGTCCATCGGGGCCGACCCGCTGGTGCTGCCGGATGAGCTGTGGTTACGCA
Source organism: Anaerolineae bacterium (assembly GCA_025454495.1). GTDB lineage: Bacteria > Chloroflexota > Anaerolineae > Aggregatilineales > Phototrophicaceae > JALHOR01. Next base: position 3,906 of record JALOOI010000030.1, read on the forward strand.
GCCGGGGGACGAAAGAGATCGTGTATCGCAAAACGCTGGAAGACGATGTCGCCGCACTGGATACGTATAAGCCCGACCTGGTGCTGGGCACGACACCGTTTTGCAGCATTGCCAAAGAACGCGGCATCCCGGCCCTGTACTTCACCAATCAACTGGCTTCGCGCCCGTTCTTCCTCAGCAGCGGCCTGGCCGCCACCATTGGCTTTATGCAGCAAATGCTCACCCGCCGGGCGCAGTACGAATGGATGCAAACGTTCTTTGAAGACGATGGTCAGGAAGCCGCCCATGCCCACCATCATTCGTGATCTGCCGGAAACCAGCAGTTACTGGGCCGCCATCTGGACGCTGTGCCCGCTGCCGGATGTGCATGTGCTGTGCGATGCGCCGATTGGCTGCTTTAACCTGGTGGCCACCGCCGTACCGGACTACACCGATGCCATCCCGCATATTGCCAATGTCACCCCCTCGGTCATCACCGAAAAAGAGGTGGGCGGCAGCGGCACCGGCGCGGCCGTCAAACGCACCTGGGAGAACCTGCGCGAGGCCGGCCTGCTGGCCGGCAAACGGCTGATCGTCGTTTCCACCGCCGAAAGCGAAATGATCGGGTCTGATTTATCTGACCTGGTGACGCAGCTTGAGCCGGGTACCACCTTCTTCCACAGCGAATCGCTGAGCCATGATGAATGGCTGGGGCGTGATCGCGTGTTGCAATGGGCGTGGGAACAGTATGGCGCGGCCGGCGCGGCTGACCTGGCCGCCGAACCGGGGCTGGTGAACATCATCGGGCCCACCTATGGCTGTTTCAACTCGACGGCCGATCTGCATGAGCTAAAACGGCTGATCGAAGGGGCCGGCGGGCGGCTGAACCAGGTGTTTCCCTTCGAGTCCACGCTGGCGCAGATGCCGCATCTGGCGCGGGCGGCGGTGAACGTCGTCATGTATAAAGAATTCGGCCACACCCTGGCCGAAACCCTGGGCCGGCCCTGGCTGCACGCGCCCATCGGCATCCGCGGCACCATCGACTTTGTGCGCCGCCTGGGGCAGCTCCTGGGCACCTCCGCGCAGGCCGAAGCCTTCATCCGCCGCGAGAAGCAAACCACCCTCCAGGCGGTGTGGGACTTATGGAAGGGCCCGCAGAGCGACTGGTTCCATACCACCAGCATCGGCATTGTGGCCACCGGCACCTATGTCGATGGGCTGATAACGTACCTGGGCGAAGAACTGGGCATGAACATCGCGTTTGCGGTGCGCCGCCCGCGCCGCCCGGACGATCTGGATACCGAAACCCTGCGCGACCTGCTGCACAGCCGGCCGCCGTCGTTCGTCTTTGGCTCCATCAACGAAAAGATTTACCTGAGCGAAGGCGGTAAAAAGCAAACCACTTTCCTGCCGGCGGCCTTTCCGGGGCCGGTGGTGCGCCGGTCGATGGGCACGCCCTTCATGGGCTTTCATGGCACGGTGTACCTGGTGCAGGAAATTGTGAACCAGCTTTACGAAACGCTGTATAACTTTTTACCGCTGGACAGCGCCTACGCCCGCGCGGCGGCCCCCGCCGCCGGTGGGCCCCCGCCGGCCACGGTCGCGGTTGCTGCCCCTGGCAATTTGCCCTGGGCAGAGGAAGCCCGCGCGGTGCTGGATGCCGCGCTGGAAAAACTGCCGTTCCTGGCCCGCATTTCTGCCAGCCGGGAATTGCAGATGCAGGTGGAAGCCGAAGCCCGCGCGCGCGGCATCGCCGAAATTACGCGCCAGCTTGCGGCCGAAGTCTTAAATACGCACAGAAAGTGAGTAAGCGCCATGCCCAAAAATCTCACCCGTTTGTTGGTCTGGCTGACGCGCCTGGGCGACCAGGCGGCCCGCCCGTTGCAGGCCTGGTTTACGGCCCACCCGGATGTTGGCTGGTGGCTGCGGGTGCTGCGCCTGGGGTTGATTCAGTTCGGCATTGGGCTGTCGCTGGCCCCCATCTCCGGGGCGCTCAACCGCGTGCTCATCACCGATCTGAAGATTCCGGCGGTGGCGGTGGGGTTCCTCATCGCGCTGCATTACTTCGTCTCGCCGGTGCGGGCCATGATCGGCTATCGCTCCGATAAAGCGCGGTCGGATGGCAAATGGCGCACGCCCTATGTCGTCCTGGGGGTGATGCTCACTTTTGCCGGGCTAACGTGCGCTCCCTTTGCGCTCATCCTGCTCGGCGGCCATGGCAGCATCAGCTTCCTGCCGGCCATGGTCATCTGCTCGGTCATCTTCATCGCCTATGGCGCGGGCATCAACATCCTGGAGACGGTGTACCTGGCCCTGGTCAGCGACATCACCCCGGCCCACTCGCGCGGGAAAGTGATTTCGGTGCTGTGGATCATGCTGGTGCTGGGGACGGTCATCAGCGCCATTGTCGTCGGGGCTATCCTCACCACCTACTCGCATCAGCGGCTCATCCAGGTGATGCAGGCTTCGGCCATCATCTTCGTGCTGCTGACGGTGGCGGCGCTGTGGGGCCAGGAACGGCTGCGCCCGGATGGCTCCATCATCTCTGAGCTGAAGATGGTGCGCGTGCGCCTGACGCTGTGGGAATCCATCCGCAAACTGGGCGACCAGCGGGCGTTACAGGCGCTGTTCGGCCTCATCTTTCTGGCGACGATGGCCTTTGCCACCCACGATGTGCTGCTGGAGCCGTATGGCGGCCAGGTGCTGAACATGAGCGTGTCGGCGACGATGCAGCTTACCGCGCTGTGGGGCCTGATGAATATCGTGGGGGTGGGGGCGGCCGGCTTCCTGCTGTATCGCAAACAGCCCATCGCTTTTCTCATTGGTCTGGGCTGTGTGCTGGGGCTGTTCGGCTTTGGCATCCTCAGTTATTCCAGCCAGTCCCTCAGCGTGCCGCTGTTCCAGTTCGGGGTGGCGTGCATCAGCATCGGGCGCGGGCTGTTCATCGTGGGCAGCGTGATCCTGGTGATGTCGCTGGTGGATGTGAACCATGCCGGGCTGTTCCTGGGGCTGTGGGGCATCGTGCAGGCGATGGCCCAGGGCATCGGGGTCATTGGCAGCGGGCTGCTGCGCGATGTGGCCCAGTTTGCCACCGGGCAGGTCACAACGGGGTATAATGTGGTTTACCTCACCTCTTTCGGGCTGCTGGCCCTGGTGGTGGCCATTCTCGTCCTGCATCTGGGGCAGCATCTGCGGGTGGATGAAATTCGGATGCCCTGGGCGGGGGCGGAAGAAATCCCCGCCGACCAGCTTATTTTTTAAGTGCATACTGCATGTGTATTGGAGGGTAGTATGATGACCCGTGTTCGTGCCACGCTCGCTGGCCTGCTGCTGCTGCTGCTGCTGGCAGGCTGCGGTGGTGGCGCTTTTGGCGGCTTGCCCCTCACGTCGGATTCGGTCAGCGGTACCACGGTATCGCGCCAGGTTCGGTATTTTGATGAGGGCGAAGCCGGTCCCGCCTATACGTTCTCCGTGACCGTCCCCGAAAGCTGGGTGGGCCGCGTGACGACGACCAGCAACGGCAGCCTGGTGACGTTCAATTATGTGACGGATGCCGGCCGCGCCGCGCCCCTGTTCACCATTCACACCCTGTCCGAATCGCAGTACTGGGCCCAGAATGGCAACGAGCCGACGCGCTTTGGCAACCTGGCCGTGACCCGTGAAACCTACTTTATCTACAATGTGCCGCTGGATGCGTATTATTCCGGCCTGCCCAAAGCGCAGTTTGACGCGCTGGTGGCGGAAATTCCGGCCATTGTAGCCAGCTTTAGTGTGCAGCCCGGTTAAGCCGGTACGCCTGTTACAGCACGATGTCGGCAGTCAAAGGAGCAAGTTCATGCCGGAATATAACTTCTGGGAATATGTCCTCAGTCCGGGATTTTTGATCCCTTTCGGGCTGGTGCTGGCGGGCTTTTTGCCGGTGGCATACAGCGTTTTCGTCACCTGGCAGGACAATGGCGCGAAGGAAGCGCGGCTGCTGGAAAAAGTGCGGGCGGAGCGCCGCCGGCGCTGGGAAGCCCGCGTGCAGCGGGCCCGGTCGGCGCAGCGGGCTAAATCGTCATAAGGCGGGGTGCCCGGCACCCTGAGGCTAAAAACGGAGGGTCGTCCACCCTCTGTTTTTGGGCCTGCCGGCGATCTGTCGCAATCAAAAAGCTCCCCGCGGGGAGCTTTTACGTTTCAGCCGGGGCCGGGCCCCCGCTGAACAGTACATGGCCGGCCTATCAGGCGGCCGTACCCCCGGAGCTGACCACCAGCAGAATGATCCAGATCCAGACGGCGATTGCAATCCCAACCGGGATGAGGTTATTGCGATTCGTGGAGTCCATCGTTAATATTCCTTTTCTCTGGAAAAAACTGGCGAGATGTAGCATTTAATAGTATAACGCTCTCCCCGGCAATCCAGACTGTTTTGGCCCATCTTTAACGATTTTCTCATAGCTGCGCTGCGGCGGCCGGAAGGGTGGTTGGATGCTGCCGGAACTGGATATTGAACAGCCCGCGCTGCTGCTGGATTACCTGCGCCGGCGCGGAGACATCACCGCGACGGCGCTGCCACACATAGAAACGCTGGCGGGCGGGGTCTCCAGCCGTACCGTGCGCGTGACGCTGCCCGACGGCACCGCCTGGGTGCTGAAGCAGTCGCTGGCTAAATTGCGCGTGGCGGTGGACTGGTTCAGCGACCCGGCCCGGATTCACCTGGAGGCGAAAGCGCTGCGCTGGCTGAATCGGCTGCTGCCCGCCGGCGCGGTGCCGGCCTTCATCTTTGAGGATGAAGCGGCGCATGTGCTGGCCATGCAGGCGGTGCCCGCGCCCCATGCCACCTGGAAAACGCTGCTGCTCACCGGCGGCCCGCCCGATCAGGATCAGGCGGCGCAGTTCGGGCATTTGCTGGGCACGCTGCACCGGGCGGCGGCCGCGCACCGGGAGACGCTGCTGGCCGAATTTGGCGCGGGTTTTTTTGAGTCGCTGCGGATCGAACCGTATTATCAATACACGGCGGCGCAGGTGCCGGCGGCGGCTCCCTTCCTGGAGGCGCTCATCGCTGATACCCGCGCCCACCGGCTGACGCTGGTGCATGGCGATTACAGCCCCAAAAATATGCTGGTGTACGCCGGCCGACTGGTGCTGCTGGATTATGAAGTGGCCCATGTGGGCGACCCGGCGTTTGACGTGGGCTTTTCGATGACGCACCTGCTGAGCAAGGCGCATCATCGGGCGCACCTGCGCCCGCAGTTTGCCGCCGCTGCCCGCCGGCACCATGCGGCGTACCAGGCAGCCCTGGGGGAAGTGCCCTGGGCGGCCGCCGTGGAAGCGCGGGCGGTGCGCCATACCCTGGGCTGCCTGCTGGCCCGCGTGGACGGCCGTTCCCCGCTGGAATACCTGACCGCGCCGGAAAAAGCCCGCCAGCGGGCCGCTGTGCTGGCGCTGCTGCCACAGCCGCCCGCCACCATGCCGGCGCTGATCGAAGCGTTTACGGCGCAGCTTGCGGCCGCCGGCGGCTGAACGCGCCGCGCGGCCACTCGTTTAGCGAATCGTCCCCGCCGCCTGGCTGAAGCCGTTGCCGAAGACGGCGAAAAAGAATTGCAACACCATCAGGAACAGCCACAGCGCGGCGAACGGCCACAGCACCCCGGCCATCACCGCCGCCGGCAGCCCGCCCGTCACCATCGCCCGCAGCGGCTGTGTGACCAGATCGGCGATGCCCGCCGACATGCCCACGGCCCGCGCTGCGCCATTCAGTTGCCGCAGCCCCTGGTCAATGCCGGTGCCAAACGCCTGCCCGATCAAAAAGACCACCACCGCCACCACCACCGCAATCACCACATACGTTCTAAATTTGATGGGCATGTGCTGTCTTGCCTCCTCCCATTAGCCCCTGCGCCATGCCAGCGGGCACACAAAACGAGATTCCGTGACGCGGTTTTCCACAATCACCGCGCCCTGAAATAATATTGTCTCTGAACCGCTGTTCAGGTCAAGCAGCACCAGGGTGGCATAGGGTGGTTCGCGCTCGGTGAGGGTTTCGTAGCGCACCAGGGCCATCTGTGTGGCATCCGGTGCCAGCACCCCCTGAAGATACTGCCCCCGGCTGAGGCGGTTATCCAGCCCGGTGATGGTATCCAGCACGCTCAGGTGGCTGGCATCCCCCCCGGCGACGAAATACAGCCGGTTGCTATCCGGGCTAAAGAGCAGCTCGCGCACTTCGCTGCCGCGTTCCCCCACCGGGAGCACGATGGGCGGCAGTTCCGGCGTGGCCATATCCAGCACGAACAGGCTGGCTTCGTCGTTGGCGCTGCTGCCCACCATGGCCAGCAGCCGCCGATCCGGCGAGAGCAGCGGCAGATGATTGGCGGTGCCACAGACGCGGCTGTTCAACTGGGCCATCACCAGGTTGCCGGATTGCGCCACCGGCGTAACGCCCATCGCCGTCATTTGCACGCGATTCAGGCTGGTGGTGAAGGCCGTCACGCCGTCCGGCACGGTGAAGAAAACATCGCTGCCGGAGGGCGCAAGATACACCATGCCGGTGCGGGCATAGGGCACAAAGCGCCCCGGTGACACATTGCTCGTGACCAGCGTCATGCTGCGGTTGGCCGGGTCGATGAGGTAAAACTGCCACACGGTGCGGCCCGCGCCGCCGGTGCAGCGGTAGCCCAGCAGGGCGGCCTGGCGCTCATCCGGCAGCGCCACCACGCCGGCGCTGGTATACAGGCAGCCGCTTTCGGCCGTCTGGAAGGCGATTTCGCGGGTGGTGCTGCCATCCCATATCCCGGCCGCGACTTCGGTGGGTTCGCCACGATCATTGCGGAACAGATTTAAATAGACTGCGCCGGTGGCGGTCAGGTCATAGGCGGCCACGTCGGCCAGTTCCAGCAGCGGCACATAGGTACGGGTGTCGGTAATCACCAGGCGGGCGATGGCGGTGGTATCGGTATTGAAGCCGGCCGGATAATCCAGATAGGCCAGGCGGCTGCTATCCGCACTGAAGCGAAAGGTGCCGCTGCCGGCGCAGGTCATGCGGCTCAGCCCTTCGGCGAGCACCTGAAGCTGTGGCAGCGCTCGCGTCATCAGGTACAGCGTGCCTGTATCACCGCCGACGTAAAAGACGAACTGCGTGCCATCCGGCGCGGTGGCATCATCGCCGCAGGGCATGGCGACTTCGGTGCCCTCGGGCAGTTCCAGCAGCGGTGTCTGGCTGCCATCCAGCCCCATCAACACCAGCGCACCGGGGGAACGGGCGCTGCTGTCTTCCGGCAGCACGCCGGGGGCAATCCACAGCAGCAGTTGATCGTTACCCGCCTGCGCCAGGCCGGGGTCTCCCTGGCTCAGCAGCAGGCAGCCGGTCAGCAGCAGCACGAATACACTCAGCCTGCGTTGTCCGCGCATCCATAACTCCTCTACACATGCCGGCACTCCAATCCTGGCCTTTATTATAGGCAGCGCGGCGGCAGTACGCCGTACATAAATTGTTAAAGCCGCCGCGCCCGGCCCCGTCAGGGCGCGGTATCCGGCGTGGGGGTTGGTTCGCCGGTGCCGGCCGCGATGGCCGTCTGGGTGGCGTAAACGGCCGCCTGCGTCTCCCGAATCCGCAGCGTCACTTCCAGCGGGGGCAGCACCGGGGTCACTGAAGGCAGCACCGGCCCCAGGGTGGGCAGCGTGACCGGGGTGGCACTGGTGATAACCCCCAGGGGCAGCGGTGTCCAGGTGGCGGTGGGCGGCGGCAGGGTGGCCGTGGGCAGGGTGGCGGTGGGGCTGGCGGTGGGCGCGGCCGGGGTGCGCGTGGCCGTGGCCGGAATGCGCGAGGTGGCGGTGGGCGGCGGCAGCGTCGGCGTGGGCGGCAGGGTGGCCGTGGGCGTGCCGGTGGGCGGCAGGGTGCCGGTGGGGGCGATGGTGGGCGGCAGCGTGGCCGTGGCCGCGGGCAGGGCCGGGGCCGGCGTGGGCAGCAGGCGCGGCAGCGGCACGATCAATCCGCCCTGGGCATCAAAATCGGGCTGTAAAAGCTGCGCCACCCGGTCATAACCGGGCTGCTGCTGTGCCGCCGGCGGCAGCGATTGCAGCGCATTTTCCGCCGCCAGCATAAAGGTGACGAGCTGCGGCGTGGTGGTGCTGTCTGCCTGGCGAATGGCATTTTCCAGCGCCAGGATGAGATCGGTGGTGGCGGGCGCAGGCGTGCTGCCGGCCGTGTTCAGCGCCAGCCATTCGGCAAAGCGCACCCGCGCCAGGTGCAGCGCCATATCTTCGGCGCGGCCCAGCAGCGTTGCCACCAGGGCCACCACCTGCTCCCAGGCGCGTTTGATGCCGTACAGCGGGTCGCCGGGCAGGCTGCCGGCCGACGCAGCCACAGTGCCGCCGCCGGCCCCCAGCCCCACGAACAGCGCGATGAGCAGCACCGCCGCCCACCGGCTGATCTGCGGCAGACGACGGGCCGCCGGCAGCACCCGGCCGGCCCCGCCGCGCCGGGCCGCCCGCGCCCGCAGTCGCTGCTCCAGGTCGCGCACGGCTGTGTCGGGCATTTCGGCCAGCAGCCGGTTCACCAGCAGCGCCGTCTTTAATTCGGCCTGCACGGCCGCCGCTTCCGGGGACTGGCGCAGCGTCTCTTCCAGCGTGCGCCGGCCGGCCAGCAGCGCCGGAAGATGCTTTTCCAGCACATCGCCAGGGTGGGGGTCGGTGGGGGGTACAGTCACGACGATAGTCCTGCCAGAGTCGACTCAAGATCAAAATTGGAACGTTCCAGGCGGGCGGCCAGGGCCCGCAGCGCCCGATGTTGCAGCGCCTTGATGGCATTGGCATTTTTGCCCAGGCGGGTCGCCACTTCTTCCAGCCGCAGCCCCTCCACAAAGCGCAGGTGGATCACCTGCTGCTGTTCCGGGGTGAGGTTGGCCACCGCTTTACGCAGGTCGGCCACCAGTTGCTGCTGCATCAGCGGCGCGTCCAGGTCCATTTCCACCGGCACCGGCTGCTCATCCACATCGCTTTCGGCCGGTCTGCGCCCCTGTTGGCGGTAAAAATCAATCACGCGGGCCCGGGCGATGCTGTACAGCCACGCCAGGAAGGGCGCTTCGGTGGGCTGGTAGTTGGGCAGCGCCTCCAGCGCCCGCACGAACACATCCCCGGTGATGTCTTCCGCCTGCGCCCGGTCATTCACCCGGTGGTACACAAAGCGGAAAATCGCCTGCACATGCTCGCGGTAGAGCGCCGCGAAAGCCTCCACATCCCCGCGCCGGGCCTCTTTAATCCATTTGCGCTCATCCCCGCGATCCAAGCAGCGTTCTCCTGTTCGCGCCGGTGAGGTCTCTCTATCACCTCTACCGCGCCGGGTTTCAAAAGGTTACGGGCTATTCCGGGGCCATCCCTGTTGCATGTGTCCATCGTCACAGTATAATCAGGCAAAAGGCCTGCCTGTATTATAGCTCTGGTGGCGGCCGGATGGCATAAGGACTGCCCGCACCGGCACTGTGGCAGCGTCATCGTCAACCTTTGCAGAATGGTCAGCCTCATGGTCGATAAGCGCAGCGTGGATGATCTGTCCATCGAAGAACTGGAGCGCATTCTGGCGCTGAAGAAACGCCAGGCACGCCAGGCGCAACTGCGCCGCATGGAAAGCAGCGGGCGCGTCGTCGCGCCGGCGGGTACCACCATCCCCGCCGCCCGCCCGGCCCTGCCCGGCACCGCCCCGGCGGACGATCATCAGCCGCGCTATGAAGATGGCGTGCCCCTGCGCGAGTACAGCAAACGCAAGCACGACGACGGCCGCCTGTGGCGGCGCTTTGTGGATCGCAGCCTGCTGCTGGTGGAAGCGCTGGCGGTGATCGGCCTGGTGATCCTGGGGGCCACGTTTCTCCAGGGCATCGGCCGGCTGGAAGAAGAAACCAGCGCCGCCCAGCACCGCGCCGAAGAACAAATCCGCGCGGCCATCCCCACCATCGCCCCCACGCCCGTGCTCAAACTGGCGCAGATCGTGCTGCCCGGCGGCCATACGCCGGATGGACGCTTCAATTTTGAGGAAGTGCCCGCCAGCCTGCGTGACCAGATTCGGGATCTGGTGTCGGTGCCGCTGGATTACCAGCGCCCCGCGCCCACCCTGGAAACTGCCCGCCGCATCGTCATCCCGGAGATTGGGGTGGATCAGGTGATTGTACAGGGCACCGACGAGGAAGCGCTGCAACTGGGCGTGGGCCAGCTTTTGAACGGCGTAACCCCCGGCACCAGCGGCAACCTGGTGCTGGCCGCCCACAACGATGTCTACGGCAAAATTTTTCGCTACCTGGATGAATTGCAGCCGGGAATGCTGTTTGAAGTGCACACCGAACAAAAAATTTACACCTACATCATCACCGGCACCAGCATTGTTGATCCTGACGATGTGCATGTTATGGACGACCAGGGCCGGCCCACGGCTACCCTCATTTCGTGCTACCCGTACCAGGTGAACAACAAAAGGATTGTCGTCTTTGCTGACCGGGTGGATACTTAGGGCCGGCATCGGTTTAAACAATCATCAGGAACAATCTCATGGCACGACGCAAACGCAGCAAACAACCCAACCTGCCCGAAGCCACGCTCCAGCGGGCCCGCGAACAGGCCGGCCTCACCGATGAGATCGACGGGGCCGACGACGACGACGTGGCCGAGGTGGCACCCCCCCCGGCGGCGGCCCCCGCCCGCCCGGCCGAGAACGCCGCAGTGGCCCGCCCGGCCCGCTCCAGCCGTCAGGTGAGCGCCGCCCGGCTGGAGCGCAGCAAAAAACGCGGCGAAGTCGATGCTGAATTGATGGAATACATGCTGGAACACCCCAATAAAACCGTCACCGAGGACGAACTGCGGGCGCAGTACGGGCATGTCCTGGTGGATCTACGCAATATGGGACTGCTGGCCGCGGTCTTGATTGGTCTGATGGTCATCATCGCGCAGTTCATTTAGGGCCGGCGGCCGGCAGCCATGCCGCGGCCGAGGGGCTTTTCACCGCGTCGGCGGGTAAAAGTGACAAAAGTCCTTTTGCAGCGCGGTCTTTTGTGTTACCAATGCCAACAATCGCCCATCAGGATTGATGAACCCCCATGGTGAACTGGAACAGCGTTTATTGCTTTGTCGGGGTCGCCCCGCATATCCTGCAACGTCTGGATGAAGCGTCCCTGTCGTACACCTACCAGGCCGGCGCAACCATTTTCACCGAAGGCGAGCGCTGCGCCGGTTTCCATGTGGTGGCCGAAGGCCTGGTGCGCATTTACCGCATCAGCCCGGAAGGCCGGCTGCACACGCTCAGCCTGCTGCGCCCCCCGGCCACCTTCAACGAGGTGGCGGCGGTGGATGGCGGCAGCAACCCGTTCAGCGCGGTGGCCGTCACCCAGGCGCGGGTGGTACGCATCACCCATCACAGCCTGATGACGCTGCTGAGCCATGAGCCGGAACTGCTGCGGAATTATGTGCAGGCGCTGGCGCACGTCAACCGGGAGTATATCGAGCGCCTGGAAGATATGACCTTCCGCACCATTCCCTCGCGGCTGGCCAAATTATTCCTGCACGAAACCACCTATGCTGACCAGATCGCCGAAACGCCCACCCGCCTGAACCAGGAAGATATTGCCTCCATCCTGGGGACGACGCGCGAAGTGGTGGGGCGGGCGTTACGCAGCCTGCTGAATGCCGGGCTGCTGCGCAAGCGCGGCCGCGAATTGTTCATCGCTGACCGCGCCGGGCTGGAACACCTGTCCCAGAGCAACGAAATGCCCCCCACCGCCGCGGTGCCGGTGTGCCCGCTGGATCGGGAACACGCTTAACGCGCCTCAGCGGCACACGTCTTCGCCTGCGTCGCTAAAATCGCTGCCGGCGGCCGGGATAAACTGCCAGCGATAATAGCCGTCGCCCAGGGTAAAGCGGGTGATGCCGTAGGCGCTGCTGCGGACTTCGGTGGTGCGCCAGCGCCCGGCCAGGCGCGTTTGCGAGGCCCCGCCGGTGCCCACGATGAACTGCCGAATGCCCCGTTCCGGGTCGGCCCGGCGCTGAAGATTCATCGGCGCGAAGCGCTCATAATGGTGCGCGTCACCGCTGACGATGACATCCGCCCCGGCTTCGTACAGAATGCGAAAGACATCCCGCGCCCGCGGGCTAACGCCGCCCGCGCCGCTGCTGAAGACCGGATGATGAAAAAAGGCCAGCGTACAGCGCACCGGGCTGGCGGCCAGCGTGGCCCGCAGCCACTGTGCCTGCGGTGAGCCGTCGTACATGGGCACCATGGAATTGAGGCCGATGATGAGCCACGCGCCATAGCCAAAGCTGTAGTAGCCCTGGCCCGGCACCCCGGCCTGGCTGCCGAAGTAAGCGTAATAATCATCCAGCGTGCCCTGATACAGATCATGGTTGCCCGGCACCGGGTAAATGCGCCCTCTGTGCCGGCCGAAATTGGGTTCGTAGCAGTCCTGGTAATACTGCCACGAGCCGACGCTCTGGCTGTTATCGCCGGGGGAGATGACCAGCCCCTCCAGCGTGTCCAGCAGCGCGGCCACCGCTTCATCGCCGTCCGAAATGCAGGAAGCCATATCGCTGACGGCCAGCAGCGTTACCTCACCCTGGGCCCGGGCGGGCAGCAGCACCCCCGCGCCGGCCAGCAGCACCAGCAGGCTCAGCGCCCGCCACCACAGTGTATGCTTCATCGTTGGTCAGCCCTCTGCTGTGAATGATCGCGCTGACTCTAACGCACAATGGTTTTTTTGAACAGGCATCAGGCCTGGAACAGGCGATTGGGGTTAAAGGCCCGCTGCGCGGCCCACACATTATCCACCAGATCGACCGTGCCGCCGCGCACCTCAAAATGCAAATGCGGCCCGCTGGAACAGCCATGATTGCCGGACAGCCCCAGGACGTGCCCGGCGCTGAGCTGCTGCCCCACCTGCACATTCAGCCGGCTGAAGTGGGCATACAGCACATAGACAAAGGCCCCGGTCAGCTTCGCCCGATCCATCTCGGCGCGTAATTCGGCGGGCATGGCGGCGTAATCGTGGCGCAGCACGACGAAATTGCCATAGCCAAAGCCCCAGGCAGGATCCCGGTAGATGGCCTGGCCGCAGGGGAAAATGTTGGGGCGGCTGCGTTCCTCGCAGCGCTGGCAGGTCAGCGCACGGATGACCAGGCCGGGGGCGGCGGCGCGAATGGGCGTGTTGAGGGGCGTGCCCTGGTCATAACCACGATGGCCGCTGTGGAAGCGCTGCGTAATGCGCACGTCGGCCGGCAGCGGAAAACGGGCGGCCGGGGGCGCGGCCGGCTTCGGCGCGGGGTCGGGGATGTCTGCGGCGGCGATGCCGGGCACGCGGCGACAGTCATCATTCAGCGTCACCAGTTCGGCCCGCAGCCAGCCCGCCTGGCCCGCCACCTGCACCTGCAACCAGCGAAAGCCATCGGGGTCGGCCGGGGTGGCGGCCAGCAGCGGAAAAGACAGCCCGCCTCTGGCCACCAGCAGCGGCGTGGCCGTCAGTGCCGGTTCGGTGAAGATGTGGGCGCGGCTGAGCAGCGGCCGGATGGTGACGGCGGGCGTGCCGGCCTGGGCGGTGAAGGCCAGCGCGGCCGTTTCGGGCAGCAGCGGCGGCCGTTCCGCCGGTATTTCCAGGTCGCTCACCTGGCAGGTATCGGCCGGGGCCCGCTGGAACAGGGCCCGCAGCAGGGTCAGCAGGGTTTCGATCAGGCGGCTCATGGGGGTTTCCTTCCTGAAACGGTGTTCATCCGCCGCCCGATTATAGCCCGGAATGCCGGCCGGGGCGATTAACGCTGCTGCCGGTCGGGGGTGCTGTCCGCTACGGGCAGCGCGTCATTTTTGCGTTTTTCGTCCGCTTCATCAGTTTCGGGCAGCAGCAGGTCATTTTTGCGTTTTTCGTCGTCTGCGGGCAGCAGCAGGTCATTCTTCAGCTTAGCGCCGTCGTCATCGTAGCCGGTCAGCACTTCCAGCGACAGCAGCGTGCGGCTGCGGGCGGTGATGTAGGCGCGTACCGTCGGCAGTTCATACTGCTGAAGCTGCTCATACGCCTGGCGCGACAGCGGAATATACAGATGCTGCAACACCAGGCCATAATTGCGCACGGTTTCCAGCCGGCCCAGTTCGTGCAGGCGCGGCACGCCTTCCACGCGCTCCACCCGCACCTGTAGATCATCGCGCAGGCGATTTTGCCGCCGCCACCACACCAGCGTCATCGCGCCGATCATACCGCCCGCGCCCAGCACCAGCCCGCTCATGTCCAGCCCCTGGCCCAGGAAGATGAAGGCCAGCAGCAGCGACACGCCCAGGAAGATGGTCAGCAGCAGGCGCATGGCATCGGTATCGCTGTTGAGCGTTTTCAGCAGGGTATCGCGCTGCGTGCGGGTGAGGATGCCGTTACGATTGGCGGCCACGTCATCCGCGCCGGCGGCCAGAATCTCCAGCAGCGTCTCCTGGTACAGGCGCGGCTTCAGGTGCGGCTTGCGGATGAAATCGGGGCCGGGGGCGGTCTCCTGGCGCAGCGGGTCGCCGTCTGGCAGTTCGGTGTAAGAACGCATTCGTGTTTCCTTTCCAGCACTTCCACTAAAACCCATGCTGCACAGCATACACCAGAACTGTAAACGCCGCGTTAATCTTCCCCGGCCTCCAGCGGCGGGCGCGGGCGCAGCCGGCTGATGGCCCGCAGAATGCGCCAGAAGGCCGCCAGCGCGAACATCCAGAACAGGATCAGGTTCGTTGGCTGCACCTGGCCGACCAGGGCCGGCACCAGGCTGCACAGGATCAGCGGGACGATGATGATGAAAATGAGGAACAGCCAGAAGTTTTCGCGCCGTTCAGCGGCGGCGGGCGACAGTGGTTTCTGTTTGCGCGGTGGCATGGTCATGGTTGTACGTCCTCACACCCCTTTTTCACACCCTTTAGCCCCATTATCCACCCGAATCGGGCCCCTTCAAAAGGCACGTCAGGAAAACGGCGGGCAGGCGGTGTATAACCTTTAACCATCCACCAGACCGGCCGCCGGCCGCAGCAGGCTATATGAGCGAAAACACCCCCGCCAGCTTCGATCACGAAGATACCTCCGCCGGGCCCTACCATTTTGCGCCCGACAGCGCCATCTGGAGGATTAACCGGGAGCAGGTGCTGCTGCTGACGGGGGCCCGCGTGCTGCTGATGCAGATCGCGCATCCGCTGGTGGCGGCGGCGGTGTATGAGCACAGCTATGTTTTTCGGCAGCCGGTGCGCCGCCTGCTGCGTACCCTGCGGCTGACGCTGACGCTGATCTTTGGCACGCGCCCGGAAGTGAGCGCGGCGCTGGCCGCAATTGACCGGGCGCATCGCCCGGCCACGGGCCGCCTGCGCCAGGCCGCGGGCCGCCATGCGGCCGGGGCGGCCTATAACCCGCGCCAACCGCGCCCGGCGTTCTGGGTGCAGGCGACCCTGGTGGAAGGCGCGATCACTGGCTATGAGCGCCTGGTGGGGCCCCTCAGCCACGCCGATAAAGAAGCGTTTTATCAGCAGTCCAAAACCATTGGCGCATGGATGGGCATTCCCCCGGCGCGGATGCCGGCCGGCGTGGATGACCTGTATGCCACGATGCACGCGATGATCGCCAGCGGGGAAGTGTGTGTGAGCGACCAGGCGCGGGCCATTGCGCCTTTTCTCACCGGGCAGTCGCTGCCGCTGCTGCGCTATGCCGCTTACCCGGCCTTCCGGCTGACGGTGGCGCTGCTGCCGGAACCGCTGCGGGCCCAGTATGGCTATGACCTGTCCCCGGCCGGGCAGCGGCGGGTGGACTGGTTTTGTCGCGGGGTGCAAAAGGTGGTGCCGGCCCTGCCGCCGCTGCTGCGCTATATGCCGGCCTACCGGCGGGCGCTCAGTCGCCGTTGAAGCGTCGCAGCCAGGCTTCGACTTCGTCGGGCGGGATGGTCTCATCATCGAATTTGCCGGCGGGCGGCCGGGGCGCGGCTTTTTTGGGGGCCGGGGTGCGGGGCGCGGGCGGCGCTTCATCGTCAGCGGGCTGTTCCACGTAGCGCACGGGTGCCGGGCGGGGCCGGGCGGGCGGTGTGGGGACGGGCTGCGGCCCCCGGCTGAAGGCGTGCAGCCAGCCGGCAATATCGGCATCGCTCAAATACACGTCATCATCATATTTGCCGGCGCTCTCCAGCGGGCGGCGCGGCCCGCGGGCCGCCGGCGCGGCCGGGCGGGTGGCCCGATGTCCCGGCTCTGGCTCCGGCGCGGTGGCGTTGGGCGTGGCCGGCGCGGGGCGGCGGGGCGGCCGGGGCGCTTCGGCGGGCGGCAGCGGCGGGGCGGCGGCAAAGCGCGTCAGCCATTCGTCCACCTCCTGCGGCGGCACCACCACGTGCGCGGCTTCGCTGCGGTCGGGCGGGGCCGGGCGGGCCAGCAGCCGGGTGGCAAAATCGCCGCTGGTCAGGGCTTTCATGCCGTGCTGCCGCGCGGCCGCCAGCACCTCCTGATCGGCCGAGACCACCGTCCAGTTGGCGGCATCGCGGGTGTGGCGGATGCGCTCCTGAATGATGCGGTCGGCGGTGGTGTGGTGCGCGGTGGCAAAGATCACCTTCACCGAATGGGTGGACAGGGCCGATTGTCCGCCCGGCAGCCCCTGGTCAAACACCACGATGCACTGGCGGCGCGAGCTGGCCGCAAAGCCGCGCAGCCGCAGCACCAGTTTGGCTTCATCGTCGGGATCGGCCAGATCCAGGTCGGGCAGGCGGGCGATTAAATTGTGTCCGTCGATTAAATAGGGCATGGTCGTCGCAGCGTGCCATAGCGGGCGGTCATGTGCGAACTATAGCATATTTCTGCCCGGCCGCGCCCGCCAGGGCGGCGGGTATCAGCGTTCTCTCACTTTGCCCGCAGGCGGCCGCTGTGCTATAGTGGCAGCAGCACTATTCAGGCAGGTGTTTCTGCACGACAGGATGTGGCTATGTCGGTTCGCTCCATGCTTCCGTTTCTCATCGCCGTGTTTGTGGTGGCGATTGCCGGGACGTTCCTGGCGCTCCAGATTTTTGGCGGTTCCCCCGGTGAAGACACCGGGACGACGATTGTCACGGTGCCCGTCATCATCACCGCCACGCCCGACCCGCTGGTCAGCCCGCAGGTGATTATCATCACTGCCACCACTGACCGGACGCAGGTGGCGGTGCCGGCCGACATTGTGACGCAGGCGGGCGCAACGTCCGTGGCGGCGCGGCCCACGGTGGCCATCACCGGCGCGGTGGAACTGAACGCCGAAGCCGCCGCGACACAATCGGCGCTGCCGCAAAATTGCATCGTGCATACCATCGTGGAGGGCGATACGCCGTTTGGCATCGCGGTGCAGTACAGCGTGAATCCTTTCATCATGCTGGAAGCCAATGGCCTGACGGAAGAAACCTCCCGCGGGCTGCAAATTGGCGATACGCTGGTGGTGCCGCTGGAAGGCTGCGCCGTGGAGACGCTGCCGGGCTTTGCCGCGCTGCCCACCGCCACGGTGGAGGGGGCCACGCCGCCGCCCACCGCCACCGCGGCCGCGCAGGAAGCCACCGAAGAAGCGACCCTCGCGCAAACGCTTACGCCCTCACCATCGCCCACCATCACGCTGGCCCCCACCGCGGCCAGCGCCCAGGTGACGATTGTGGGCGTAGACCGGCCCGGCGACATCACGGCTGAAGGGATACGCATTCGCAACAATGGCAACACCGTTGCGGCCACCGGCTGGCGGCTGAGCGATGCCGACGGCAACGAATACACCTTCGGCGAACTGCTCATCTTCTCCAATACCGAAGTGACGATTTACACCCGCAGCGGGCAAAATACGCCGATTGCGCTGTTCTGGGGGCTGGATCGGGCGGTGTGGGCCCCCGGCGATGTGGTCACATTGCGCGATGCCCGCGGGCAGGTGCAGGCGACTATCCGGCTGGAGGGGGCGCAGGGGCTGCCGTGAGGCAGCCACGGGCGCAGGGCTGCTGTTGACCTGACCTGCGCCCATCCGGCTGCCGCGGCACGGTTCAGCGGGTGCTGCTGCCGTCGTTGAAGATGCCGGTGGGGTGGCAGCCCCGGCCGGCCCGCGCCGCCTGGCGTTCATAGTCCACGAAGTCGTTGTAAAAACGCTCATCCGGGCGATACAGCACCGCTTCCGCCACGCCCTGTTTCACCAGTTCGGCATTCACCAGCGTGTCGCCCACGTAAATATAGCGCAGCAGCCGATCAAAACGGTCGGTATCGCTGGTATCGCGCACCAGGCGCACGGTCTGACCGGCCACCAGCGCCCGGTTTGCGTCCACCGCCTCCTGATAGCACGCTTCATCGCGTTCCGGGGTGTTCACGCCCACATAGCGCACGCGCACGCGCTCGCCGTTCAGCTCCACATCAATGGTATCGCCGTCGATCACATTCACCACGCGGGCCGTTTCGCCGCCGCTGCTGCTGCTGCCGCCGCTGCTGCCGCTGCCCGTGCCGGTGCTGCCGCCGCTGTTGACCGGCTCCAGGCTCAGATTGCCACAGGCGGCCAGAGTCAGCAGCAGCATAACCATCCATAACCGTTTCATCGTTGTCTCCGCAGGGATTGCGCTATCATTGTTCTCAGGAGTCATTGTACCACCCGGAGAACAAACATGAAGATTCGAGCCTGGGCTGCGCCGGCCGCCGGTCAGCCGTTGACCCCGTTTGAGTACGACAGCGGCACGATGGGGCCGTTTGATGCCGATGTGCAGATCACCCACTGCGGCGTGTGCCACAGCGATTTACACCTGGCCGATGGCGACTGGGGCGGCCGTTACCCCATGGTGCCGGGGCACGAAATTATCGGCGTGGTGACGGCCGTGGGCGCAGCGGCCGAGGCGGCGCTGACAGGGCAGCGGGTGGGCATCGGCTGGCAGCGCAGCGCCTGCCTGCACTGTGCTTACTGCCTGCACGGTGAAGATAATGTCTGTGCGGATTCGCAGGCCACCTGTGCCGATGGCAATTATGGCGGCTTTGCCGATTTTATCCGCATTGACAGCCGTTTTGTGCATCCCATCCCGGCCGGGCTGGACAGCGTGGCCGCCGCGCCGCTGCTGTGCGCCGGCATCACCGTGTATGAGCCGCTGCGCCGCTACGGGGTGAGCGCCGCGCAGCATGTGGGGGTGATCGGCATTGGCGGGCTGGGCCACCTGGCGCTGCAATTCGCCCGTGCCCTGGGCTGCGAAGTGACGGCCTTCTCCTCCGGCGCGGCCAAACAGGCCGAAGCGCTGGCCCTGGGGGCCCATCATTACGTCAACACCGGCGAGCCGGCCGCGCTGAAGCAGCAGCGCCGCCGGCTGGATTTCATCATCGCCACGGCCACCGCCAACCTGAACTGGGTGGATTATGTGAAGGCGCTGCGGCCCAATGGCGTGCTGTGCTTCGTGGGTGCGCCCTCCGCGCCCATCACCGTGCCCATTGGCCTGCTGCTGAGCGACCAGCGCAGCGTGACCGGCAGCAGCATCGGCGGGCGGGCGCGAATGCGCGAAATGCTGGCCCTGGCCGAACGGCACCACATCCACGCCCGGACGGAGGTGCTGCCCTTTGACCAGGTGAATACCGCGCTCAGCCGCCTGCGCCAGAACGATGTGCGCTATCGGTTTGTGCTGGCGCGGGATTAAGCTGCTTCAGGGATGGGCGGCGATAAACGCCTCCAGGCGGCCCAGGTCTGCCGCGCTGAGGGTGATGTCGGCGGCGTGGATGAAGCCATCAATCTGCGCCGGCCGCCGCGCCCCCACAATCGCCGCCGTCACCGCCGGATGATGCAGCGTCCAGGCGATGGCCACTTCGCCCGGCGTGCGCCCGTACTGCTGCCCGATCTCGGTCAGCAGGGCCACCAGGCGCAAATTGCGCTCCAGGCGCGGCGGCTGAAATTCGTCGTCGCGTTTGCGCCAGTCGTCCTCCGGCAGCCCGGCGAGGCGCTCGGCGCTGAATGCGCCCGTCAGCAGCCCGGAATACATGGGCGAATAGACGATCACCCCGATATTGTGCTGGCCGCAGAAGGGCAGGATTTCGTCCTGCACCTGCGGCTTCACCAGCGAATAGGGCGGCTGGAGCGAGGTAATGGGCGCGAACTGCATGGCCCGCTGCATTTGCGCCACGCTGAAATTGGACACCGCAATATAGCGTACCTTGCCCTGCGCCTGAATGTCGATCAGCGTTTGCCAGCCTTCTTCAATCTCCTCATCCGGGTCGGGCCAGTGAATCTGGTACAGGTCGATCACGTCCACTGCCAGGCGGCGCAGGCTGGCTTCGATCTCGCGGCGCAGGCTGGCGGCTTTCATGCTGCCGCTGATCTTGCCGTGGTCATCCCACACCAGCTCGCACTTGGTGAAGATGTACGGTTTATGCTGCGTGGTCTTCAGCGCCTGCGCCACCACCTGCTCGGAATGGCCCAGCCCGTACACCGGCGCGGTATCAATCCAGTTGATGCCCAGGTCCAGCGCATGATGAATGGCGGCGATGGACTCGCGGTCATCCTGGGCCCCCCAGGCATATTCCCAGCCGCCGCCACCGATGGCCCACGCGCCAAAGCCCACGCGGGTAATGTGCAGATCGCTGTTGCCAAGCTGCCGTGTTTGCATCATTCGTTATCCTTTAAGCAAAATGACTGGCTAAAAGTTATCCATTTCATTGTAACGCTGCGGGGTAAAAATGCGATGAGGGGCACGCTCAGGGGCGGGGAGGATGCCAGCCCGCCAGCATATGGTCAATTTCCAGGCGCACAACAATGATTTCAGCCGCCTGACCGTATTCACAAAGTTTCCCGGCACGTGCAACCACTGCCCGCCGCAGGGCGGCCGAAATCGCGGCCATGATTAAGTTCCTGGTTGCCCATCACGCTCGATAGGATGCCCGCGCTCCTGAAGCAGCAGCAGCGCTCTGGAACGCAGCAGCACATACTCATCATAACGCTCCACCAGCCGGCTTAATTCCTGTTGTTCAGCCGCTGTCAGGGCATCAAGTTTGCTGAGGGCGGTTAATTCGCGCAGGCGTGTTTCCACCGGATAAGTCAGCGGGCGCTGCACCAGGGCCCACAGTGCGACATCGGTTAAATGGGGCAGATTTTGCAGGGTGATGTCTGGCTGTGCATCGAAAAGCCATGCCAGGCTGTCTACCACAATGCTTTCGATAGAACGATGCGTTTGTTCGGCGGCCGCCTGCAACCGTGCATACCAATCCTCAGAAAGCTGGAGCGAAACGGGATGCTTCATCACAATCAACCCTCCTGATCGCTGCATTATAACACAGCCGCCCGTCCCGGTAACGACAGCCGCCCGCAATCACGCGGGCGGCCGCTCAACAGGCGCGGGTGCCAGGGGGCTAACGCACCAGGGTAAAGCTCACGGTGAGCGTGGGGCCGGGGGTGCCGGTGCCGCCCGCGCCGGTATAGGCGGTGGCCCGCACGGTACGCACGCCGGCGCTCACCGGCCAGGCATAGTAACTGGTGCCGGTATCGCCATAGATGGAGTAGGGCGCGGCCGTCTCCACTTTATAAACGGTGGTGCCATCCAGCCCGAAGACCACGCTGCCGACCGTCGTCGGGCTGGTGTTGGCGCGAATGCTGATCTGCGTCAGCCCCAGCGCGGGCAGGTTGATGGTCATGCCATTGGTGATCGTCAGCACGGCCGCGCCGTTCTGCGCGTTGATGAGCGTCAGGCTGCTGAC
>JALOOI010000211.1 GCA_025454495.1 Anaerolineae bacterium
GGGCCGGCGACCGCCAGATACACGCCCTCGCGCAGGGGGATATTGTGCGCCTGCGCCACGCTGCGGGCCGTCTCGCGCAGGTGACGATCATACGTCTGCGCCATACCCGGGAAGCGTGGCCCCACCTGCTCGTCATTGGGGCCAATCAGCGGGTGCAGGCCGGCCAGTCCTGGCAAATTGATGTGGTCTTTCAGCACCATCAACTCCCCCGCGTGATACGTCGGTTCCAGCCCGCCGGCGGCATTGGTCAGCAGCAGCGTCTTAATTCCCAGGGCGTGCATCACCCGCACCGGGAACGTCACCTGCTGCATGGTGTAGCCCTCGTAAAAATGCGCCCGCCCCTGCTGCACCAGGATCGTATGCCCTTCCAGCGTCCCGATCACCAGCCGCCCGCTGTGCCCGTGCACGGTCGAAAGCGGCCAGCCCGGCAGGTCTTCATACGGGATGACCGTCGGCTGCTCCACCAGGTCGGCCAGCGCCCCCAGCCCGGAACCGAGCACCAGCCCGATCAGCGGCAGCGCCGGGATGCGCTGTCGTATGACGGCCGCAGCCGCTTCGTAATCTTCCCGTGAGTAATTCATGAAAAAACAGCTCCTGCATCGTTAAAGTCATGGAAACATTATAACGGCCGCCGGGCATCTGATAAACACCCCCCGGCTGCGAATACCGGAAATGACATTTTTTGCTACAATAGTCAGGAAGCCACCGGCCCAAAAATCAAAGAAGCCTTTTGCGTGTAGAGAGCGTTTTACCGTGCAAAGCATCGAAAAAGTGGTTCACAGCTACACCCAGGCCTATCAACGATTGTATCGCCGTATCCCTTCCGATCTGCGGATTCTCGATCAGGAATGGGTGATTGTGAATGGGGCGCGGATGCGCGTGAGCGAACTGGAGTTCCTGACGACACGCCTGCAACAGGAATACGAGCAGGGGGCCGGGGCGCGGCGCAGCGTCATCACCCGACTGATTAACTGGTTCAAAAATTAAGCGCTGATGGGGCCGCCTGGTGGACGATCTACAACGACAATTTCGCATTGCCCTGGGCGCACTGCTGATTATTATGCCGGTCGGCGTGATCGGCCTGATGCTGCTGGAAGGGCTGTCCTTTATTGATTCACTCTGGCTGACCTTCATCACGCTGGCGACCATTGGTTACGGCGATGTGTATGCCCGCACCGAAGGCGGGCGCATCTTCACCATTGTCCTCATCGTGTTCGGCCTCAGCGCTCTGGCCTCCACGCTGCAACTGGCGTTCGCGCTGTTCATCAGCCCGGAGCTGCGGACGCTGCGCCAGCGCCGCAAAATTTACCGCGCTATCCAGTCCATGCACCAGCATTACATCATCTGCGGCCGGGGCGAAATGGTGGATAAAACCATCGGCTACATCCTCCAGTTTGCCGAGTCGCGGCGGCAAATGCTGCGCGAAAGGCGCTACATCCCCATTGATCGAGCGCTGGACAGGGTGTTTGGTGACGATGCCGACGGCTATCATGTGCGGCCGCGGGCGCTGCTGCGCCGGCTGATTTTGTTCGGCCTGGGGCGCATCTACCGCGATATTACCCTGCTGGATGTGGTGGTGGTCATCACCGAGGACAAAGACTATGCCGGGCACCTGCGCAGCGCCGGGCTGCGTGTGCTGGAAGGCCAGCCCACCAGCGACGAAACGCTGCGCCAGGCGGGCATTGAACAGGCGCGTTCCATGGTGGTGGTGCTGGATGACGACACCGAAACGCTGCTCACCGTGCTGACGGCCCATCATCTGAATGACAAATTACCCATCACTGCCGCCGTGCTGGATGATGCCATGGGGCAAAAAATCATCCGCGTCGGTGCCACGGCCGTCCTCACCCCCTACGACATCGCCGGGCAGTTCATGAACAATGCCACCTTTCGCCCGGCCGTCAACGACTATTTCAACAGCCTGCTGTTCGATATGGAGAACACCAGCCGCCTGACGCAAATTGCCCTGTTCGACGATTCGCCGTGGATCGGCCAGAGCGTGCGCCAGCTTGCGCTGGACACCCGTTTTGAATCCGGCATCATCGGCATTCGCCAGGCGGATGGCACTTTTATGTATGCCCCGCCGGAAAATTACGTTCTCCAGGAGGATGAAGTCCTCATCATCGTGGGCCAGGCCTACAGCATCGAAGACCTGACGAAAGCGGGCCAGGGCCCGGGCCAGCATACCCTGGCCACCTTTCAGGCCATCCATTTTACGCCCCCGGCCCCGCGCAGCCGCCGCACCTACAGCCTGGCCGAAGCGGAAACGGCCATCGAGCGCCTGTCCAACCATTTCATCATCTGCGGTACGGATCGGCTGGCGTGCAGCAGCATTGACAAACTGGACCCGGAACGGCCGTTCGTCATCATCAGCGATAACGACGAGAACATCACCGAATTGCAGGAGCGCGGCTTTCGCCTGGTGCGGGGCAACCCCTCCCAGGAGGATACCCTGCTGCGGGCAGGCATTCGCCGCGCCCAGGCCATCATGGTCTCGGTGGAAGACCAGGCCGATAGCATCCTGACGATTATCAACAGCCGCACCCTGAATCGGCGCATCCTCATCACCGCCACCGCCATGCAGGATGACATGGTGGACAAGCTGGAACTGGCCGGGGCCGACCGGGTGGTGAGTCCCTTCCACGTGGCCGCCCGCTTCATTCTGCTGACGGCCACCCGCCCGGAAATTAACGAATTTCTGCATTACGTGCTCTACAATTACCAGACGCGGCTGGAAACCACCGAGTTGTACATGGAAGAAAGCTCGCCGTGGATCGGCAGGCGGCTGGGCGATTTGCAACTGTATGAGCAGTTTCAGGCCGGGGTGATCGGCATTCGCCAGGCGGGCCGGCAGACCTATCTTTACGCCCCGCGCGAAGATTACATCATTCAGCCGTCCGAAGTGTTGATCGTGGTCACAGCCATGTCCCAATCAGACGCGCTGCGCGATGCCGCGCATGGCAGCGCCGGCAAACGCCCCACCACGCTGCGGCCGACACAGGTGCTGCAAAGCGAGCGCTGGAGCCGCGATATTCTGAAAGAGCTGATTGAACGGGCCCAGGGAGCCGATTAAGCCTCACCACCGGGGCGGCGCGGCAGCGGATTGTAATCCTTCAGGCCGGCGCGGCGCAGCGCTTCGCGGTAGTCGGCCGGGGTATCCACATCCTGGAGTACGCTGTCCGTATCCACCGTAACATAGGCGATTTCGTCCTGGTGGGCATTAATCACATCGCGGGGTGCGCCGCCTTTTTCCAGCGCCAGCAGTTCCGCCCAGTAACGCCGGTCGATGAGGATGGGGTGCCCCCGGCGCATCTGGTAACTGGGGGCCACGATGTGCCCCGCGCCTTCGGCATAGGCTTTCAGCACCCGGCCGATCACTTTCGGCTGAAGATGCGGCTGATCGCCCAGGACGATGAGCGTGGCGGCGATGTGGTGCGGCAGGGCTTTTAACCCGGTTTGCAGCGACGACAGCATTTCGCCGGTTTTGTGAGCGCGGTTGTGGATGGTGCGGGTGCCGGTGAGGTGCATCAATTTCCGCACTTCGTCCGCATAGAAGCCGGTCACCACCACAATTTCATCGATTTTGGCCAGGGTAAGCTGGGCGATGATGTGTTCCAGGATGGTTTTGCCATCCCACGGCAGCAGCACCTTGGGCTGCCCCATGCGCGACGACTGCCCGGCCGCCAGCACAATCGCGCCGATGGGCCGCTGCACCTCACTCACCGGGTCAGCGGCGCGCACAGACCCCAGAGCCACGCCGTTCAGGCGCGGGGAACGCAGCGCCAGCTTCGCAATCTGGCGGGCGCGGGTCTTCAGGTAGCCTTTGTCCGGGGTCTGGTTGATGAACGCCACCACCCGCGCCGCGGCCGGCACCCCTTTCAGCCCCATCTCCTCATCGCGCAGCACCTGGGCCAGCCACGGCAGGCGAATTTTGCCGCCGGCGTAAAACCCAAATTTGTCGATCATCGCCTGCGGATTGTAGACATGCATCTCATCCAGCGGCTGCCCCAGGGCCGCCAGCGACGTGACCGGCACCACCAGCGTCGTCTCCGGCGGGATCACCGGCTCATGGGCGTAGGGCGCTTTCCACGGCAGCCCGCGTGCGCCATCCGCTTCGATCAGCAGCACATCCGAATCGACGTTATCCAGCCAGTGCGGGATCGTCTCCAGCGGTACGCCATACACTTTGCCATGGCGCATCTCGCTGTACAGGAAGACATAACCCTGCTCATTGAGGGCCGCGCTGATGGCCGCCGTACCGGCCGTGTAGGGCAGCGCCCGGGGGAAAAGCTGCAATTGATCCTGCCCGATGCGGGTGGTGGTGGTGGCCAGCACCCGCCAGCCGGCTTCGTGCAGTTCATAGCCCAGCCCCACCAGGGCCGAAGTTTTACCGCCCGCCCCGGTAAACGCGACCACTTCGCCTTTAACGACTTCAAACGCCCGCTGCAATTTCATCGCTGCCCCGTGATCGAAGGTAGGGTTGCACCGGCGGCGCGGCCAGCACCGCTTCCAGCACACCGCCACCGATGGCCCGCGCTTTATCGGAAATGGTGAAGCAGTAATCACGGCGGCCGCGCGGGTCTAAATCGCCAATTTTCATGCCAGCGCTGACCATGACCGACGGATGAACCAGCCCGCGCAGGATGCCGGCAAAAGGCGCGATCACCGGCTGGCCGGCTACCACCGCAATCACCTGCCCGGACTGAATGATAGCGCCAATTTGCACCGGCTGCATCTTTTCATCGGTCGCCGGCAGCACCAGGCCGGCGGCCGGGGCCCGCAGCACCCGCGCATGGGTGATGCCCTGCACCGCATCCGGCTCGCCGGTATCCGCTTCGGCCGGGCCCTGGTCAATCACCCGCCCCAGGTGGTGCCCGCGCTGCGTTTCGATCACATAATGGCAGTCCACCCCGGCGGTATACCCCGGCCCCAGGGCGATCACCAGCGGCGCATCGTCCAGGCGGGTATCCGGGTTGTGCTTGTCCATGCGGGCATCCACCAGCACCACCGGCGACAGCCATGGCCGGAGCTGTTCCAGGCGTTCCGCCACATACACGCCGATGCACCCCGGCGGGGCCACCTCCCCGGCAGCCAGGCGGACGGCCGTCAGCCCGTTGAGGGTGACGCGGCTGCTGTAAACAGCTTCGCCATAGGCGGCGGCCCGGCGCACCAGCTTCGGCTGTGGCAGTTCCGCCACGCTGACCGGAAAGCCCGCCCGCGCCAGTTTATAGATCACCCCGCTGGCCAGGTCGCCGCCGCCGCGCACCAGCACCGGGCAGCGCTCAAATAACACCGAGGCCATGCTTCCGTAATTCTTTCACCACTTTATCGGGCGTAAACGGCTGCGACGTGAGCCAGATGCCGGTGGCATCGTGGATCGCGGCGGCAATGGCCGGGGTCAGCGGCAGGAACGGCATTTCCGCCATGCCCCGCGCCCCCCACGGCCCAATCGGGTCGGGGTATTCCAGGATGAGCGAGCGCACTTCCGCCGGCGCGTCCAGCACGGTGGGAATGAGATAGGTGGAGAGATACGGGTTCAGCACCCGGCCGTCTTTGCACAGGATATGCTCCATCAGGGCATAGCCCTGGGCCTGCACCACCGCCCCTTCGATCTGCCCCTGCACCAGCAGCGGATTGATAGCCCGGCCCACGTCACTGGCGCAGATCACCTGCACCAGTTGCACCAGCCCGGTTTCAAGATCCACTTCCACTTCCACCGCCTGCGCCACATAGCCGTAGGCCAGCGGGTCATAAGGGGTGGTTTTCGGCGGGCGATACATGAATTCACCCGTCGCCGGCCGGTCTTCCGCCTGCCATGCCGCCAGGGCTTTTTCCGCCGCGCCCCGAATGGCATTGCCGGCCATAAAGGTCAGCCGCGAGGCCGAAGCGCTGCCGGCGCTGCCCGTTTCGGCTGTGTCCGAGGCGATCAGGCGTACTTTTTCCAGCGGCACACCCACCGCCTCAGCCGCCATTTGCATAAAGGCAGTGTGTGCCCCCTGCCCCACATCGGCCCCGGCATGGTACAGCACCACTTCTTCGATGGCCGTCTTACCGTGCAGCACCATGCGGGCGTGGCAGTGTTCCGGGTAGCCAAAGCTGTAACCGATATTCTTATAGCCGATGGCCAGGCCGCGGCCGCGCCGCCGCGCAATTCTTATAGCCGATGGCCAGGCCGCGGCCGCGCCGCCGCGCAGGGTCGGCGGGCTGCTGTGGCGGCTGATACTGCCAGCCGGCCGCCGTCTGCGCCCAGTAACTGGCGCTGGCGCATTGATCCAGCACCTTATCCATGCTGACCCCGGCCGGCAGCGGCGTACCTACCGCCAGAAGGCTGCCTTCCTGAAACACATTGCGCCGCCGCAGCGCCACCCGATCCATCCCCAGTGCGTCCGCCAGCCGATCCATCTGCCCTTCGGCGGCAAACAGCGCCTGCGGTGCGCCAAAGCCGCGAAAAGCCCCGGTGGGAATGTTGTTGGTGTACACAGCATAGGTATCAATGTGCAGGTTGGGAATTTCGTAAGCGCCGCTGACCATCAGGTTGGCGTTGCCCATCACCTTGTTGGAGGTGTAATTGTAAGCGCCCGCATCGCCGATGACGGTGGCTTCGGCCGCCACCACTTTACCATCGGCGGCGGCTCCCCACCGGGTACGAATTTTGATGGGATGCCGTTTGTGATGATACAAAATCGATTCTGTGCGGCTCCAGATAATTTTGACCGGGCGGCGCAGCTTCCAGGCCGCCAGGGCCAGCACAATCTGCACGGACATATCTTCACGGCCGCCAAACGCCCCGCCGATGGCCGGGTAAATGACCCGCACCTGTTCCGGCGGCAGGTTCAGCGCGTGGTAAATTTGCTCCTGGTCTTCATGCGTCCACTGGCCGGCGACCACCACCGTCACCCGCCCTTCTTCGTCAATGTAGCTCAGGCCGGCTTCCGGCTGAAGATAGGCATGTTCCTGCCAGGTGGTTTCGTACACGTCCTCCACGATCACCGCCGCCCGGGCCCAGCCCTCGTCCATATCGCCCTTGCGAATGCGATAATGGCTGAGGAGGTTGCCCGGCGTATTGTGGTGGATTAACGGTGCCTCCGGCTGCATGGCCGCTTCAGCGTCGAACACGGGCGGCAGGTCGGCATAGTCCACCTGCACCAGCGCCGCGGCCTGCGCGGCCAGCGCTTCGGTCTCGGCCACCACCACCGCCACATAATCCATGTAGCAGCGCACAATATCGCTGCCGGCAATGGTGCCGCCCGGGCCGCAGATCACCGGCTGATCCTTCATCACCAGGCCGTATTCATTCACCGGCACATCGTGCGAGGTGAACACCGCCACCACGCCGGGCAGCGCCAGCGCCGCGCTGGCATCCACCTTCAGCACACGGGCATGGGCCCGCTGGCTGAAGCAAATCTTCATCCAGAGCTGCCCGTCCAGATCAATATCACCCGGATACGGCGTTGCGCCGGTCACTTTCCCCGGCGCATCAATCCGCCGGATCGACTGGCCAATGACCACAGTCTTTGTTTTGTCCATCATCCCCACTCATTCCACATCCAGCGTGCCATCATTCGCCGCGCTTGCGCCGCGCCGCGCTACACCTGGGGTTGCAGCGCCACATTCCGCACCACCCGCAGCCGCGCCAGTTCCTGCTTAAAGATGCGCCGCAGGATGGCGATCGCCGTGGCATAGGTTGGTTCCACCCCCAGGTAATTGAGGCTGCCCGCGCCCAGGTTGTGCCCGGTTTTCATGGGCGTATCCGACGCATAATGCAAAAAGCCCACATCAAACGGCACCGCGTACAGATTCACAATTTCATTTTCCGGGTGCCGCCGGGGGCGAAACGCCTCGTACACCGCTGATAAGTAGGGGCCGGCTTCCATTTCAATATCGCTGTACCCTTCGCGGTAAAAGATGCTCATATAACCCGGATTTTGCAGGAACGTGCCCAGGCAGGTCACGGCTTTCTGGTTATCCAGCACGCTGCCCCGCGCCATATAGGGGCGCACATCCGCCGCCGTAAAGCAGTTGCCGAACAGATAGGTGTTCTGCGAATGCTCATCATGCACCACATTGGGCAGCATCACATCGCCAATACGGGCATTGAGCGTGGCCGCCTTGCCCATGATGTACACACCCTGTATCCGGTGGCAGCGCTCGGTAATGCGGCTGAGGATTTCGTAAGCGGCCACGCCCAGCGGGTAATCAATGTTCAGGATGAGGGCATCGCTCTCCGCCAGCAGGCTGGTATCCAGGTCGGCCGTCAGCCGCGAGTCCAGCCATTCGGGGCGCAGCCGGCCGGGCTGGATCACCTGGGCTTCAATATCAAAGCCATGCGGGTTAGACACGCGCAAAATGCCGGCGCTGCGCTCATCATGGCGCAACTGCTGCAACGCCTGCGATTTGCCATCGCCCAGGTATTTGCCGAGCACGTAGTATAAAAAGTTCTCCATGCTCTTGTACGAGGTGCGCTGAATGTCTTCATACTCATCCAGCAGTTCATCAGGATTATAGGCTTTGACGTAATCGACCAGGTTTTCTTCGTAGCGCTGCGCGAAGCCGGTGAGCAGGTTAACGATGGAATGGGTATTGCTGGAGACAAAATAGATGGGGCACTGTTCCGGGTCCAGGCCCGCCTGTTCCGCCACCTGCGACAGTTGTTCCCACCACGCCGCCGTCGCCCGCCGATAATCCGACAGGGAGCCGGAAATCATGCGGATGCCAATATCTTTGCGCTCCCGGGCGATCTGCCGCAGCGTCTCCAGAAACCGCGGCCGCCAGATCAATTCCAGCCGCCGCAGATCGTGCGCGGACATCTTCAACAGGTCGGCCAGGCTGTGGGTTTCTTCCTCGGTCAGCGGGGCATCGCCGGCGCGCTGCTGCAAAAATTCCCGCGCGGCACCATTTTGCAGCAGCAAATTCAGCTTGTTCCATTCCAGTTGATAGGCCGTCAGCGTGGGGATGAGATCATCAATGTCCGACCGGCTGACGATGTAAATGGCCAGCGTGCGATCACCATCGTAATGCTTGCGGCGGCGGCGGCCGGGGGCCGTCACGCGCTCCCAGGCCGCCACATCCTGGTAGCCCGCTTCCACAAAGGATTTTTCCGTCTGGGCCAGCACCACCTGGCTCACATAGCGAATGGCTTCCGGCAGGCGCAGCGCACTGTAGATGAGCGCCGACACATCCGGCCGCAGGTCAGCCGCGCCAATGTGCAGCGACGATTCCATCGCAATATGCGTTTCCACCAGCGTCTCAATCTGAAATGTGCCGCTGGAACGCAGCAGCGAGTAATACGTCCGCATGAACAGGTGAATTTCTTCACCGCCGGTACGTGGGACTGTACGCTCCATAACAATCGGCCGGCAGACCGGGGAAAGATCGCCCGCCTGTATCCTTTCGCTCGCTTAAACAGGATCAACCCGGGCCGGCTGACAGCGGCTGCCCCGGCCCGGCATGAGGCATGATCGACAGGGCTACTTCTTGCGCTGTTCGCGCATCCGGTTTTTCATGTCGCGCTTGCGTCGTTTGGCCCGTTCGGCCTCCAGCAGTTTATCTTTCTTCTCTTTGTCCAGCTCAGTTTCGGTGATGCCTTTCGGCGGTTTGGGGACAATGCTGGCATAGATCGTCCCGAAGATAGCGATGAGAATAAGGAAGATGGCAAAGGCCACGGCCAGTTGCACCGCCTGGGTATTTTCCCGCGGGAAAGCGGCCAGGTTGGCGCGTAGAAAATTGGCCACCGGCGTGGACAAAATATACGCAATGATGCCGGAGGCCGTAATCAGCAGCAGCCCCACCACCGGCAGCAGAATGCGCTGCCAGTTGCGGCCTTTGCTTTGCTTAACGCCGCCTTCGCCCCCAAAATCGGTTTTGACCATTTAGGATGTCTCCTTGTTAGCTGTCGATAGACTGGATGCCTGTTGCATGGCTTCTATGATTTTATAATAACCGGTGCAGCGGCATAAGTTGCCACTGATACTTTGTTGAATCTGGCTGAGGGTGGGCTGCGGGTGTTCTTCCAGCAGTTTGGCGGCGGACATCAAAAAGCCGGGGGTACAGTAGCCACACTGCACCGCGCCGGTGGCCACAAACGCCGCCTGCACCGGGTGCAGCGCCTCCTCAGCCTGCGCCTGAAGCCCCTCCACCGTGACGATGCTGGCCCCGTGGGCGCGGGGAGCCGCCACCATGCACGACATCACTGCTGCGCCATCCAGGAACACCGTACACGCGCCGCATTCGCCTTCGGCGCAGCCTTCTTTCGTCCCCGGCAGTCCGGCATCTTCGCGCAGCCAGCGCAGCAGCGTTTTATTCTGCCCGGTGGCGATGCTGACGGGCCGGCCGTTGAGGGTGGCTGCGATGGGTGTGCCGGGCGCGTGGGTCAGCGCGGCCGGCAGGGATACCCCGTTCACCTGCGCCTGGTGTTCCCCCCACAGCATGGCCGGCTGCTGCGGATAGCCGGCCGCCTGCTGCCCGGCCGCCAGCGCCCGCAGCGCCCGCGCCACCAGCACCTTAATCATCTCCACCCGGTATTCGGCGCTGCTGCGAACATCGTCAATCGGGGAAGGCGTGGCAGCGGCCAGTCGGGCGGCTTCGGCAATCGTGGTGGGGGTCAGTGCCCGGCCGATCAACGCCTGCTCGGCAACCGGCGTGCGAATAATCGTCGGCGCGACGCTGCCCAGGGCAATGGCCGCCCGCGTGACCGTATCGCCGTCAAAATCCAGCACCACCGCAGTATTGACCACCGAAATCGCCTGGGCGCGGCGCAGCCCCAGTTTGAGGAATATGCCGCGTTCATGGGCCGCCAGCGCCGGAAAGCTGATGGCCGTCAGCAGTTCATCCGGGCGCATGACGGTACGGCGCAGCCCGGTGTAAAAGTCTTTCAGCGGCACGCTGCGCTCCCCCGCCAGCGACGACAGCGTGACTTCGGCCCCCAGGGCCAGCAGCGGCACAATGGTATCGTTGGCCGGCGAAGCGGTGATGAGGTTGCCGGCCACCGTGGCCCGATTGCGGATTTGCGGTGCGCCCACCTCCCACGAGGCCTGGGCCAGCGGCAGCGCCCGCTGCACCAGCAGCGCGCTGCCGGCCACATGATTATGATTGACCAGCGCCCCCAGGCGAATCGTCTCCCCGTGCAGGCTGATGTTATCCAGCCCCGGCACACGGGTGATGTCGATGAGGGCCGTCACCCCCGGCCGACTGCCGCGCTCCAGTTCGATGAGTAAATCCGTCCCCCCGGCGATGATCCGCGCCTTTTCACGGTGTTCGGCCAGCAGTTCCAGCGCCTCGGCCAGGCGGCTCACTGTGTAGTAGTTTTCCCACATACCCGTTTCTTCCTTACAGGCTCAACCATCTCACGTTGGTCATCATTCCCGGTAATTTTTAACCGCCTGGCGGGCAGCGGGGTCATCAATGCGCTGCAACACCAGGTACGCCATGCGGCGGGCTTCCGGGTAATCATCATCTTCCAGCACATCAACCACCTCCGGCACCACCAGCGCCGGCGTAAGGCGCTGCGCCAGATGCACCAGCCCCTGCCCGGCCCCGGCCCGCACGCCAAAACTGGTATCGTACAGCGCCTCCAGCAGCGCCGGCAGGCTGTCCGCGCTACTCAGCCAGTCCAGCGTCCACGCGGCCATAGCCCGCACGTCCGGGTCATAATCCGTGGCCAGCACCGCCACCACATGGTCGATCAGGCGCAGATAGCGATGCGTGCCAATGAGTGCCAGCGCCACCCGCCGTTCTTCTGAGTCGCCATGTTTTAACCGCTGTACCAGATCATCCGCAGCATCCTGCATCGTCAGCCTGCCTTTGTCACCGGGTCAATATCCAGCACCGTATAGGGATTGATGTTGATGATGCTGGTGGCTTCATAATCGGTATGTACCGTTTTACGGCGATCCCAGGTGTGAACGTGCCCGTGAAACATATAACGCGGTTTCGCCCACTGCATCAGCCGTAGAAACGCATCAAACCCGCGATGCGGAAAATCTTCGCCATCGTGAATATCGCGCGCCGGGGAATGGGCCACAAACACATCCAGCCGGCGGCCGGTACGCATCTGGTAATATTTTAGCCGCACGGCCAGCTTTAAGACCATGACGTGCATTTCGGACTGGGTATACTGGATGCTGCCATTATTATACTTGATGGAGCCTTCCAGCCCGGCGAAAGACAGCCCGCCATATTCATACACCAGTTCATGCAAATTGGTGCCGCCGGGGGGAGTCTGGTCGTACATTTCGTCATGGTTGCCGCGCACATACAGCAGCGGCTTGCCCAGAATCGTGGCAATAAAATCCAGGTAGGCGGCGGGCATATCGCCACAGCTCACCACCAGATCGATATCGCTGTATCGTCGTCGCAGGTTCGCCACATTCTCCAGTGGCTGCATCACCGTATCACTGACGCAAAGAAGTTTCACAAAAAAACCTGCATCGCTCGTCAACCTGGACGATTCTGGCCGTTACTATAACGTGACTGCGGGCAGAAAAACCGCCGTAATCACCAATGATTAATCTGGCCGCCACTGCATCGGTTGGCCGGTACCGCCGCGCCGGAGCATGGTGATCTCGGCCAGGATGCTGATGGCAATTTCACGCGGGGTTTCCGCTTCCAGTTCCAGCCCGATGGGGGCATGAATGCGGGCAAAATCTGCCTCGCTCAGGCCATACTGTTCCCGCAGCGCTTTCATGGTGATGGCCCAGCGGCGGCGACTGCCGATGAGGCCGATGTAAGGCGCACTGGTCTTCAGCAGCGCCGGGATGAGCGCCAGATCCACCGGCAGCCCGCGGGTGACGGCGGCGATATACGTCTGCGCGTTGATGCTGACGTGCTGCGGCACCTCCCCCGGCGGGCACACCACATAGCCGGCCAGCCCCGGCACATAACTTTCGCGGGCAAATTCCGGGCGATCATCGGACAAAATGACGCGGTAGCCGGCCCACTGGCCCAGTTCCGCCAGGGCTTTACCCACGTGCCCGCCGCCGATCACCAGCAGCGCCGGCATGATGCCCACCGGCTCGATGAAAATGCGGGCCGTGCCGCCGCAGATGCCAGGGTCGCCATCTTCCAGATTGTTGAGGGCAAAGGTTTCGACGCGGCTCTGCCCGTCGGCCACGGCGGCCAGCGCCATCTGGATCACCCGGGCTTCCATGGCACCGCCGCCCACCGTGCCCACAATGCGGCCATCCACCAGCACCAGCATTTTGCTGCCGGCGTGGCGCGGCATAGAACCGGCGGTTTCAATCACCGTCGCCAGCGCGGCCGGCGTGCCTTCTTCATGCACGCGCAGCAGGGCGGCATACACCTCTTTAAGATCATCGGCAATCACGGTTTTAGCTCCACCTCCCGCAGCCACACCCGTCCATCCGCGCTCACCGGCAGTTGTCCCGCCAGGCTGGCGGGTGTCAGCCGGGCAAACGTCACCGGGTCATACAGCCCCAGGGCCAGCCGATAGGTGCCGGCCGGCAGCGCGGCCAGGTTAACGCTTATTGTATCGCGGAGATAGCCCGGCAACCAGTTACCCGGCGGCAGGGCATTGCCACCGGGGCGGACATCGGTCTGGGCCACCTGCGGCTGGCTGCCATCACCGGCATAGGCATGGACGAAGATGGCGTAATCGCCCCGGGCCCCCTGCCCCGTGAACCACGTTACATCCAGTTGCAGCGTTCGC
>JALOOI010000212.1 GCA_025454495.1 Anaerolineae bacterium
TGCCAGTCGGTATCGTCGTCGTCAGCGGCGCGGTCGTCTGCCGCCAGGCGGCTGAGCGCGTCTGCGCCCCCGTCGGCGGTTTCGGCCAGGTAGCGCGCCAGTTCCTGCACCGTGTACTGCGCCTGGTTCAGCGGCACATACGGCAGGATCACCTTCGTGCTGCCGCCGCCATAATCCAGGTACACATCGTAATAATCATCCGGGCTGCCGCCGCCGGTGCTGTATTCGGAGACGCGGTACTGCACTTCGCGCACCCCTTCCAGCGTGGCGGCGGTGTTGTAGGTGCCAAACCACGGCAGCGGCCCCTGATGCACCACCAGCCGGTGATCGGCGGTGGCCGTCATGGTGAGCCGGCCCAGCAGCACCACGCCGAAATAATTGGCCGGGGTGATGGTGGCCAGCAGCCCGATGATGGCCAGGATGGCTTCGCCGCCGGTCAGCCCCGCCAGCATGATCCCGGCCATCAGCACCAGCCAGCCCAGCATGAACAGCAGCAGCCAGCGCGGCTCCGTGCTGTGGTGCCAGCGAATGGTCAGCCGCCAGCCCGCGTCATCGTGCGTTACGTCCACAAAATCCGGCTGTTTCACCTTGCGGCGTTTGGCTTTCACCAGCGCCGGCGCGGCGGCGGTCGCGGCCGCGGTTACGTCGTCGCCGAAGGGAAACAGGGTGCTGCACTCCGGGCACACGGCCAGCATTTTCGCCATATTGATGTTGCCCGCCGGGATCGCGCTGGCGCATTCAGGGCAGGTGAGTTTCACGGCACATCACTCCCGATCATCATCGATACAAACGGCTGTGCATTGCGGGTGGCATTCGGGGCACGGTGATGGTTCGCCGCGCCCCTCGCCCCTCTGTGCATCCTGCCTTACGTCGCCAGCGCTTCCCACTAACAACCCGCGTCCTGCCTTACGTCACCAGCGCTTCCCGCTAACAACCCGTGCCCTGCCTTACGTCACCAGCGCTTCCCGCTAACAACCCGTGCCCTGCCTTACGTCACCAGCGCTTACCACTAACAACCCGCGCCTTACCTTACATCGCCAGCGCTTCCCATCATCGCGGGGGTCACACACCCCCCCGCGCCAGAATGCTGTTTAGCGCAGAATGCCGCGCCGCATCGCCAGTTTTTCCAGTTCCACGCCGATGAACACCACCGTGCTGAGCGCCAGACAGATGAGAAGCTGCTCCCCGCTGAGGCCAATGGTGTTGAAGATGTCGTTGAAGAAGGGCGTATACACCGCCACCAGTTGCAGCAGCACCGTCACCACCACCGCGCCGATGAGCAGCCGATTGCTGAAGAAATTCATGCTGAACAGCGATTCGCGGTGCGAGCGCAGACCGAGCGCGTGGCCCATCTGGGCGATGGTGAGGAACATGAACACCATCGTATTCCACGTGTTGGCGTGGTAATTGCTGGTATCTACGCCATCATGAATATCCAGCAGTTGCTCCGGCGTAATGCCGATTTCGGCCGCCTGCGCCGGGGCGCTGGACGGCGTGACCACGGCCAGGTCTTCGGCGGCGATGAGCTGTTCAACGGTGATGCCCACCACGGCGGCGGCTTCCTGGTTGTAGCGATCAAACGCCCAGATGCCCAGCAGCAGCCCGGTAACGCCCAGCAGCAGCCCCACGATGAGGATGTGCCGCCCCAGGCCGCGCCCGAACAGGCTTTCGTTGGGGGCATAGGGCGGGCGCTTCATGCCGCCCTTTTCGCTGCCTTCCACGCCCAGCGCCAGCGCCGGGATGCCATCGGTAATCAGGTTCATCCACAGGATTTGCAGCGTGGTCAGCGGCAGGCCCATGCCCGCCACCAGTTGCGACGACAGCAGCACGAACAATTCGCCGGTGTTGCTGGCCAGCAGATATTTGATGAAGCGGCGCACATTGTCGTAGATGGTGCGGCCTTCTTCCACCGCCGAGACGATGGTGGCGAAATTGTCATCCAGCAGCACCATGTCCGACGCTTCTTTGGAGACGGCCGTGCCGGTGATGCCCATGGCCACGCCGATGTTGGCGCGTTTGAGGGCCGGCGCATCGTTCACGCCGTCGCCGGTCATGGCGGCCACCTGGCCATTCTCCTGCAACGCCTGCACAATGTTCAGCTTGTGCTCCGGCGAGACGCGGGCATACACCGACACGCGCTGCACTTCCTGGCGCAGTTGTTCGGGGGTCAGTTTGGCCAGGTCATGGCCGGTCAGCACCCGGTCGCCATCCTGGGCGATGCCCAGTTCTTTGGCAATGGCGAAGGCGGTCATGGGGTGGTCGCCGGTAATCATCATGGCCCGCACGCCGGCGGTCTTGCACACGGCCACGGCATCGCGCACTTCTTTACGCGGCGGGTCAATGATGCCCACCATGCCCACAAACACCATATCCAGTTCGATATTGTCCACAGCGGGCTTCGCCGGCAGGTCCGCCAGCACGCGGTAGGCCAGCCCCAGGACGCGCAGGCCGTTGCGGGCCAGGTCTTCGTTCTTCGCTTCGATGCGCCCGCGCAGTTCGGCCGTCAGCGGCACCACTTTGTCATCCACCCAGGCGCTGGTGCACACCGTCAGCAGGCTGTCCGCTGCGCCTTTGGTGAAAGCGAGATGCGCCCCCGCCGGCACGGCCAGCAGGTTCAGCAGGTGCTGCGCTTCGGCACCGGCCGTCACGCCGGCGGCCAGCCGGTGCACGGTGGACATGCGCTTACGATCCGATTCAAAGGGCACTTCGCCCACGCGCGGCAGCACCTGGTTGAGGTGCGATTGCGGCAGGCCATATTTGGCCGCCGCGATGACCAGCGAGCCTTCGGTGGGATCGCCGATGGCTTCCAGCGTGCCATCGTCTTTCGGTTGCAGCACGGCATCGTTGCACAGGGCATCGCCGAGCAGGGTAATCAACTGGGCATCGCTGATGACATCGCCGGTCTTCACCCCGGCGTTTTTGGCGCTGAGGATGTTCTCCATGGTGTCGGTGCTGCCGGCGACATCGACCACGGTCACGGTCATGCGGTTTTCGGTCAGCGTGCCGGTTTTATCGGAGCAGATGATGGTGACGGAGCCGAGCGTTTCCACGGCGGAGAGCTTGCGGATGAGGGCGCGGCGGCGCAGCATTCGCTGAGCGCCCAGGGCCAGCGCAATCGTCACCACCGCCGGCAGACCTTCCGGCACCACGGCCACGGCGATGGCCACCGCGTTCAGCAGCACCGATTCCGCCTGCGGGTCATCCACCGGGGGCACGATGGGCACGCCGGCGATGAGGCCGATGATGAAAGCGACGGCCATCACCACCAGGGCCGCGCCGAACAGCACTTTGCCCAGTTCGTCCAGGCGGCGTTGCAGCGGGGTTTTGCCGCTGTCCACCGATTGAATGAGGTCAGCGATGCGCCCCAGTTGCGTGCTCATGCCGGTGGCCACCACAATGGCCGTGCCGCGCCCGTAGGTGACGGACGTGCCCATGTAGACCATGTTGTGCCGGTCGCCCAGGGGGGCATTCACATCGTCCAGCGGGGCAATATCTTTTTCCACCGGCTGCGATTCGCCGGTGAGGGCGGCTTCGGCCACGCGCAGGTTGGCCGCTTCGTACAGCCGCGAATCGGCCGGGACGACGCTGCCGGCTTCCAGCAGCACAATATCGCCCGGCACCAGCAGCGCCGATTCCACATCCAGCACTTTTTCGCCACGGCGCACGCGCACCAGCGGCGAGGACATTTTCTTCAGCGCGGCCATGGCCTGTTCGGCGCGGTATTCCTGCACCACGCCCAGCAGCGCGTTCAGCACCACGATGGCCGTGATGGCGATGAAGCTGTCCCACTTGCCCAGCAGCCCGCTGATGAGCGCCGCGCCGATCAACAGCAGCACCAGCGGGTTGGTCAGTTGTTCGTAGAGGATGGCCAGCGGGCTTTTTGCACCGCGTTCCACCAGTTCATTTTTGCCGTAGCGGGTGAGCCGTTCCGTCACCTGGCTTTCGGAGAGGCCGCGGCCGGCCTCCACCTGGAGCGATTGCAGCACTTCCCCGGCGGAGCGGGCGTGCCAGTGTTCCGCCGGGTTGCCGGCGGCTGCCGGGCTGCCGGCAGTCGAAGATGAATTAGAGCGTGCCTGTGCGACCATTCATGCCTCTCAGAGTGCGGGTAAGCTGTGCTGTGTCGGACGTTGTGTGAAGCAAAAAGGCCGACGCTGCACCCGGACACTGCCAGCCGGTGGGGGGCGTTGTCCGTTGTCGGGTCGGCTTACGTTGCGGCTCACCGGGACGGTGCTCCGCGCAGTCTGCCAGCGGGCGCGGCATCGCCTGAAAATGACCCGTGCGGGTGCCTCATCCGGCGATGTGCGGCCTGTTGTGACTATGCTAATGGAAGTGCGCCAAAACCTCCCCCCTAAAAAGTGGGGGGAAGGTGCCGCTTTTGCTAAGAAGTTGATGAGATGGGGGGAGGGCGGGGGGTGGCCGGGCCCGCTGATGCCCTCATCCCCCGGCCCCTTCTCCCGGGGGGCGAAGGGGTGCAGGGCGGGCCGGCGTTTGTCCCGTCCCTCGCCTGGGGGAGAGGGAAACAGGGTGAGGGCAATATCCTGCACCCCCATCCCCCGGCCCCTTCTCCCGGAGGGCGAAGGGGAGCAGGGCGGGCCGGTGTTTTTCCCGTCCCTCGCCTGGGGGAGAGGGATACAGGGTACAGGCAGCGTATTGATCCCTGTCCCTTCTCCCGGGCTGCTTTGCAAAGGTTCCCGATTGCTGCCGCTTTTGGGTGGCTCACCTGTTGACTGCATCGCTCTATATAGTTTAATATACCGTTATATACTGCATCACATAACACCATATTCGGAGGGGTGATGGCAGCCGTTGCGATTGAGGTGCAGGGAATTCGCAAGCAGTTTGGCACAGGAAAGCGGCAGATCAAAGCAGTAGATGACCTCACTCTGACAGTGGCTGCCGGCCAGGTCTACGGCTTTCTGGGGCCAAACGGCGCGGGGAAAACCACCACCATCCGTATCATCCTGGATTTAATCCGACCGACACAGGGTGCAGTCCGTCTGTTTGGTCAGCCGGTGCGGCAGAATAACCGCCTCCTGCGGCGCGTGGGGGCACTGGTGGAAGGGGCCACCTGCTACCCCTACCTGACCGGGCGCAAGAACCTGGAAGTGCTGGCGCGTTCCGGGGGCTACTTTGAACCGGGGCGCATCCAGAGCCTGCTGGAGCTGGTTGGCATGGCTGACCGCGCTGACCGCCCCACACGCGGTTACTCGACCGGCATGAAGCAGCGGCTGGGGGTGGCCGCGGCCCTGCTCGGCGATCCCGATCTGGTGATCCTGGATGAACCCACCAACGGGCTTGATCCAGCCGGGATGCAGGACATGCGGGCGCTCATCCGCCGCCTGGTGGATGAGCAGGGCAGGACGGTCTTCCTTTCCAGCCATATGCTTAATGAAGTCGAACAAATCTGTGATCGGGTGGCCATCATCAACCGGGGCCGGGTGATCCGTGAAGGCGACGTAAAAGCCCTGCTGACCGAGAAAACCCGCCTGCGGATCGAAGCTGAACCGCTGCCGGCTGCCATGGCCTGCCTCCAACCGCACTGGACAGCCCGCGCCGACGGCGACGCAGCTTTCTATCTCGATGCCGGGCGGGAACAGGCACCGCAGATTGTGCAGCGTCTGGCGGCCAGCGGCATACAGGTCTACCAGGTCACACTCCAGCGGCAGACTCTGGAGGAGTTTTTTCTGCAGGCCACACAGGAAGGAGCCTGACATGGTTCAAATCTTCCGCGCGGAATGGGAGAAAATCTTCGGCAACCGCTTCATGGCGGCATTTCTCATCTGGATTTACCCGGTCGGCACCATCACCATGCTGGGGCTGACCGCGCTGGCGGTGCTGCTCTCGGAGACAGGTCGCACAGCAGTACGGTTGCAGCCCCCCACCTGGATAGAGCAGATGATGCTCACCTGGAGCATCGTGAACAGCGAGATTGGGCGGTTGTTCGTGGTAGCGCTGGCCGCGCAGGTCT
This sequence comes from Anaerolineae bacterium, assembly GCA_025454495.1. Classification (GTDB taxonomy): domain Bacteria; phylum Chloroflexota; class Anaerolineae; order Aggregatilineales; family Phototrophicaceae; genus JALHOR01. Next base: position 5,969 of record JALOOI010000212.1, read on the forward strand.
TCGCGGCGGAGTATCAGCACAGCATGTGGAAGAACCTGCTGCCCCGCCGACCCCGGCTGCATCTGTTTCTGAATAAGTTCGTCGTCCTGGGCGTGATCGTACTGCTGGCATTCGTCAGCATGTCGCTCATCGCCGGGGTGGGGTCGGGCCTGGTGGTAGGGCTGGCGGGGGGGCAATATGGCCCGGCCATCACCCCGGCGCTGCTGGAGGACGTGCTGCCCGTGCTGGCGAATGAGGCGCTGGTAGCCTTCCTGGCCGCCCTCGTGGCCACCTGCTACGCGGCGCTGGCCTGTGTGCTTACCCACTCGGTGGTCATGGCGACCCTGTCGGCCCTGCTGATTACGGTCGGTGAGCAAATCATCCCTGTCATTCTGCTGTGGCTTGGTCAACTGGCGAACAATCCCGATCTGAGCAGGGCCACATTGATCTTCCCCGGTTACAATCTGGGTAATATCGCCGCCTGGGGGCGCAGCGGAGCAGGCTACCAGCCGCCTTTCCTGCACAGCCTGGGTGTAGAAGCGCCGGCGGCAGCGGACTCGCTGCTGGTGGTCATCGTGTGGCTGGCGATTTTGATCGGTCTGGCGGCGTGGCACTTCCAGCGACAGGATATTGCCCATTAATCCGGGCGGGCCCATTTGCGAAGGCCGCTCCGGTGAAAGGTGCCGGCCGCTATGCACCGGCGGCCCGTCACGGCCCCGCTGCCAGCCAGCCCAGGTCACGCCGCTGCAACATCTGGATCAGCAGGCGGAAGGGCGCGGCCGAAGCCACCAGGCGGCCATCACTGCCCGGCACATCCGGCGGCAGCGGGGCCCGCAGCGCTAGCTGCGCCACAAAACGCTCCCCGGCCGGCACCACCGCCGTCGTCAGCGTCATTTCCCGGTCAGCGAACAGCGCCAGCACCGGCCGGCCGTCCTGTGTGGCGGCCGTCTCCAGCCGCGTGGTGATGGCGCTGAGCGCCGCGCGGGCCCCGGCTTCGTCGGTGTAGCTCAGCAGCACATCGGCATACTGCGCGTCGGCCTCCAGCCGCTGCGCGATGGCCAGCAGCCCATACGGCGGCAGCGCCAGGGCCGCCGGCGCGGCGGCCAGCCCCACATCCGCTGTAAACTGCATCTGGATGAGCGTGCCGGAGGCCGTGGCCACCTGTGCCAGCGCCGCATAATCTGGCTGGTCGGCCAGGGTGTCCTGCCCGCTGAGGGCGGCCGGCAGCAGCGCTTCCAGCACCGCGAAGTTCGGCGCGTTCAACAGCAGCCCGCTGTCTGGCAGCAGGGCCAGCGGTTCTGCCCGGCCAATGCGCCCGCCAAAGGGGTTGCCCGTATCCCGCCGCGCCAGATCGACACGCAGTCCTTCATCACAGGCGGCCGTACTGCACAGCAGCGTCAGCCGCGGCCGCACCTGCGCCACATAATCGCGGGCGGCATAGGCTGCCGTGATCTGCGCTGCGTCAAAATCACCCGCCAGCACCAGCCCCTGCGCCGGGGGCACGCCAAAAGCGATGCCCGCCCGCACAGCAAAAAAATCAAATCCCACCACCGGCAGATACTGCGGCCCGCCCACAAACAGCTCACTCACAAACTC
>JALOOI010000213.1 GCA_025454495.1 Anaerolineae bacterium
GTGCCAGGGTGCAATTCGCAGGGGCACGATGACATCGTGGCCTGCTATGGAGCGTGCCCCTGCCGGGGGAACGAGGGGGTGAAAGCGAAAAAGCCGCCCGTAGTGCATTGGATGCGTAAGCCCCGGCGGGCGGGCCGGTGCCTGGCGCAAAAACCGCGGCGCGGTGTTACAATACAGCGCAGAAGCCATCCTATTCACTGACCGGGAGCTGCCGTTATGCCCGTCTGGAATTCCTTTTTGCACTTCGTGCAGCAGGCACAGCAAACCCCGCCCGATCAGCGTCAGCCGCTGGTCGATGAACTGCTCCAGCAGCGCACCACCTGGCCCTGGGTGGAAGGGCGGCGGGCGGCCTTCGTCTATGTGGGGCCCGCGCAGCGCGTCGCGCTCAATATGGATACCTTTGAAACCGACCCGCCCTTTATGCCGCTGGTGCCGCTGGAAGGCACGAATTTATGGTATCTCCAGGTGGATTTTGAGCGTGATGATCTGCTGGATTATCTGCTGGCAGTGGATGACCCCATGACCCCGCTGAAAGGCGAGGCCAATTTGCTGGCCCGCATCCAGCAGCACTGGCGGGTGGATGCCCGCAATCCCCGGCGCATCAGCACCACCGGGCTGGAAACCTCCATCCTGCGGATGGGCGAGGCCCGCCCCTTCCCGGACTGGAGCACCATGACCCGCGTACCCCGCGGCACCGTCACCGAACACGACTTCAGCAGCGTGCAAATGGGCTTTACCGACCGTAAATTGTGGGTGTATACCCCCCCCGGCTACGACGCAGCGCCCGACCGGGAGTATCCCCTGCTGGTGCTGCTGGATGGCCAGTGGATGATCGGGCCGCTTCAGGTGCCTTTTATCGCCGATGCGCTCATCAAACACGGCCGGATGCAGCCGGTCATCATCGCCATGAAGCAAAGCGGCAGCCAGGCCGACCGGCTGAAAGATTACGTCAGCAATGACCGCCACTATGCCGCCATCCTCACCGAACTGCTGCCGCTGCTGCAAACCGAATACCGCATCGACCCGGTGAATATGGGCCTGGGCGGGGCCGATGTGGGGGCCATCGCCGCGGCCCATGCGGCCCTCAAAAATCCGGCCGTCTTCAGCCACCTCATCATGATGTCGCCGCCGCTGGGCAAGGGAGCCGCCCGGCAGCAACTGGCGGATTACGCCACCCGCTTTAAGGAATCGCGCCATTTGCCGCGTAAAATCTTTCAATCGGTGGGGCGCTACGAAACCCCGGGCCGCTTCTATAAGCCAGGGCTGGCGCTGGCAGATCTTTTGCAGCAGCGCCAGGAGCACCGCGGCGATATTGATTATCGCTTCGTCGTCCTGGGCAGCGGGCACGGGCTGGTGGCCTTCCGCAGCATCCTGCCAGAGGCGCTGGCGCATACCTTCCCGGTGGAAGTGTAGGCCGCGGGCGGTGGGGCCCCTTTTTATTTTTTTTGCCACAGAGGGAGATCGTTTTATGAAAGCTGTGATTCTGGCTGCCGGGCAGGGAACGCGCCTGCGCCCGGTGACATTGACCATGCCCAAGCCGCTGGTGCCGGTGGCCAACAAATGGCTCATCGCGTATGCCATTGATATGGTGAAAGCCGCCGGCCTGACGGAAATCGGCATCGTGGTCAACAGCCTGGAAGGCCCCATCGTCACCACCCTGGGCAGCGGCGACAGCCTGGGCGTACACATCACCTACATCGTGCAGGAGCAGCAGCTTGGGCTGGCCCACGCCACCGGCCTGTGCCGCCCCTTCGTGGGCGATGAACCCTTCTGCCTGTTCCTGGGCGATAACATCTTCCAGGATAAAATGACGCGCCTGCTGGTGGATTTTCCCGCTTCCAGCGCCGAAGCCTGCATCGTCCTGGGCGAAGTGCCCGACCCCACCCGCTTCGGCATCGCCGTGCTGGACGGCGCACGCATCAGCGGCGTGGTGGAAAAACCCAAAAACCCGCCCTCCAACCTGGCCATCGCCGGCGTGTATCTGTTCCGGTCGTCCATCTTCGAGGCCATCGGCAAAATTAAGCCTTCCGCCCGCGGCGAACTGGAAATTACCGATGCCATCCAGGCGTTGATCGACACCGGCGCACCCGTTACCCCCTATAAGCTGGATGGCTGGTTCATTGATGCCGGCAAGCCCGATCCCATCATCATGGCCAACCAACTGGTGCTGGAACAGCTTCCCTATTCGCCGCCGCCGGATGAGAGCAGCGGCAAATTGTTCGGCAAGTGCGAGGTGTCGCACCGGGTGCTGCTGGGCGAGAACACGCAAATCATCGACAGCGTGATTCGCGGCCCCGTCGTCATCGGCAGCAATACCATCATCCGCAACAGCTACATCGGCCCCTATACCGCCCTGGGCAACGATGTGCGCGTGGACAACAGCGAAATCGAAGCCAGCATCGTCATGAACAACTGCGTCATCCACAACATTCCAGGGCGCATTGATCGCAGCCTGCTGGCCGATAACGCCCAGGTCATCACCAGCCCGCGAATGCCGGCCACGCATCGGTTTGTGCTGGCCGAGAACAGTTATGTCGAAGTCTAACCATCATGCTGGCCGCCCATTACGCAACCGATTATCACACACAGCTCCGGCTGGATTATCTGCTGTCGCTGCCGCCGGATTACGCCGCTGACGACACGCGGCGTTTTCCGCTGCTGTTCTTTTTACACGGGGCCGGCGAGCGCAGCCAGCACCCGGCCGGGCTGGACGCGGTGAAGCTGCACGGCGTGCCAAAGCGCGTCGCCCGCCAGCACCGCCTGCCGTTCATCGTGGCCGCGCCCCAGTGCCCCGCCGATACCTGGTGGCCGGATCATGTGCCGGCGCTGGTGGGGCTGCTGGATCATCTGTGTGCGGCGTACCGGGTGGATGAGCGCCGCCAGTACCTGACCGGGCTGAGCATGGGCGGCTTTGGCACCTGGCACCTGGCCGCGCTGTACCCGCAGCGCTTCGCCGCCGCCGTGCCCATCTGCGGCGGGCTGCCTTGGTATGTCGATCTGGAGAGCGCGGCGCAGCGCCTGCGCCATTTGCCGCTGTGGGTGTTTCATGGTGCCAGGGATGATATTGTCCACATCGACGAATCGCGCCGGGTGGTGCAGGCGCTGAAAGCGGCGGGCAGCAGCGTTAAATTCACCACCTATCACGATGCCGGCCACGACGCATGGACGACCACCTACGCCGGCACAAAGCTGTATGACTGGTTTTTGAAGCACATCCGCCCCGCATGAGCGAGAGGAAGGCCGGCTTATGGTTTCAGAACGCATCGCCAAACATCTGGATCGGCTGCACAAAGCCCGCGCCCGCCTGGACGCAGCGCTGGACACCCTGCCGCCGGAACGGGAGGAGGAACGCCTGTACAGCGATGGCGCACAGTGGACGCTGCGCCAGCTCGTCATCCACCTGATGATTGCGGATCGCGGGCATAACAGCATGATTCAGGGCATCGCCACCGGCCAGCCGATCATCCCGCCGGATTATGACCTGGAGCGCTTCAACAAGCGCTCGGTGGAGAAGCAGGCGGCCGTGACGCTGGCCCAGGCGCGGGACGCGCTGCGGGCTTCGCGCCAGGAACTGATCGACTGGCTGCACGGCCTGGAGGATGATGCCGTGCTGGACCTGGAAGGGCGGCACGCTTCGCTGCAAATCATGAGCATCAGCCGGATTTTGAACGTGATGGCGTGGCATGAAGACACCCACACCGGCGACATCGAGAAGCACCTCACCACGTAAACAGAGTTCACAGGGAGGGGGAACCTGGTGGCAGATTGCTGAGGCGGCCTGGGTACGTGGTGATCTGGTCAGCACGTCGTCCGAGGACTGCCTGCGGCTGCCGTACCTGGACGAATGAGCGCCGGCCGGGGCGGCTAAGCGGGGCGGGGGTGGGGCCGCTGCCCCAGAATGCGCCCGGCCGCCCCGATCAGCCGGGAGAGGGCATCCGGCCGAATGAGGCCCTGCGCCACATACCAGCGGAAGGTATCGCTGACGCTCTGTGCCATGTCGTAGCGGGGCGGGCCCAGTTCGCGCCAGGCTTTGGCCGGGTCAAAATACACTTTGCGCCCGCCCAGGCGCACCTGGTTTGCGTCCAGCGGCAGCGGCAGGCGCAGCGCCCGCAGCGCGTCCACCAGGGCCACGCTCAGCGGCAGCAGCGCATCCGGCGTGTACACGATGGGCCGTGCCACCCCGGCCGCATCGGCAATCAGGTTAAACCAGTCACGGTAGGGGTAATTGGCCGTGCTGAGGAGGTAGCGTTCGCCGCTGCGCCCGTGTTCCGCGGCGGCCAGGTGCCAGGCCGCCACATCGCGGACATCCGTCACCGCCACCCCGCCGGAAGTCCACGGGGTGAGCCATTGCAGCCGCGCCGTTTGCACAATGAAGGTGCCGGAGATCATATTCAGGTCGCCGGGCCCCAGGATGACCACCGGGTTCACCGTCACCACGTCCTGCCCGGCGGCCACCGCCTGCGCCACCTGCTGCTCGGCCTGCACCTTGCTGTAGCCATAGGGGAAGTGCCGCACGGGTAAATTGAACGGCTCCTGCTCATCCGCCGGGCGATCCTCGCGCAGGCCCACCGCGGCCGCGCTGCTGGTGAAGACCACGCGCCGCACGCCGGCCGCACGGGCCGCGGCCAGCACACTGGCGGTGCCCGCCACGTTCACTTTCACCATCCACGCCGGGTCAGCCCGCCAGTAATCGGCCACGGCGGCCACGTGGAACACCACATCGCAGCCGGCACAGGCCCGGCGCAGCGCGTCCGGTTCGGTTACATCACCGATGGCGGATTCGTAAGCCAGCCCGGCCAGCGCATCCAGCCGGGAGGTGGCGCGGTGCAAAATGCGGGGCCGCTGGCCGCGCTCATGCAGCAGCCGGGCGATGTGCGAACCGACGAAGCCCGTGCCGCCGGTGATGAGTGCCTGCATCAGATGAGTCGCTTTTCTGCCGGCCGGCGTTCAGTCGCCGGCGACGGCCGCGGGCGCATCCAGCTTTTGCAGCGCGTCGGCCCGTTCATCCAGCCAGTGAATGGCGCTCATGGCTGCGCCCGTTCCCTGGCCCACCGAAGTCGCCACCTGCCGCCAGAGCTGATCCTGAATTTCGCCGGCGGCGAACACCCCTTCCACGCTGGTATGGTAGCGGGCATCGGTGATGACGTAGCCATCATCATTCAGCGCGATCTGGTCGCCGAACACCGGGCTGTTGGGATCATGCCCGATGAAGACGAACACGCCTTCGGTGGGCATCGTCGTCACTTCCCCCGTGACCAGGTGCTTGAGGCGCACGCTGTTCACGATGCCGGCGGCATCCTTGCCGATTTCTTCCACAGTGCTGTTCCAGATGGTGCGAATCTTCTCATTCTCGAAGAAGCGCTTTTGCAGCGGCACGCCGGCCCGCAGCGTATCGCGCCGGTGTACCAGCGTGACCGATTTCGCAAAGCGGGTGAGGAAGATGGCTTCGCTGACGGCCGTATCGCCGCCGCCGACGACAACGATGTCTTTACCGCGGAAGAAGAAGCCGTCGCAGGTGCCGCAGTAGCTCACCCCTTTGCCAATGCCTTCTTTTTCGCCGGGGATGTTCAGTTTGCGCGGGTCGGCACCGATGGTGACGATGACGGCATCGGCCAGGTAGGTTTGCTGATAGGTTTTGACGGTGAACGGCGACCCCGACGTAAAATCCACGCTCTCCACCATATCAAACACGAATTCCGCGCCGAAGTGTTCGGCGTGTTCTTTCATGTTTTCGATCAGTTCGGGGCCGCTGATGCTCTTGAAGCCAGGGTAATTTTCGATCTCATGGGTGATGGCCGCCTGCCCCCCCAGTTGATTGCCGACGATGACCACCGGCTTCAGATCGGCACGGGCGGTATACAGGGCAGCGGCCATGCCGGCCGGGCCCGAACCAATGATGATGACACGTTCACGCTTCATGGGGCTTCCTCAGTCGTTGGCAGAATGATTTGGGATGATCGCAGGGCCAGTCCCGGCACTACTTACGAGGCCGGCGGGGTGGCGTTCAGTTCGGCCCGCAGCACGGCCACCAGCGCCAGAAATTCTTCCCGGCAGTCTTTCCAGTAGCGCATGTGCTTTTGCAATTCTGGCAGCAGGTCTTCCAGACGGGCCCCCCGGGCCACTTTTTCGGCCAGGCAGGCCATCTGCTCGCAGCTATCGTTACAATCCATGGCGATAATCTCCTGGTTTTCTGGCGCATTTTCCAGAAAATCCAGCAGTTCACTTAATGCTGCCCGACCGGTGCTGCTCATGCTGGCTGACTCCTGCTGTTCTATGCAATCGGACGCGCATACCGCCCGGCATCTTACCAGGCGCGGCCGGCGGATTCTCGCCCTGGTGCGCTGATCGGGGCGGGGGCCGGCGCTTTTTTTGCTGTTTTTTACGGGTTTGACCGTTCACGGCCCTGGTGGCGGGCCCACTCAGGGGCTGTCGCTGCCTGCGTCCGGGTGCAGGTTCGTGTGGCGCAAAAAGCGCTGCGCGGCCTGCAACCCCTGCTGCAATTCCGCCAGGGTTTCCACCTGCTGCCAGCCAATATTCATCTCGATCATGGTTTCGGCAATGGCCGGGGCGATGCCGGTGAGGATGGTGTGCGTGCCTTTTAGCCGGGCGGACTGAATGACGCGGTGCAGATAGTAGACGATGTGCCGGTCAATGGCCGGCACGCCGGTAATATCCAGGATGACCACGCGGGCGCGATGCTGCGTGAGGCCCGCCAGAAGCTGGCGCACCAGCGCCTGGCCGCGGTTATCATCAATCTGGCCGATCAGCGGGACGATCAAAATGCCGGGCATGACCGGGATAATGGGGGTGGACAGGTCACGCAGGGCCCGCTGCCCGGCTTCGATGAGCCGTGCCTGATGCTGCTGGCGCTCGGCTTCGGCCTGCCGCTGTGCGGTAATATCAACCGCATGGACGACAAAGCCGGTGATGCTTTCGCCATGCCGGACGGCCGTCAGCCGGATGTGGTAAAAACGGCCATCATCGTCCTGCACCTCGTAGCGCACGCTCTCGTCGCGCTGGCGGGCCTGCTGGAGCGCCTGTTCGTGCTGCGCCAGGTTCAGGGGGCTGGCGTAGCTCAGCCAGTCCCCGCCGATGCGATCCGGCTGATGGTTGTGATATTCAATCACACCGTCGGCGCTGAGGTAGATGATAAAATCCGGCGTTTCTTGCAGCACAATCTGCATTCGGCCGGCGGCGATTTCGGCCAGCAGGGTGGTGGTGCTGGTGGTGGCACAGGTAATGATGCCGCCGATGCTGTCATCCGGGCGATACCAGGGGCACACAAACCAGTCGTTCACCAGCACATAATCGCCATCCTGCTGGCGCACCTGCCCGGTGAGCGTTTCGCCGGCCTGGGCGCGGGCGTGGATCTCCTGCCACTCCGCCGGCACCGGCATCACCAGGTCGGCCGGCTGGCCCACCACGGCTTTATCTTCCAGCTTAAAGAAACGGATGTAGCGGTCGGTGGTCTCCAG
>JALOOI010000214.1 GCA_025454495.1 Anaerolineae bacterium
TCCCTTCAGCCCGGAAGACCTGGCCGCCTTCCAGGCCCTGTCCGATAGTCTGTCGCTGGTGATTGACAATGTGCGCCAGTTTGAAGCCGCCCGGCAGCGGATTCAGGAAAATCAACGGCTGGCGGAACAATCGCGCCAGGCGCTGCGCGAAGTGGAACGGCTGAACAAACGGCTCATCGGCCGTGCCTGGACGGAATTTCTGCGTAACGAGACGCAGAATATCGGCCTGGATGTCAATTTTGAGACCGGCGAAACCCGCGCCGATCCCTTCTGGACGACGACGCTGGATGAAGCCGCCCGCGTGAACCATATTGTGCAAAAGAGCCATCTCATCGCCGTGCCGCTGCGTGTGCGCGGGCAGATCATCGGGGCGATGGAATTTGAACTGGATGAAAATGGCGAGTTCGCCCCCGAAGACCTGGAGCTGATCCAGGAAATTAGCGAGCGTTTTGGGCTGGCGGCGGAGAATACGCGCCTGGTGGAAGAAAGCCAGCGCGTGGCCCAGCGTGAGGCGCTCATCAACGAAATCAGCAGCCGGATGCAATCGACCAATAATGTGGAAGCGACGCTGACCGAAGCCGCCCGCAGCCTGTACGAAACCCTCCAGGCGCGGCGGGTGAGCATTCGCCTGGGGGCCGCGCCGGCCCCTGCGCCGCGTAAAGAGGTGACTTCATGACGCTCTCACCGGCTGCCCCCATCATCCGCCGCACCACCGAAGACAGTATTCATCAACTGCGCGTGGGCTATGTGCGCTTCATCCTGCTGGCCGTCGTCTTCGGCAGCAGCGTGGTGCTGGCGCTGCTGCTGCTGAGCGTGGGCAGCGACGCGCGCCGCATCGCTTCCTCCTCGGCGACCATTGGCATGGCGCTGCTGGCGCTGCTGGCGCTGCGCAGCCCCCGGTTGGATCGCCTGGTGCTGAATATGATGGGGCTGCTGGTGCTGGCCTTCACGTTTTTCTCCAGCGAAAGCCTCACCCTGCTGGCGTTGATGTCCCTCTCCGGCATTTCGGGGGCTATTTTGCTGGGCCGCACCGGCTTTGGGCTGGTGATCGTCGGCCTGGCTGCCCGGGCCGCGCTGTACACCGCCGGGCTGGAAAGTGATTTTTTCGGCGCGGGGGTCAACAGCTTTTTGACCATCGTCGAGTGGCTGCTGGTGTGCGTCTTCCCGCTGCTCATCAGCTTCCTCATGCGCTACATCGTGGAACGGCTGCAGGAGACGGTCATCCGGGCCGGGCGCACCGCGCAACTGCTGGAAGCCACCGCCAGCACCGGCCAGGTGATGTCGCAGTTGTTGAATATGAATGACCTGCTCAGCCGGTCGGTGGAACTCATCCGCGACCGTTTTGGTTTTTACCATGTGCAAATTTTTATGCTGGATGAGCGCGGCGCGTATGTGGTGCTGGCGGCCAGCACCGGCGAAATCGGTCAGCGGCTGTTAGCCCGCGGCTATCGCCTGCCGGTGAATTCGCAAAGTTTGATCGGCCGGGTGGTGCAGGCCGGCGAAGCCATCATCACGCGCAATAGCGAAATTGCCGGGGCCGCCGCCGATGCCGACCTGCTGCCGCGCACCCGTTCCGAACTGGGGCTGCCCGTGCGCGATGGCGACAGCGTGATCGGGGCGCTGGACGTGCACAGTATGCGGGTGAGCGCCTTTAACCCGGTGGAGGTGCAGGCGCTCCAGGTGATGACCGGCCAGCTTGCCACGGCCATCCGCAATGCCCGCCTGTTCCAGGCGCAGGAAGCCAGCCTGCGCGAAAATAAACGCCTGTTCGTGGAGGCCGAAACCAGCCTGCGCGAAAACCAGCGCCTCAATCGCCAGCTCACGCGCCAGGCGTGGGGCGAATATTTAACCGCGCAGCGGTCCATCAGCGGGGTGACGCTGGACCAGACGCGCTTTCAGCCTGGGGCCGCCTGGACGGCGCAGATGCAGGAAGCCAGCCAGCGCCGCCGGGCCATCACCCGCAGCACGGCCGATGCCAGCCTGATCGCGGTGCCCATTGAACTGCGCGGCGAAGTCATCGGCGCGATTGAAATTGAAACCCCCGGCGGGGTGCACAATGAAGAAACGGTCGATATGTTGCAGGCGGTCGCCGGCCGCCTGGCCATCAGCGTCGATAATGCCCGCCTGTTTGAAGAAACGCAGGAAGCCACCGCCCAGGAGCAGGGGGTCAGCCAGATTGTGTCGCAGTATCAATCGGCCGTCACCGTGGATGACCTGCTGCAAATTACGTTGCAGGGGCTGTACGAAACCCTGGGGGCGGAAGCCGCCTCGGTGCGGATGGCGCTGCCGCCGTCGCCCGATGCGCCCGCCGGGGCCCCGGACAGCACCAATGGCAGCAGTGGCACCAATGGCACCCATGGAGTAAAAGCATGATCGGGTCTGTGCGCCGCCTGTTGTTCACAGTACGCTACTCCTACACCGACCCGCTGGATGCCGGGCGGGCGGCGCTGCTGCTGTCCACAGCGTGGGTCTTCCTCATCATTGGCATCGCCGGTGTCCTGTTCGTGCTGTCACTGGCCAATGGCGGTAATATTGATCAGATTAATCTGGTCGTCACCGTCACGGTCATGCTGGTAGCCATCCTGATGCTGGTGCTCATCCAGCGTGGCCGGGTGGCTCTGGCCGGTGTAACCTTCGTGGGGATGCTGCTGGTCGTCACCAGTTTTATGGCCATCACCTTCTTCGGCAGCATCCAAATGATGTCGGTCGTCCTGCCGCTCATCATCGCGGCTTTCATTTTCAACTGGCGGGGTGTGCTGGTGACACTGCTGATCCTGCTGACCGCCGGGATTTATGGCGGGCTGCTGGCCGGGAATGATGAAACAGCGCCGGGGATGCTCATGGGCTATGCCCTGACCATCATGGCTGCGACGCTGCTGCTGGCAGCCTTCGCCAGCCGGTTGCAGCGGCTGACGCAGGAAAGCACCCTGGAACTGAGCCGCGTCAGCCGCCTGGCCGGGGTGTTGACGGCCACCGGCAGCAGCGAAACCACCGACAGCCTCATTCAGCGCGTGCTGGATGTGCTGGCCGGCGACCTCAATCTCACCTTTGCGCGGGTGTACATGCTGGATGCCGAAGCCACCGGCATCCGGGCGATTTATGCCCGTGCCGGGGTGGAACACCCGTCCGAAGGCAACGCCCGCCTGCACCCGGAGAGCGCCCTGCAGGAAGCCGCCCGCACCCGCCACAGCGTGCGGATTGACCAGCGCGATGCGCCGGTGCGGCGTAACCACCTGGTGCCGGGCATGGTGGCCGGGCTGGTGGTGCCGCTGCTCCAGGAGCAAACTGTGCTGGGGCTGGTGGATTTGCAAAGCGCCGCCCCGCTGGCCTTCACCGGCACCGACCGCGAAACGATCCGCCTGCTGGTGCTGCAACTGGCCGCCTCGCTGGCCAGCCTGCGCCAGATCGAAACCCTGCGCCAGGAAGTGCACGAACAGCAGGAGATTGTGCTGCGCCAGCGCGACCGCCTGCGCCAGATTGAACGCGCCGACCGGCAGGCCGTCACCGGGGCCTGGGCCGATTATTTGCAGCAGCGCAGCGCCGGGGTCATCGGCTACGATTTGCAGGCCACCGCGGCCTTCACCCCCGCCGCCGATTTGCCGGCCGCGATGCAGCAGACGCTGGCCGCCGGCGAAACGCGCCTCATCCCCCGTGACGAAGGCACCGAAATCGCCGTGCCCATCCTGCTGCGCGGCCAGCCCCTGGGGGTGATGAGCTTCACCCTGCCGCCCAATCGCCCGCCCACCCGCCGCCAGGTGGAACTGATTACCGGCGTGGTGCAGCGGCTGGCGCTGGCGCTGGATAACAAACGCCTGTTTGAGCAAAGCCAGTCCCAGGCCCGCCGCGAGCGCAAAGCCAGTGAAATCGCCGGGCTGCTCATCGCCTCCACCAGCGTGGAAACCGTCATGGAACTGGCGGCCGCCAGTTTTAACGATGCGCTGGGGGCCATCCAGACGCGCATTTACCTCACCAGCCAGGAAGCGCTGCCCGCGCAGCCGGAGGGAACACCGTGAATCGCCTGCGCTTATCCTCGTGGAGTATTGGCACGCGCCTGCTGCTGGGCTTTGTGCTGCTGGCGCTGCTGGTGCTGGCCCTGTCCGGCGCGGTAAGCTTCCTCAGCGCCTCCCAGGTGAACCTGCAATCGCTCAGCGCCTATGTGCGCGAGGCCGGCGACCGCCGGGCGCAGCTCATCACCACCGCGCTGGATGCCACGCTGGCCTATGTGGAAACGGTGAGCACTAACCCGGAAAATCAGCGGGCCTTTTATAACGCCATCCTCTTTCGCAATACCGCCGCCGCCGAAACGCGCCTGGGCGCAGCGCTGGCCGGCAGCGAGGAGACGCTGCTCACCGGCTGGTTGATGAACCGCACCGGCCAGATCATCAGCCAGAGCGTGCCAGAGGCGGCCGAACTGCCGCTGCAAAACCCGGACTGGTCGCGCACGGCCATCTTCCAATCCGCCCGCGAACTGGCCGCCGACACCCGCCCGACGGCGCTGGTGGTCTTTGACAATGACCGCAACAGCACCGAACTGGCCCTCGTCCACCGCCTGGTTGACCAGAATGCCCGGCTCATCGGCTACCTGGTCTTTACGCTGAACCCGGACACGCTCATTTACACCAGCCTGGTGGATACCGCCCGCCTGGGGCTGTACAGCTTCATGATCCTGCCGGATGGCGCAACCACGCTGGCCCCGGCCGAATTTCGCGGCCAGGTATCGCTGGAATCCGCCGGGGTTAACCGGGCGCTGAATGATGAAAATGCCGTCGTCAGCGAGTATAACACCGGCAGCGCCGATGCCCGCCGCGCGGTGATCGGCTATCACACCCACATCACCTTTCTGGGGCGTTCCCTGCTGCTGCTGACGGAGCTAAACCTGAGCAGCGTGAATGAGGCGCTGTTGAACACCGTGCGCCTCACCGGCTTCCCGGTGGTGGTGGGCAGCATCACCATCGGCATTGTGCTGGCGCTGCTGCTCAGTTATGGCATCGTCGTCCCGCTGAACCAGATGACGGCAACCATGCGGGCCATGCTGCGCGGCCGCCTGGATGAGCCGCTGCCGGCCGCCAGCCGGGGCGACGAGATCGGCCGCCTGGCGCAAACCCTGGTGGAAGTGCGCCAGCAGGTGCACACCGACCAGTCGTTGATGCAGCGGCGGCTGCGCGACCGTGACCGCGATATTCGCCTGGCGCAGGATATTAGCCGCGCCCTGACGGACGAGCGCGACCTGAATGTGTTGATGAACCGCGTGGTGAACCTGATCGTGGAGAGCTTCCCCATCATTTACCACGCGCAAATTTTCCTGGTGGATTCAGAAGGCTATGCCGTGCTGCGGGCCAGCACCGGCGCGGCCGGCAAAGCGCTGCTGGCCCGCGGCCACCGGCTGCAATCCGGCAGCGTCAGCATCATCGGCCAGGTGATCGAACAGGGGCAGGTCATCAGCGCCCGCGATACCACCGCCAGCGATGTGCATCGCCAGAATGAATTTTTGCCGGATACCCGTGCCGAGCTGGCCGTGCCGCTGCTGGTGGGGCCGCGCGTCATCGGGGCGCTGGATGTGCAAAGCCGCCAGCCAGATGTGTTTGCCAGCGACCTGGTGGCCGTATTGCAAATGCTGGCCGGGCAAATTACCATCGCCATCGAAAATGTGCGCCTGTACGAAGAATCGCAGCGCCGGCTGGCGCTCATCGCCGGGGAACAACGCCAGATGACGCGCCAGGACTGGCAGAGCTACTGGCAATCCCGCCGCGAGGCCGCGCTCAGCCGCAGCAGCGGCAACCCCACCCCCACCGATTTTAGCGCCCTGCGGGCCACCGCCCTCCAGACCGGGCGGGCGGCCGTCGGCACCCCCACCCCGCACGGCACCATCCCGCTGGTGGTGCCGCTGCAACTGCGCGGCGAAACCCTGGGCCTGGTGGAACATGAAATTCCCGCCCGTGACTTTCGCCAGGATCGCCTGCTGCTGGCCGAAGAACTGGCCAGCCGGCTGGCCGTCAGCCTGGATAACGCCCGGCTGTTCCAGGAGAGCCACAAAGCCGCCGAGCGCGAGCGGATGGTGAACCAGATTTCGGCCCGCCTCACCGGGCAGACCGATTTCCAGGACATTATCCAGACGGCGCTGAAAGAAGTGGGGCAGGCCCTGCGCACGCCGCAGGTGGCTTTGCGCCTGCATCTGCTGGCCACCCCGGCCCCGGCCACCGGCACCGCGCTGCCGCCGGCCACCGCGCCGGGCGCTGGCAGCCAGCCGCAGCCCGACCGCGCCGCCACGGTTCCACCGGCGGAGGATTTTTTGCCTGATCGCCCGTGATGCTGCCTGACCTGTGATGAGGTTTCTGTATGGTTGTCCTGCCTGGTAATTCCACCGCCCATACCCTGGCTGAACGCCTGCTGCGCCGCATTGTGCCGGTGCTGGCGCTGATGCTGAGCGTGTATATCCTGGCGGGGGTGCTCGCCAATATTTTCCTCACCCGCCAGCGCATCGAAGCGACCCTGGATGAAACGCTCAGCCGCACCGGCTTTACCCTGGAAATTGAACTGGAGCCGTATGTGCGGCTGGTGCGCGACCTGGCCAGCGATGGCAGCCTGCGGGCCTACCTGGCCCTGCTGAATATGGACATCAACGCCGCGGCCGAACGGGCCCGCGCCGCCATTGATCTTCAGTCCGATGTGCTGCTCAATTTTCGCCTGATCGACCTGGACAGCCGCGTGCGCCTGGAAGTGCGGAATGATAATGGCGTGCCGGTCATGGTCAGCACCTCAGAAATCACCCGCATTGACACGCGCACCGACATCCCCCTGTTTGACCGCGCGGCCTTTGTGGCGCTGGTGGAAGGCGGGGCGCAGCAGGTGGTGCTGGGCCCCCTGCGCGAACTGCGCGATGCCGATGGCCGTTCCTACCAGCCGCCCCGCGCCGCGCTGGCGCTGTATACCGGGGTCTATTCCAGCAGCGGCTTTTTAGCCGGCATTGTGCGCCTGGAACTGGATACGCGCCGGGTGCTGGATGTGGTCAACCGCGCCGGCCAAAACTTGATCGAACCCGCGCCCGGCCGCAGCCTGGTGCTGGTGGATCGCGCCGGGCGCGTCATCGCAGACAGCAGCGCCCCCGCCCGTGAATACCTCACCGAACTGGCCGGCAGCGCCGGCAACACCCGCGGCGTGCCGGTGTACGAAACGGTGTCGCAACTGGCCCTGGCGGGCCAAACGGTCAGCGCCGATGTGCATGGTGGCAGCGTCGTCTCCATGCACACCATCACCTTCGCCGGCACCGAAGCCCCCGGCTGGCAGCTCTTTTATGTCGATTCGTTCTGGACGGTCTACAGCGGCTTATTATCCACCCTGGTGCTGCTGGTGGGGCTGGGCGTGGCCCTGGCGCTGGTGGGCGTGGTGCTGCTGCGCCGCAGCGTGCAGCCGCTGCTGCTGCCGGTGACGGAAGCGGGCGTGCGCCTGCAACGGGTGGCCGGCACCG
>JALOOI010000215.1 GCA_025454495.1 Anaerolineae bacterium
GCGCCGGCTTCCAGCAGCGTCAGCAGTACGCCGGTGCGGGTGGCCTGCTTCAGCACGTCGGCGCTGGCCGGGATGATGACCAGGCGAATTTTCGCCCGGCGGCCCTGCACCACCCGCGCCACCGCCGCCAGGTCTTCATAGCGGCCGCCGGTACAGGTGCCGATAAACGCCTGCTGCACCGGCTGCCCGGCCGCCTGCGACAGCGGCACCACATGATCCGGCTGGTGCGGCAGGGCGATCAATGGCTCCAGCGTGCTCACATCAAAATGATGCCGGGCGGCATACACGGCATCGGCATCCGGGTACAGGGGCGTATAGTCGCGGGTGCGCTTCGCCTCCAGCGCGGCGAACACCACCTCATCCGGCGGCAGGTAGGCGCTGATGGCCCCAAATTCGGCCATCATATTGGGGATCACCGGGCGCTCATCCAGCGCAAAATCGCGCAGGGTTTCGCCGGCCAGTTCCACGGCGCGGTACTGGCTGTGTGCCACCGTCAGCCGCTGCAAAATGAGCAGCATCACATCCTTGGCCATCACCCCCGGCGGCAGGCGGCCCGCCAGGGTGATGTGCAGCGTCTCCGGCACGGCGATCCACAGTTCGCCGGTGGCCCACAGCGCCGCCATCTCGGTGCGGCCCACGCCCATGCCAAACGCCCCCAGCCAGCCAAAATGGGTGGTATGGCTATCGGACCCCATGATGCATTCGCCGGGCAGGATGAGCGCTTCTTCGCTGATGACCTGGTGGCAAATGCCGCGGCCAATTTCGTAAAAATGGGCGATGCCCTGCTGGCGCACCCAGGCGCGAATTTCGGCATGGTTTTGCGCGTGCAGCGTGGTGGGCGCGGGCACCGCATGATCCAGCGTGATGGCGGTGCGTTCCGGGCGGGCCAGCCGCGTCGCGCCGATCTGCTGAAAAAGCTGGATGATGGCCGCGGAATTGTCGTGGCTGAAGATGAGGTCGGGCCGCACATCCAGCAGCGTGCCGGCGCGGGCCGCGCTCACCGCCACCCCGGCCGCGCGGGCCAGGGCTTTTTCGACAAAGGTGTAACCGGTTGTGGTCATAGTGCGGGTGCCTCCACGGGTATCAGGGGGTGTGGGGCTGCGCCAGCGCGTGCCGGTGCAGCAGTTCATCAATTTCCACCAGGCTCAGCGGCGCGTCGTCCGCCTGTTCTTTGATGCGCCGGGTGACGGCCTGAATGGCGGCATCATCCAGCGCCAGCCCCAGGATGTGGGCCCGGTGGCGGACGGCGTTCCAGCCGGTGAGGCGGTGGCCGATGACGATTTCGCGCTGCACGCCAAAATCATCCGGGTTCAGCGCTTCGTAGGTGGAGGGGTCGGCCAGCACGGCTTTGGCGTGGATGCCGGCCTTGTGGATGAAAGCGCTGCTGCCGGTGATGTAATTGTTGAAGGGAATATCAATGTGGCAAAAGCGGGCGATCATGGCATCCAGTTCGGGCAGCAGCGTCAGGGTATATTTGCTCACAAAGGCTTTATCCAGCGTGTATAACCGGGCGATCAGCCCGCCCAGGGGGGTGATGCCGTTGCGCTCGCCGATGCCCAGGATGGTGGTATCAATGTGGGTGGCCCCGGCTTCCAGCGCGGCGCAGGCGTTGGCGATGGCGCAGCCAGAATCGTTGTGGCCGTGAAATTCAATATCCAGCCCCGTCAGCCGCACAAGCTGGCGCACCAGGTCATACACGCGGGTGGGCAGCGCCACGCCCACCGTATCCGCCACCCCCAGGCGGTTGACCAGCCCGGTTTCGGCGATGGCCAGGTACACCCGGTATAAATCCACTTCGCGGCTGCGGAAGCTGTCTTCGGTGCTAAAGCGCAGGATGATATCCGGCTGCTGCTCCCGGATGAAGGACAGCACTTCGCTGGCGGTATCAATAATCTGGCGGATGCTTTTGCCGTGGCTGTGCTGCATCAGGCGGGGCGAGGTGCCGATGACGACATCAATCCCCTGCACGCCGGTATCCAGCGCCCGCAGCGCGTCCTCTTTTTTGCAGCGGATGTGCGTCAGAATGCGGGCCTTCAGCCCGGCGGCCGTCACCGCCCGCAGGTCGGCTTCGCTGCGCGGCGAGGCCAGCGGCGAGGTCATTTCGATCATCTCCACGCCAAATTCATCCAGCCGGCCGGCGATTTCCAGCTTCTGGGCCAGGGTAAAGGTGGCGGTGCTAAATTGTTCGCCTTCGCGCAGGGTGCTTTCGATGATGCTGTACTGGTGAAAGGGCATAGGGTGTCCTCGAACACAAATTCGGTGTGAACCACTGCCGGGCCGGCCCGGCGCTTATAAATTTTCCAGCGCACGGGTGATGACGCGCACCGCCCGCAGGTATTCATCCAGGTGCTGGTGCTCATCCGGCGTATGATCCAGCGCAGAATCGCCGGGGCCATAGGCGATGATGGGGCAGCGCCAGGCGCGGCCGACGATGTTCATATCGGAAGTGCCGGTTTTATACACAAAGGCCGGGGTGCCGCCTTCGGCGCGGATGGCCGCCCGCAGGGCCCGGCTGAGGGAGGTATCTTTGTCGGCGGTGTAGGCGTATTCCATGCCATACACGCGCAGGGTGGCGGCATCGTCCGGTTGCAGCGCGGCGGCCACCGCCTCCGGGTGCAGGCCCGGCGGCAGGCGCAGCCCGATGGTCATCTGCGACCAGCCGTAAGCGCCTTCGCGCCCGGTGCTGATGTCGTAAATGGTGTCGTTGATCTGCTCGAACAGGCGCGGGCGGCCGGCGTTGAACTGCTCCACGTAGGCTTTCACCTTCTGGCGATATTCAAACGCCCGGTCAACCGGCGACAGTTCGCGGCCGGCGCTGTGGGCCAGCCCGCCATGCCAGCGCCATTCCACCAGCACGCGCCCTTTGTAGCCCAGGGTAATGCGATCCCACGCGGACGGCTCGCCGATGATGCACAGGGCCGGGGTGACGTGATCTTTCAGGTAATGGGCCCCCTTGCTGGTGGGGCATTCTTCCTCCACCGCGCCCACCACCATCAGCGTCACATCCGGGGACAGGCGGGCGCGGGGGCCGGCGGCGGCAAAGGTGCACAGGGCCCCTTTGGCATCCACGCTGCCGCGGCCATACAGCAGCCGCCCTTCCTGGCGCACCGGCGGGTTGCCGGCGAAGGTATCAATGTGGCCCAGCAGCACCACCAGGCGCGGGCCGCGGCCAATGATGCCCACGGCGTTCCCGGCTTCATCGACAAAGGCCTGTTCATAGCCGTGCGTGCCCAGCCACTGTGCCAGGAATTTCACCGCGTTGGCTTCGTGGTAGGACGGGCTGGAAATAGCCACCAGGTCATGCAGCAGGGCTTCGGCGGCGGCATCGGTCACGGGCTGCGCGGTGGCAGCATCGGTCAGGGTCATGAGGGCAGGTTATCCTTTCTGGTCGGGCGGGTTAGCGGGCCACCGGCGCGAGTTCCACGCGCACGGCATCGCCCACGGCGATGGGGCCGCCGGTCACGACGCGGGCGATCATGCCCATGTGGCCGGCGGCCAGCGCGGGCGACAGCCCCTGAATGCGCTGGAAACGGGTGCAGCCCCGGCGGGCGATGGTCACTTCCAGGCAGGCGCTGGCCCCCAGGTACAGCCGGTCGCCGGGTTGCAGCGCGTCAATCGCCACCCCGGCGGTGATGATCTGCTCGCCCATCTGGCCCGGGGCCACCTGAAAACCCTGCGTGGCCAGCAAAGCCAGCGTTTCGGCGGCCATCAGGTTGATGTGCCGGTCTTCGCGGCCGCCCCGCGCATCGCCTTCAATGCCGTGGCCGACGATAAGCTGTGCCTGCGCCAGCGGCACGCGGTAAAAATGGTCTTCCGGGCGTTCATCGGTGGGGCGGTAGACGATGCTGCTGATGTGGGACATGCTGCCTCCTCCTGAGACACAATCGGTCGCGCGTGATGATGCGTTAAACAGCGGCGCTGAGCGCCACCCGGACGGCTTCGGTCAGCACGGGCACGTGCTCCGGCTGGAGGATGAGGGGCGGCAGCAGGCGCAGCACGGTTTTACCCGCCGGCAGCGCCAGCACGCCCTGCTCCGTCAGCGACTGGAGGGCCGGGGTGACGCGGCCGCGCAGTTCCAGCCCGATGATGAGGCCCTGGCCGCGAATGTCGCGGACGGCCGGCAGGGCCAGCGCCGCCAGCGCCTCCCGCAGCAGCGCCCCGGTGCGGGCGGCGTGGGCCGGCAGGTCAGCCTCGCGCAGGGTGGTGAGCGCGGCGATGGCGGCGGCGCAGGCCAGCGGGTTGCCGCCGAAGGTGCTGCCGTGCGTGCCCGGTTCGATCTGCCCCAGGGACGCGCGCCAGATGACCGCGCCCATGGGCAGGCCGCCGGCCAGCCCTTTGCCCAGGGTGAGCAGATCCGGCAGGATGCCGGCGTGCTGGAAGCCAAACCAGCGCCCGGTGCGGCCCAGCCCGGTCTGGATTTCGTCCAGCACCAGCAGCGCCCCGCGTTCATCGCACAGGCGGCGCAGGTGCCGCAGCCAGTCGGGGTCGGCCGGGTAAACACCGCCTTCGCCCTGCACCGGCTCCACGAACACGGCCGCGGTGTCGTCGGTGATGGCCGCTTCGGCGGCGGCGGCATCGTTATAGCTGATGTGGGTCACGGCCGGGGTCCAGCCGGCGAAGGGTTCGCGGTAATCTTTGTTCCACGTCATCCCCAGGGCCCCCAGGGTGCGCCCGTGAAAGCCGCGCCGGGCGGCCACAATGCCGCTGCGCCCGGTGAGCAGGCGGGCGATTTTGAGCGCCCCTTCCATGGCTTCGGCCCCGCTGTTGCACAAAAACACCCGCCGCAGGTCGCCCGGCAGCAGGCCGGCCAGCACGCTGTACAGTTCGGCGCGGCGGTCGTTGTAAAAAATTTCCGGGCAGGTGATGAGCGTTTGCGCCTGGTGGGCCACGGCCGCCGTCACGGCCGGGTGGGCATGGCCCAGCAGGGCCACGCCCTGGCCGCTGGTGGCATCCAGATAGCGCCGGCCTGCGTCATCCCACAGGTAAACACCCGCGCCGCGTACCAGCGTCAGCGGGCGTTTGTAATACGCGCCGGAGGTGTGCGCGTCTTCCACAGCGATTGTGTTCAGCAGGGTGTGCGTCGTCATTGCTGGTGTGTATCCTTCTACCATCGGTTCAGTCTCCATCCGGGGCCGGGGTGGTTCAGTCAAAATGGGTGCCCGCGCCGGCCAGCGCGGCCGTCACCGGCGCGTCGGTGCGGCCGTCACTGATGATGACGCGCCGCACGCCGCCCATGAGGGCTTCTTCCGCCCCCAGGACTTTGCGTTTCATGCGGCCCTGGGCCTGCTCCAGCGCGGTCTGAAGCTGGTGGCGCGGCACGTGGGCCACCAGGCTGGCTTCGTCCGGGAAGCGGGCATACAGGCCGCGCACATTGCTGAGGATGACCAGATCGGCCGCCCCCAGGGCCCCGGCGACGGCGGCCGCGGCCCGGTCGCCGTCAATATTCAGCAGGCCATCCGGGCTGAGCGCCAGCGGCGGCAGCACCGGCACCACCCCGGCCGCCAGCCGCGCCCGCAGCCCGCCCGCGTCCACCGCGCTGATGCTGCCGGTGTAATCATCACGGATGATGCGAATGCGCCCATCAATGACGGCGCGAATGGCTTCTTTGCGCTCGCCCCGAATGTACAGATGGTGCGGCTGTTCCGCGGCGATGCCGTGCGCGGCCAGCCCCGCGACCACCTGTGCGCCCACCAGATGCGCCGCCTCCACGAACAGATCGCGGGTGAGGGCATCGGTATAGCGCGAGGTGTGCCCGGATGGCGAGGTGAGCGTTTTCACCGGCACCCCGCGCACCTCACACAGGCGGTTGAGCACCGCGCTCACCCCGTGGACGATCACCAGCGGGCGGGACGGGGCCAGCCGCGCCAGGTCGGCCACGCTGCGGCCCACATCCAGCCCGGCCCCGCCGCCCAGTTTCACCACCAGCAGCGTTTCATCGCTCATTGTGTGTTTTCCCTCCACGCCGGTACATCACGGGTACAGCCCCGGAAAGCGCAGGGCGGTGGTTTCGTCAAAGCCGCGCATCAGGTTCAGGCACTGCACCGCCGAGCCGGCCGCGCCCTTGCCCAGGTTATCCAGCGCCGCCACCACCACCACATGCCGCGGGTCGCCGTCATCCACCTCAAAGCCGATGTCGCAAAAATTGGTGCCGGCGACAATGCGCGGCTCCGGCAGGCGGTGCAGCCCGGTCTTGCTGCTCACCAGGCGGATGAACGGCTCGTTTTTATACGCGCTGCGGTACAGCTTCCACAGGTCTTTGTCCTGCACCGGCTGCGTGAGGTACGCATGGGCCAGCAAATGCACCCCGCGCACCATCTCGATGGCCGTCAGGGCGAAATGCACCGGCACCGCCGCCCCCAGGATCATCTGCACTTCTGCCAGGTGGCGGTGCTGCGTGGCTTTGTAGGTGCGTACCGCCCCGCTGCGAATGGGATGATGCGACCCGGCGTTCACCTGGTGGCCGCCTTCGGAAGACCCCACTTTAATTTCGCTGGCCACCCGTTCCAGCAGCCCGGCCTGCACCAGCGGCAGCAGCGCCAGGTTGGTGACGGTGGCATTACAGCCCACGCCGCTGGCATACTGCGCCGTCCGCAGGGCTTCGCGCCGCACTTCCGGCAGCCCGTACACAAAACGCGGCAGCCAGTCCGGGGCCGGGTGGGGTTCGCCGTACCAGCGGGCATAGTCGGCCGGGGTCGCCAGGCGAAAATCCGCCGACAGGTCGATCAGCGTGGGGGCCAGCGCGGCATACCGCTCAATTTGCCGGGCGGCGGTGCCATGCGGCAGGCACAGGAACAGCACATCGCAGGGCTGGAGCGCGTCCGGGTGAATAAACTGGAGCTGCGTGGCCCCGCGCAAATGGGGATGCAGCGCATACACATACTGCCCGGCGCTCTCGCGGCTGGTGATCTGCGTCACCTGCACGCCGGGATGAAACAGCAGCAGCCGCAGCAGTTCGCCGCCGGTGTAGCCGCTGCCGCCCACAATGCCCGCCTGAAGGGTCATGCTGCGCCCCCGGCCGCCTGGTGCAGCGCATAATCCACCACCGCCGCGGCAATATCCACCCCGGTGGGGGCGCTGCTGTTGCGAAATTCCATGGTGTGGTTAATTTCGTTCACCACAAAGCCGCCCTCCGGCGTTTCGAACACGTCCAGCGCCAGCACGCCGCCGCCGACCGCCTGCGCGGCCCGCCGGCACAGGTCATCCAGCGCCGGTGTCACCGGGCAGTTGCTGGCCTGGCCGCCACGGGCGGTGTTGGTGATCCAGTGGGAGGAGGTGCGGTAGATGGCGCACAGGGTGGTGTCGCCCACCACAAAGGCCCGAATATCGCGCCCCGGTTTTGCGACATAGGCCTGCACATAGGCGGTGTGGTGCTGGTAATCGCCCAGGGTGTAGCGATGCTCCAGCAGCGCTTCGGCGCTCCAGGCATCGGTGACGCGGGCCAGCAGCCGCCCCCAGGAGCC
>JALOOI010000216.1 GCA_025454495.1 Anaerolineae bacterium
ATTGTGTAAAAGTGCTGAAAAACAGGCTATGATGGTGCCTGTTGAATTACGATGCAGCCACTGGAGGCACCATACGATGGGGATTGTACTTGCGGCCAGCCTGACGGGCGTGATTGTTGCGCTCATCGGTCTGGCGTTTGCGTGGTATCAACGGACGTTTGTCCTGGCGCAAAGCCCGGGCAATGCAGCGATGCAAAAAATTTCGGCGGCCATTCAAAAAGGAGCGCAGGCGTTTTTGCGGCGCGAATACCGCGCGGTGGCGATTTTTGTGGCGGTGATCACCGTGGCGCTGCTGATTTTGTCGGCGGTGCCGGGTTCGCAGATGTCGCCGTGGACGGCCTTCGCCTTCGTGTGCGGCGCGGTGGCCAGCGGCATCGCCGGCTGGGTGGGCATGTATATCGCGGTGCGGGCCAATGTGCGTACCACGCAGGCCGCTTCTGAAAGCCTGGATAAGGGGCTGCGGGTGGCGTTTTCCAGCGGCACCGTGATGGGCACCACCGTCGTGGGGCTGGCGCTGCTGGGCATCGGGCTGCTGTACCTGCTGTTCGGGCAGTTGATGGGCGATGAAGTGCAGGCGGCGAATGCGCTGGCCGGCTTTGGCTTCGGCGGTACCTCCATCGCCATTTTTGCCCGGGTGGGCGGCGGCATTTATACCAAAGCCGCCGACGTGGGCGCAGACCTGGTGGGCAAGACCGAGGAAAATATCCCGGAGGATGACCCGCGCAACCCCGCCGTGATCGCGGATAATGTGGGCGATAACGTCGGCGATGTGGCCGGCATGGGATCTGACCTGTTTGAAAGCTACGCCAGTTCCATCGTAGCGGCGATTTTGCTGGCGGCCCTGCCGGGCGGCGGCATCGTCGCCAGTGACCAGGTGTGTAAACAGGTAGAAGCCGCCTGCGCCACCGCCCAGGCCTTCCCGCTGTTCGTGGCTGCGGCCGGGCTGCTCATCGGCATCGCCTGCACCTTCCTGGTTCATGCGAAGGAAGGGGCCACGCTGGAAGAACTGCTCGGCAGCCTGCGCCGCGGGGTGTGGAGCGCCAGCGGCGGTGTGGCCGTGGCCATCATCGTCATTGCGCTGCTGCTCCAGATGAACCCCGGCGTGATCGTGGCCACCCTCAGCGGCCTCATCGGCGGCGTGCTCATCGGTTACTTCACGGAATATTACACCTCCAGCACGTATAAACCGACGCAGGAGCTGGCCAACAGTGCCGCCGGCGGCACCGGCATCGTCATCATTCGCGGGCTGGCCCTGGGCATGTTCAGCACCCTGCCGCCGGTGGTGGTGGTGGTGACGGTGACGCTGCTGGCCACGGCCTTCGCCGGGCTGTATGGCGTGGCCGTGGCGGCCGTGGGGATGCTGGCCACCCTGGGCATTACCCTGGCGACCGATGCCTATGGCCCGGTGGCGGATAATGCCGGCGGCATCGCCGAGATGGCCGGGCTGCCCAAAAACGTCCGTGAGCGCACCGATGCGCTGGACAGCCTGGGCAATACCACCGCCGCCACCGGCAAAGGCTTTGCTATCGGCAGCGCAGCCATGACCGCCCTGGCGCTGACGGCCGCTTTCATCACTGCCGTCGGGCTGACGGAGCAATCATCCATCGGCCAGACGCTGCTCGACCCGCATCTGGTGACGGGGCTGTTCATCGGCGCGGTGCTGCCGTATATCTTCAGCGCCCTCACCATGCTGGCGGTGGGCAACGCCGCCCAGGGCATCGTGGATGAAGTGCGCCGCCAGTTCCGCGAGATTCCCGGCCTGCGCGAAGGCACCGCCGACCCGGATTATGAAGCGTGCGTGGGCATCAGCACGGATTACGCCATCCGGCAGATGCTGCTGCCCGGCGTGATCGCGGTGCTGGTGCCGGTGGCGCTCACCATCTTTACCATCCTGGGGCAGGATAACTTCCTGGGCACCTTCTTCAGCCCGGTGACGATCATCGGAATGCTGCTCGGCTCGCTCGGGGTGGCGTTCATGCTGGCCATTATGATGTCCAACGCCGGTGGTGCCTGGGACAATGCCAAGAAATACATCGAAGCCGGCCACCTGGGCGGCAAAGGCTCCGAGGCGCATAAAGCCGCCGTCGTGGGCGATACCGTCGGCGATCCCTTTAAAGACACGTCCGGGCCCTCGCTGAACATCCTGCTGAAGCTGCTGGCCATCGTGGCGCTGGTGATCGCCCCGTTGATTAACAGTTCGCTCCACGATGCCGCCGCGCAGGATACCGCCGCGGTGGAGCAGGTGGTCGAACCGGCCGCCACCGATGAAGCCGGCCTCGTCACCGAAGCCGCGCCGCTGGCCACCGCCGAAGCCACCCCCGGCGGCTAAACCCGCCCCACGCTGTGCAGCACCGGCGCTCCCGGTGCTGCCGGTGTTCCCCGGCTGACCTGGCACTCATCCGCCACACATCCTCTTATAGTACAACAGAAAACAGGCATTGTTTTCTAACGCTGAAGGATGGCGGGCGGCCCAGACAACCGGAGAAACGCGATGACAGCATCCTTCCATGAAATCGGCATTCCGCTGGAAAGCCTGCTGGAAGCCCCCTGTCACCTCATCCAGGTGATGACTCCCCAGGGGGATATTCTGTACGCCAGCACGCGCTGGCAGCAGCTTACCGGCTGTTTACCCGGCACCGGCAATTTTTACGCGCTGCTGCACCCGCAGACGCAGGCCCAGGTGGCCGGCTGGCTGCAACACTTGCGCCAGGGGTGGCCGGTGGAGCGGGTGGAATGCCACCTGCTGCGGCCGGACGGCACCACCCTGACCACCGAAGGCAGCCTGCTGCCGCGCCTGGCCGGCGACGCGCTGATCTCGGTGACGGTCATCCTGCACGATCTGACGGAACGCTCGCACTCCTACACCGAACTGGAACACATCTTTGAACTATCGGTCGATTTGCTCGGCATCCTCACCTTTGACGGCCGCTTTGAAAAAGTGAACCCTGCCTGGCAGCAGGTGCTGGGCTACACCCCGGCCGAATTGACCGGCCGCCGGTTCCTGGATTTTGTGCATCCCGAAGATTATGAACGCACCGTTGCCGAAGGGGAACGCGCCAGCCGCGGCCGGCCCACGCCCAATTTTGAGAATCGCTATCGCTGCAAAGATGGCTCCTATCGCTGGCTGTCGTGGAATACCACCTCCTACATGGATGAGCAGCGCCTGTACTTCGTCACCCGCGATGTGACCCAGCGTAAGCTGATTGAACTGGAGCTGCTGCTGCGTAACCGGGCGCTGGAAGCCAGCCCTTCGGGCATTTCCATTGCCGATGCCCGCCAGCCGGATTTGCCGCTGATCTACATCAACCCGGCCTTTGAGCGCAGCACCGGCTACACCCAGGCGGAGGCCATCGGGCGCAACTGCCGCTTTTTGCAGGCCGATGACCGCGATCAGCCGGAACTGGAGATCATCCGGCGGGCCCTGCGCGAGCGCGATTCCTGCACGGTGACGCTGCGGAATTATCGCAAAGATGGCGATTTGTTCTACAATGAGCTGCGGCTGGCCCCCATCTTCGACGATCACAATGAGCTGACGCATTTCGTCGGCATCAGTACCGATGTCACCGACCGCGAGGCCGACCGCACCTGGATTGAATCGCAGAACCAGGCCCTGTTGCAGGCCAACCAGCAGTTAGCCGGGATGCGCCTGGAGACGGAGAAGAACGCCCGGCAAATTCAGGCGCAGAATGAAGCCCTGCGCCAGGCGAATGCGGAACTGGCCATCGCTCGCCGGCAGGCAGAAGATGCGGCCCGGCTTAAAACGCAGTTTCTGGCCACCATGTCTCATGAACTGCGTACCCCCCTGAATGCCATTATCGGCTATACCGAAATTCAACTGGCCGGCATGACCGGCGACCTGAAGCCGGAACAGGTGGATTATCAAAAGCGGGTGCTGGCCAATGCCGATCATCTGCTGAGCCTGATTAACGATGTGCTGGATATTGCCCGCATCGAAGCCGGCCGGCTGGAAATTCTGGATAAGCCGTTGATCCTGCGCGACTGGCTGGCGGAAGTGGCCGCGCAAACCCGCGGGCTGGCCGAAGATAAGGGGCTGCGTTTTGAAACCAGCCTGGATGAGCGAATGCCCGCGGTCATCATCGCCGATTCGGCCCGGCTGAAGCAAATTGTCATCAATCTGGTGTCTAACGCGGTGAAATTTACCGAACAGGGCTTCGTCAAAATTGATATACGGCGGCACGGGCGCGATACCTGGAAACTGATGGTCAGCGACAGCGGCATTGGCATTCCGTCGCACCTCCAGGAGACGATCTTTGAGGAATTTCGCCAGGTGGATAGTTCGTTCCAGCGGCGGCAGGGCGGCACCGGGCTGGGCCTGGCCATCGTCCGCAAGCTGACGCTGATGATGGGGGGCAACGTGCGGCTGACCAGCAAGCCGGGCGCGGGCAGCCTGTTCACCATTTTCCTGCCGATTGTGGAAGAACGTGATGCGTTCATCAAAAAGGGGCGGCAACATGACCAATCCGGCAATTAGTGAGTGGGTGGTTTTGATTGTGGATGATGAACCGGACAATGTGGGCGTAGCCCAGAAGGTGCTGCGTTACAACGGTGCCGAAGTCCATATTGCCCGTAACGGGGTGGAAGGGCTGGCGATGCTGGAAGCCGTGCGCCCCACCTTCATCCTGCTGGATTTATCCATGCCGGAGATGGACGGCTGGGAGATGTTCGAGCGCATCCGGTCGCTGCCGACGCTGCAACAACTGCCGGTCATCGCGCTGACGGCCCATGCTATGTCTGGCGACCGGGAGAAAGTTTTAAACGCGGGATTTAATGGTTATATCTCTAAACCCTTTCGGATCGCGTCGTTTGTGGAAGATATTCAAATGTGGTTGCGGGCTGTGGCGAAACAGGATGGGCAGGGAGAAGGCAGCGCATGACGTGGCGTATTCTGGTGGTTGAAGATGAGTTTGATAGTATTCAGGTGGTCTCGCGCATTTTGCAGCATCACGGGGTGGCGGTGGAAGTGGCCCACAACGGCCATGAGGCGCTGGCCGCCCTGGATCACAGCCTGCCCACGCTGGTGATTATGGACCTGGCGCTGCCGGAGATGGACGGCTGGGAGACGCTGAAGAAAATTCGGGATAATCCGCGCCTGGCCCATCTGCCGGTGGTGGCCATCACGGCCTATCACTCGGTGAATGTGGCGGAGGATGCGCTTCATGCCGGGTTCGATGCCTACCTGCCCAAGCCGCTGGATACCGGCGCGTTGATGCAGCAGCTTGCCGGCGTGCTTAAATCATAGGGCGGGGCCGCGCCTGTGCAGCGCCCGCAGAAACGGGTATCATGCCCGGCAGATTGATTCAGTTCATCAGGATAAACCCTCATGGAATTCACCGACGACGGGCCGCGCGGTTATTATTTTGAAGATTTTGAAGTGGGTAAAAAGCTGGTCACGCGCGGGCGCACCATCACCGAGGCCGATCTGGTGCAGTTTGCCGGCCTGACCGGGGATTACAACCCCATGCATACCGATGCCACCTATGCCGCTACCTCGTTCATGGGCAAGCGGGTGGCCCACGGAATGCTGACGCTCAGTTACGCCGTCGGCCAGGCCTATCAACTGGGCATTCTGGAACGGACGGTGCTGGCCTTCCGCGAACTGGAGATGAAATTCAGTGCCCCGGTCGCCATTGGCGATACCATCCGCGCTGAACTGGTGGTGACGGAGAAAAAAGAAGCCCGCCGCCTGGGCGGGGGTACGGTGGTGCTGGAAATGCGCATCGTGAACCAGGAGCAAAAAGTGGTGCAGAAGGGCAGCCTCACTCTGTTGATGGCCGCCCGTCCGGCCGCCGACTCATAGCGGCCAGCGGGCGGCAAATTCCGCGGCGATGCGTACCGTTTGCAGGTGGATGTCCACGATGTCTTCCACCTGCGGCGCATAGCCCCCGCCCATGGACACCGCCACCGGAATCCGTTCGGCGTGGCACAGGCTGAACACCAGCCGATCCCGTGCCGCCAGCCCGGCTTTGGTCAGCGCCAGCTTGCCCAGTTTATCGCCGTGGTAGGGGTCTGCGCCGGAAACATACAGCGCCAGTTGCGGCCGGGCCGCATACAATGCCCGTTCCAGCCCGATCTCCAGCATAGCCAGATAATCGCGGTCGCCGGTATGATCCGGCAGGCCCAGATCCAGATCGCCGGCGATTTTGCGGAAGGGGAAATTTTTCTCGCCGTGAATGGAGAAGGTATACAGGCTGTCGTCGCCGCGGGCAATTTCGGCGGTGCCGTTCCCCTGATGCACATCACAATCAATGACGATGACGCGCTGCACGCGCCCTTCCTGCTGCATCACGCGGGCGGCGATGGGACTGTCGTTGAACACGCAGTAGCCTTCGCCATGATCGCGCCCGGCGTGGTGCGTGCCGCCGGCCAGGTTCACCGCTGCGCCATCGGTCAGCGCGTGGCGGGCCGCGCCGATGGTGCCGCCGCAGGTGCGCCGGCAGCGTTCCACCATCTGCGGCGACCAGGGAAAGCCGATGCGCCGAATTTCGGCCGCCGTCAGCCCGCCATGCAGCACGCGCTGAAGATAGGCATCGGTATGCGCCAGCCGAAGCTGGTCATCGGTCGCGGCCGCCGGGATGAGCAGGCATTCCGGCGCGATGACGTTTTCGGCCAGCACGCGCTCACGCAGGCGGGCATATTTCTGCATGGGGAAGCGGTGTTCGGGCGGCAGCGGCAGCACAAAATGATCGGCGTAAAAGGCTTTCATGGCATTACAGCGGCAGGTCGGCCGCAATCAGTCCGGCGGCCACTTTGCCGGAGAGCATCACCATGGGCACGCCGCCGCCGGGGTGGGTGGTGCCGCCGGCGAAATACAGCCCCGGCACGTCGCGGCTGCGATTGTGCGGGCGCACAAAGGCGGTAAATTTCTTGTTGGCGGAGGGCCCGTACAGCGCCCCGCGCCACGCCCCGGACATACGCTCCAGATCAACCGGGGTGAGCATGGTTTCGCTGCGGATGGCGGCCCGCACGTCCAGCCCGCGGGCGGCCAGCTTCGCCAGCACGAGATCACGATAGGCACTCGCCTGTGTGGCCCAGTCGTAGCGCGGCGACAGCGGCGGCGCATTCACCAGGATGAACCAGTTTTCGCAGCCGGGCGGGGCGTGCTGTGCATCCGTTTTGGCGGTGATGGATACATAAATCGTCGGGTCATCCGGCGGGATGAGCGTTTTGAAGATGGCCTTGAATTCCGCCGGGTAATCTGCTGAGAAGAGAATGTTGTGATGGGCGAGCTGCGGGAACTGTTTTTCCACACCCAGGAGCAGCACAAAGCCGGAACAGGACGGCTCATAATTGCTCAGGCGCTGCACCCGGCGCGGCGGCACTGCGCCCGCTGGCAGCAGATGATTCACCGTGGTGGTGACATCGGCATTGGC
>JALOOI010000217.1 GCA_025454495.1 Anaerolineae bacterium
CGCCTTTCCACCGCTGTTCGCGCACGGTGCTGAACCTGGTCTACCTGCTGGAGACGGTGTACGCCACCGGCATCCGTACGGCACCCGATACACCCGGTTACTGCCAGGCGCTGCAATTTGAGCTGGAAGACAACCTGGCGGATATTATCTTCGGCACCACCGGGCTGGATATTATCCCGTCGCAAATTCTGGCGGTGCGCGGCGACCTGGAGCGCGTGGCGGATGAGCGCCTGGGGCTGAATGCCCGCCCGGAGGGCTGGACGTTCAACAAAGATGTCAATTCGCCCGCCCTGGCGCAGGATAATTTTAGCGATATGGAGCGCCTGGCGGATGACCTGCTCGGCGAGGGCGTGCGCCCGCCGGGCTGGGTGGCCGCCATCACCGATAACCCGGCCACCACCTATCGCAATTTGCGCTTTGACCTGGAACTTTTGACCGATGCCCTGCTGGGTACCGGCGTGCGCCCGCGCGGCTGGCAGGGCGAAAACCAGCTTGAACGCTGCGATGTGCTCACGCAAAGCCTGGCCATCATCGTGGAGCAGCAGTATCGCTTCACCGTGGATGCGGCCGTCAGCACCAGCCCGGATTTTTGCGCGGCGCTGTCCCTGGCGGCCAACAGCCAGGCCGAAAACCCGCCCCCGCCGGAGACGGCCGATGTCGTCGCCGCCCGCGAAGATGAACTGTACCGCGCAGAATCGCAGATTGCCTTCACCTACCTGGATGTGGCCGCCACCCAGTACATGGGCATGATGCCCCTGGGGACGGAATTCCGCGCCTGGTATCGCAATTTTGCCGGCTCCAGCATGATGTTCGTCAGCGGGGCCGATTTTGCCGTGTTTCTGGATCGGCGCTGGACGACCATGCCGCAGACGACGTTTGACATGCTGCCCACGCTGGACGGCGTGCGCCCGCTGACGTTCTGCGATGCCGACTGGTGCAACGGCCCCTCGCCCACGCCCACACCCACCGGCGGCGGCCCGCTGCTGGAGATCATCCTGGGGGCGACCCCGGTGCCCACCATCCAGCCCGGCCAGACCCAGCGCGATGGCAAGAGCCTCATCACCTGGAACCAGATTCGCGTGACGTACCGGCTGCAAAAGCCAGAGACGCGCACCGCCCAGGTGACGCTGGAACTGTGCCAGGATGTAGCCCAGATCACCTGTGAGCCGGTCATTTCCATCTTTAACAATGCGACCGGCGTGGCGCTGCCGGTGGTGTCGCAGGTGAACGGGCTGAATGTGTATGAACTGGCCTATGGCTACACCTCCGGCCTGCTCATCGAAAGCCAGACGCTGTTTTCGACCGATGTGTGGCTGAATGACCCGACGCTGACGGGCCCGTGAGGCAGCGATGGTACGCTTTCGTGATCTGGGGCTGAACCCCGGCACGCTGCCGGCAGGCCCGGCCAATGCCATAACCGATGTGCCCGGCGTGCGCGTGGGGCACGTCACCCTCATCAGCGGCGCGGACGTGCGTACCGGGGTGACGGCCATCCTGCCGCACGGCTACAACCTGTTTCGGCATAAAGTGCCGGCGGCGGTGCACACGCTCAACGGCTTTGGCAAGCCCATCGGCTTTGAGCAGGTGCGCGAACTGGGGCGCATCGAAACGCCCATCGTGCTCACCAGCACGCTGTGCGCCCCCCGCGCTGCCGATGCGCTCATCACCTACATGCTGCGCGATAACCCGGAGTTGCAATCGGTGAATCCGCTGGTGGGTGAGTGTAACGATGCTTTCCTGAACGATATTCAGGGGCGGCACATCAGCGAAGCGCAGGTGCTGGACGCGCTGGATGCCGCCGCCGGCGGCCCGGTGGCCGAAGGCAGCGTGGGCGCAGGTACCGGCACCGCCTGCTACGGGTTTAAGGGCGGCATCGGCACGGCCTCGCGGCGCAGCGGCGACTATACCGTGGGGGCGCTGGTGCAAACCAATTTCGGCACGCGCCCGGAACTGCGGATCATGGGGGCCCCGGTGGGGCAGCGCCTGGCCGATGTGCTGCTGCCGCAATCGCAGTCGCAGCCGCCGGCCGGCTCGGTGATGGTGGTGCTGGCCACCGATGCCCCGCTGACCGCGCTGGAACTGGGGCGGCTGGCGCGGCGGGCCGGGCACGGGCTGGCCCGCACCGGCAGCGTCATGCAGCACGGCAGCGGCGAATTCGTCATCGCCTTCAGCACCCAGAACCAGTATGCCTACAGCAGTTTACAGCCGGTCGATACTGTCCACCGGCTGAATGATACCCTGCTGGATGGCCTGTTTGTGGCGGTGGTAGAGAGCGTGGAAGAAGCGGTGTACAACGCCCTCATCGCTGCAACCACGCTGCACGGGCGCGGCGGGCATGTGCTGTATGCGCTGCCGCACGAGTCCCTGCGCGGCTGAGAGCGCCCTCAACCGCTGTACGTCCGCAGGGCAAACAGAAGCTGGCGCAGGAAAGACGGGATAATGTGCTGCATGTCCTGGCGGGCCGTTGGCTCCACGGCCGGCAGGATAAACTGGTGATAATTAATCACCTGCTGCAATTTGCTCACCACTTCGGCGATGGCGCAGGCTTTCCGCAGCCGGAACATCGGCTCGTATTTCGTCCACATTTCTAAATAGGTCTGCAAAAGCTGCTGGCGCACGTCCGGCACCTGCGGCAGTTCATTCTCAATATCCGCCAGGAAGATGGGAATATCGAAAAACGGGTGCGAGACGCAGCTATCTGACCAGTTGGCGAACTGGGCCGTGCCGCTTTCCAGCACGCGGATATGCTCTGACCACAGATCGCCATGGGTGATGGACAGCGGCAGGCGGTATTCCACCAGCTCGTAGCACAGCATTTTGACGGCCAGGGCGGCCCGGCGCAGCGCCTGTTTTTCGTCGTCTTCCAGCACCGGCGGCAGGTCAATCATCAGCCGGTCGATCTGGCTCACCAGGTAATCCACATTGCGATCGGGCAGGCCCACGGCCACCAGCGAATGGGTATTCTCGGACAGATCAATCTGGATTTCGGCGAACTGGCGCAGCACACTTTTCCACACGTCCAGCGTGCGTAACTGCGCCAGCGGGCTGCCCCGGCCTTCGCGCGTCAGCATCCACGCCTGTTCCACGTTCACCGCCAGCACTTCGGGCACGCGGTGCGGGTAGCGCAGCGACAGCACGCGCGTCAGCACCGGCTCATAGGAGAACAGCGGCGGCACCGCCTTCAGCGCCAGGTCGCCGCCGCTGGTGGCCAGGTGCAACTGGCAGGCCCGCGACCACAGCGTTTGCTGAGTCACCGGCCCCCGCGGCACCAGGTCCAGCCGGTCGGCAATATCCACCATGGAGGCGCTGGCACGGGCGAACCAGCCCGGCTGCTCCCAGGCGGGGCGCTGTGTGGACGGCGTTTGGCCGAGCAGGAACCACTCGCGCAGGATGGCTTTCTGGTAGGGCGGGATGCTGGCCCGGTCATTGATCTGTGCTTCCGTCAGCCAGGTGGCATTGTCCGGCGTGGCGATCTCCGTCAGCGCCTGGAGGGCGAAATAACGCTTGCCGCTGACGGCCGTCTGGTAGCGGGTGGCGATGCAGCGCAGGGCCGCCGTCGGCATCCCCGTCAGGCGCTGTGCCGCCTGGTTGATGTGGCGCACGGCCCGCAAATCTGGCTCTCTGGAGGCAAAGGCCGGCAGCGTGAGGCGATGCGGTTCGCGCAGGAACAACACACAATTTTCCGCGGGATGCAGCACGATCAGATAATACTCAAATCCAGCATCCAGAGAGGTCGCGGGCATGGGGTATCCGATGAAGGCGTAGCCGTTAATAAATGCGCCAGATCACTGCCAGCAATTATGCTGTGTGATGGGCGCTTCGACCAGTGTGGACTATGGGCTGAGGCGGCGCAGGAACTGCTCCGCCTGTTGCAGATGGCCGTTGAGCTTTGTGCCCATGCGGTCAAGCTGCGCGGTCATCACCGCCAGGCGCGGGTTGCGGGCAAAAAAGGCGCGGTGCCGGTGGATGAAGCGCCAGTACAGGCCGTCCCAGGTGGCCATCCAGTCCCCGGCCGGGTAATCGCTCATTTTCCGCAGGTATGCCGAGCCGCTGATGTACGGTTTGGTGGTCATCAGGCCGCCATCGGCATACAGGCTCATGCCGTATAAATTGGGCACCATCACCCAGTCATAGGCATCAATGAAGAAGGTCATGAACCAGTGATAGGCCGCCTCCGGCGCGATCTCGCACAGCACCATCAAATTGCCGGCCACCATCAGGCGCTCGATGTGATGGGCGCAGGCATAATCCGTCAGTTTGTGCAGCATAGCATCCAGCGGGAACAGGCCGGTGGTGCCGGTGTACCAGTCGGCGCTGAGCGGCCGGGTGTGCTGGAAAAAATTGCTGCTGCGCTGCCGGCTGCCGGCCAGCACATACACCGCGCGGATAAACTCGCGCCAGCCGAGCACCTGGCGGATGAAGCCCTCCAGCGAGGCCAGCGGCAGCGTGGGATCATCGGCATGGGCGGCCAGCACCGCGGCCAGTACCTGCTGCGGCGTGAGCAGGCCGCTGTTCAGCGGGGCGCTGAGCAGCGCATGAAAGCCAAACAGGGTGCGCGTGCTGAGCGCATCCTGGTAGGGGCCAAACTGTGCCAGCCGCTGCGCCACGAACTGGTGCAGGGCGGCTTCGGCTTCGGCGTGGCCGGTGGGATAGATGAAGTTCTCCAGGCTGCCGGGGTGCTGCGGAAAATGCTGCTGCACATAGTCCCGCGCTTCGTCCAGCCACGGGTTAGCGTACACCGGCGGCGGGGGTGGCAGGGCCACGCCGGCCTTTAATTTCTGGCGATTCTCGGTGTCATACGTCCAGCGGCCGCCCACCGGCCGCCCGGCGCTGTCCAGCAGGATGCCGGTACGTTTGCGCTGCCAGAGGTAAAAATCGGTCTGGTGATAGGTGGTCTTTGTGCCGAAAAAAGCGCGTAATTCGGCCGGCGTGGTGAGAAAATTGGGGCTGTCGTGCCAGATGAGCGCCAGCCCGTACTGCCGGGCATAGCGCCGAATACGCCGTTCCAGCACATCATCGGTGGGGTCAACCACGTGCAGCAGGGTGATGCCCCGCGCCGCCAGCGCCACAAAGACCGCCTCCGGCCGCGGGTCTGCGGCATAGCTGTGATAGTACAGCGGCTGCCCGGCCAGGGTTTCGGCGGCGTAGCGCCGCATACTGGCGCGGTGCAGCAGCAGTTTTTGCCGGTGGAAGGCGACCGGGTAGCGGGCATCGCCGAAGAATAACGGGTCTTCCACCAGCACATGCAGCCGGTCGGGCGGGCCGGCCGGCTGTGTGCGGTACAACTGGTGCGGATAAATTAGCAGGGCGGTGGTGGTCATCGGTGGTGCCTGTAAGGCTGTGGGCAGATGCGCCGCGGGCGGCCTCAGCCGCTGCTGCGGATAATGTCAACCTGAAGCTCGGCCGTGCTCTCGTTGCCGGTCTGGTCAAAGGCCACCGCCCGGAAGAGTTCGATGCCGGTGCGCTGAATCTGGAACTCGAAGCCGTAGGGCCAGGCTTCATCCACGCCCAGCAGCACGCCATTATGATAAAACTCCACGCGATCAATGCCCAGGTTATCCTGCACGGTGGCCAGCACCGGGATCGCCGTATCGGCCGGGAAGCGGAACACCTGCCCCGGCTCGCCGGCCTGAAGCTGGATCAGCGGCGGGGTATTGTCCACCGTCACCTGCACAAAATCATTGTCGCGGGTGTTATCGTTGTAGGTGACGGCCAGTTGCAGCGTGTAGATGCCATCCAGCCCGGCCGTATCCCAGGTGCCCAGGGACGCGCCCGGCGTGTAGACCGTTTGCCGTTCCCCCAGGTTAAACCACTGCGTCGGGTTCAGCCCCTGGCCATAAGCAAGCTGGAAGAACTGCACCTCCGGCGCGTCAATGCTGCCGCGCACATCCACCACGCCACCCACATAGGCGAAATCCTGCGGCAGCACGAGCTGCACCGCCGTCAGCGCCTCTGACCGGCTGAGCAGATCGTAGCCTTCCGGCGGCAGGGGCAGCCGGTTGCTGCGCCACCAGTCCAGGGCGGCGGCCGGCGGCACAAAATAGACGTTCTCCACCACCAGGCTGGGCGGTGTGCTGGCCGTGGCCCGCTGCCCGGTCTGGCTGTTCACCTGCACGCTCTGCCAGAAGCTGTCATCCTGAAGCGACACCCCGCGCAGGAAGATTTCGCGGCGGGTGGGGCAGCGGCTGCCCGCCGGCGGCAGCCGCCCGGATTTATCGCACACGACGGCTTCGATGATGTTCTCCGGCCGGGGCGGAGTGGCGGGGGGCAGGGCATCGCGGGTGTGGGCATACTGCATGAGGGCCTGCCACACCGGCGCGGCGGCCTGTAACCCGTACACATCCAGCGACATGGCCGTATCATCGCTGCGCCCCACGTAGACCCCGGCGCTGCGCTGCGGTGTGTAACCGAGCGTCCAGCCGGCGCGGGCATCGCCCGCCAGCGTGTTGTGCACCGCCACCGGCCGATCCAGCGTCAGCACCGGGGTTTCCACCCCCAGCACGGCCCGCCGCTGTTCCCGGTCGGCCAGCATATCGGTCAGCAGGTAGGCGACATCGGCTTCCAGGATGCGCGTCCGGCTGAGCGCCTGGCGGCGGCTGTCGTATTCCCACAGCGATCTTGAGGATGGCCACCGGGTTCCGGGCCCGGTCATTGCGGGCGGCCGGCTCCACATCCACGCCGATCATCTGGCCGCCGCTGGCCAGCACGCTGTAGGCATAGGTTAAATCCAGCAGCGAGACCGCCCCGCCGCGCTCCAGCAGGGACAGGTCGCTGCTGCTATCCGCCAGCGTGTTCAGGCCCATACGGTGCGCCACAAACAGCACATCGCTCATGCCGCCGCTGTCTGCCACGAAGACGGCCGGGGGCAGCAGGCCGCCCGCCAGCGCATCGCGCAGCAGCAGCGGCCCGCGAAAACGCCGATCCATGCTGATGGGTGTGTAAATGAGGCCGTCGGCGCTGCCAGGGAACGGCTGCGGCACATCCAGCAGCATGGTGGCCGGGGTAAAACCGCCGGATAGAATGCCCTCCAGGTATACAAAGGGGGCCAGCATC
Organism: Anaerolineae bacterium; assembly: GCA_025454495.1. GTDB lineage: Bacteria > Chloroflexota > Anaerolineae > Aggregatilineales > Phototrophicaceae > JALHOR01. The sequence goes on from JALOOI010000217.1 coordinate 7,054, forward strand.
ATGCCGGGCGGGTGCTGGCCCGCCACGACGGCCCCCACCAGCGCCAGAATTTCGCCATTTTCGGTGTTCAACAGCAGCAGGCTGCCGGTATCCGGCGGGCTGGCCGCGTCGATGGGGCCCTCGGGCACGGCCAGATAGGCCGCCGCCGCGCAGGCCGCGCCGTCCAGCGTGGTGAGGTCTGCCGGCCGCGCCCCGGCGACCTGCGCCAGGTGGGCCCGCAGCACACATTCCGCCTGGTGGTATAAATCCATATCCAGCGTGGTGGTGATGCGCAGCCCGCCGCGGGCCAGCAGCCGCGCCCCGCTGAGGCCCAGACCATTCAGGATGTCTTCGGCCTGTTCGCGGGCATAGAGGGCAAATTCCGGCGCGGCCTGCGGCAGTTGCAGCAGGTCAACCCGCAGCGGCGTAAAACGATTGATGGCCGCTTCAAAATCTGGCTGGGTGATGAGGCCGTTGCCGAGCAGGTCGCGCAGCAGGTTGGTCTGCCGTCCGCGGGCCGAGGCTTCATCATCGTAGGGGTTATACTCCGGCGCGCGCGGGATGGCCGCCAGCAGCGCCGCTTCATCCAGCGCCAGCCCGGCCGCGTCCTTGCCCAGGTACAGCCGGGCCGCTGCGTCGATGCCGTAGGCATCTTTGCCATAATAGGCCGTGTTCAAATACCAGCCCAAAATTTGCTCCGGCGTGTAGCGGCGGCTGACTTCGGCCGTCAGCACCAGTTGCAGCAGGGCATCATCCAGGCCGCTGTGGCGGGCGCGGGGCAGCAGCGCGTTGCTCACCAGTTGCCCGGTGAGGGAGGTGTCTGGCAGCGGCGGCAGGCCCAGCACATAGCGCCACAGGCGCGTCAGCGTGTCGATGGGGCCGGGGGGAGGCTGCTGCAAAAAATCGGCATCCTGCATCAGCAGCGTGGCCTGCCACACATAAGGCGGCAGTTGGGCCAGCGTGGGCGGCGGGCCGCTGCCGGCGGCATCGCTGATGCTGAACAGCAGCGTTTGCCCGCTGCGATCATACAGGCGCGTGGTGCCGGCGGCCGTGCTTTCGGCCAGCGTATCCGGGCTGTCAACCAGCGTGGCCGCCGCCCGACCATACAGCACCAGCGACACGGCCGCCACGGCCAGCAGCGGTACCAGCACCAGCAGCACCAGCAGCAGCCCGCCAATGCCCGACCATAATCGCCCGCGGGAGCGCTGCTGCTGGCGGCGCTGTTTGCGATTGTGACGGCGGCGCACAATTCCGGCCACGCTTGGCATCGTCCGGCCCCTTTTTCGCTGCTGATGAATGCCGGTGTAGTGTAGGCCTTCCTGCGCCGGACGGCAATTGTTGATCTGGCCGCCGGCACGGCCATCTATTCGTGTGCCATAAAAAAAGCGCACATATAAAAAGTGGAAAATTGGTCAAAATTCACCTTTGAAGTTATATTACGTACAGTGTATATTTGTTACATAAAGAAGTCGATGACTAAATAGCGTTATGGAAAGGGTAAGCCGGTGAAAAAGTCCAAAGTCCTGCTGGTGGAAGACGACTCAACTGTAAGCCAGCTCATCGTGGATTTTTTATCCAAGAATGGCTATGAAGTGACCCCCTACGGGGACGCGCCGGAAGCGCTGGAAGGCGTGCGCCAGCGCGGGCTGCCACACATCGCCCTGCTGGATCTGGGGCTGCCCAGTATGCATGGCTTTGAACTGGCCAGCCGCCTGAAGACCATGGCCGATGTGCCCATCATCTTCGTCACCTCCAGCAACGATACCGAAACTATCGTGCAGGGGCTGAAGAAATATGCCGAAGATTTCATCGTGAAGCCGTTTGAACTGCGCGAACTGGAAGCCCGCGTGCAGGTGGTGCTGTCGCGGATGCCCAGCCTGGATTATGCCAGCGAACCCATCGTCCAGATTGATGAAAACCTGGAGATTGATTTCGCCCATAACCGCATCGTGCTGAACAAGAAGACCATCGGCCTCACGCCCACGGAATCCATTTTGCTGCATGTGCTGCTGCGGAATGCCGGACGGGTGGTGGAAAACCGCATGTTGATCGCCCGTGTGTGGCCCTCCGAAGATGTGTTCGAGGATACGCTGCGCGTCCACATGCACCGGCTGCGCCGCAAGCTGGAAGCGGATTCGCATCATCCGCATTACATCCGCACCGAGCGCGGCGTGGGTTACATGTTCACCATCAAGCCGCCGGAGTCCTTTGGGCAAGACCCGGTGGAAGCGATTGATAATTAAGCAGCGGGGGCGTGTTCGCACGCCCTCTGTCAGCGAGGCCATGGCGCAGCGCCGGCCGCCACCGGAGCGTTGAATGCAGGAATTTAAATGCAGCAACTGCGGCGCATTTTTTACCCTGGCGGATGTCCAGCGGCAGGCGCTGCAATGCCGTTTTTGTGGCAGCGTGTATCTGCTGCCGGTGCCGGTCGCCCGCCCGGCCGCGGGCGACTCGACGGTGGGGCTGAGCGCCCTGTACCAGAAAGCGCACCTTCAGCGCGACAGCGGCGATTTTGCCGGTGCGCTGGCCACCTTCCGCCAGATCGTGGCGCTGAAGCCGGGCCAGTTGAGCGTGCAGTATGATCTGGTGCAGTTGTTGCAAAAGACCGGCGATGTGCCGGGGGCCATTGCCACCTGTTACGAAATTATCCGCCTGCGGCCCGGTGAGGTGAGCATTCATTATCACCTGGTGGGGCTGTTGAAAGACAGCGGCCAGGTTGATGCCGCCGTGACGATACTGCACGAAGTGACCCGCCTGCGCCCGGACGATACGAATGCGTACTACCAGCGCTACTACATCTGGATGGAGCGCCGGCAGGCGGCGGCGGCGCTGGACGAATTGAACGCGCTGCTGCGGCTGAACCCGGCCAATACGGACGTGCTTTACAAACGCTATCAGCTGTGGATGGCGCAGGAGCGGCCGGCGGCGGCGCTGGCGGACATTGAAACGCTCATTCGGCTGAACCCGGCGGATACGAATGCCCGCGGGTTTCGCGTGCGGCTGCTGCGGGCCGCGGGGCGGCTGAGCGAAGCGCTGGCGGAACTGGATGAAATCACCCGCATTCACGGGCTAAAAAGCTCCTGAAGCGCGGCCCTCAGTCTTCCACCCGCGCCCGCGCCACCACATCGGCCGGGGTCAACCGGCCGGGCAGCGCCAGGCTGCCATCAATGTACAGCGCGTGCCACAGGTGCAGCGTCAGCAGCGACCACAGCGGCTTCAGGTGATAGCCCCGTTTGCTGAGATGCTCCTCCACCCGCTGCGCCACCGCCTCGGGCTGCACCAGCCCGGCCGCCGCCACATACTCGCGGCTTAAATAGCGCGTCACCAGCGGCCGTAACGTCGTCCGCAGCCAGTCGGACGTAGGCGGGATGAAGCCCCATTTGGGCCGTTGCAGAATGTCCGGCGGCACCACATGGGCCACGGCATCCTTGAACACCTTTTTGAAGGTGCCCCCGCGCAGCTTGTACGCCAGCGGCAGCGCCAGCGCCAGCGCCACCAGCCGGTGATCTTCCAGGGGGGCCCGCGCTTCGATGCTCATCAACATGCTCATTTTGTCCACGCGCATGTTGCTATCTTCGGGAATCCACAGGTTAAGGCTGGCGAAAGCGATGCGGTCGGCAAAGTGGCGGGTGGTGGGCTGTGCCAGCAGGGGGCCCAGCCGCGCGGCCAGGGCGGGCCCCACGCCGGCCGCCTGCGCCGGGTCGGCCAGCAGGGCGGCCGCTTCGGCCGGGCTAAACTGGCGCATCCACGCCAGATAGCGCCCGGCGGGGGTGAGGTCTTCGGCTTTGTGCGCCAGGTCGGCATAGCGGCTGCGGCGCAGCAGGGGCAGCAGCAGGCGGCTCCGCAGCCAGCCGGGCAGGCGCAAAAAACGCGCCAGCACCTGGTCAGACTGGTAGTGGCCGTAGCCCAGGAACAGCTCATCGCCGGCATCGCCGGAGAGCAGCACCGGCACCCCGCGCTGGCGGGCCAGCGCCGCTACATAAGCGCTCTGGATGATGCTGTGCTGGGCGATGGGTTCATCCATCTGGTAAATGAGGTGCGGCAGCAGTTCCGCTACCGGCGCATCCAGAATGGTGATGCGGTGATGCTGTGTGCCCAGGTGCCGGGCGGCGCGGGCGGCATAATGCGCGTCCACGTTGAATTTGGTATCGCCGGGGCTGCCGGGCGCAAAGTCGAACCCGACGGTGAAGGTGTGCAGGCGCGTGCCGGTGGCCCGCTGCATCAGCGCCACCACCGCCGTAGAATCCACCCCGCCGCTGAGGAAAGCCCCCACCGGCACATCGGCCACCAGCCGCGATTCCACCGCCTGCGTGACGGCGGCCCGCACGGCGGCCACGGCCGCGTCATAAGCGGGCAGGGGGTCGGCCGGCTGCATGACCGGCTGCCAGTAGCGCTCCGCCTGCCAGTCCCCGCCGGCCAGCGACAGCCGCGTGCCGGCGGCCAGCTTATGAATGCCGGCGAACAGCGTGGCCGGGGGCGGGGTGTAGCCCAGGGTCAGGTAAGCGGCCAGCGCGTCATGATTGACGGCCGGGCGCAGCGCCGGGTGATGCAGCAGCGCCTTGATCTCGCTGGCGAACAGCAGCGCCCCGCCGGGCAGCCGGGCATAATACAGCGGCTTCTCCCCCAGGCGATCCCGCGCCAGCAGCAGGCGGTGGTGGCGGCTGTCCCACAGGGCGAAGGCGAACATACCCTCCAGCCGATCCAGCACCGCCGCGCCCCAGGCTTCATAACCATGCACGATCACTTCGGTATCCGTGCCGGTGGCGAAGCGATGTCCGTCGCGCTCCAGGCCCGCCCGCAGGGCCCGGTAATTGTAAATTTCGCCGTTGAAGACGATGCTCACGCGGCGATCTTCGTTGAAGACCACGCCGGCGGGCGCACTGAGATCAATAATGGCCAGCCGCCCCGCGCCGAAAGCCAGCGGCCCATCCTCATGGACGCTGTAGCCATCCGGGCCGCGGTGCGCCAGCGTGTGCGCCATGCGGTGAACCAGGGCCGCATCTGCGCCGCCGGGGTGATAATGCCCAAAAATGCCGCACATGGTGCTATCTCAATCCGTGGCTGCGCTCAGTCAAACACCGGCTGGCCGGCGTGCAGGAAGGCATAACGCACCGTGCCGCCGGCAAATTCCGTCAGCAGCGCTGCCAGTTCGGTCGTGGCCGCCGGCACCGCCTGCGCCCCGCCGGCATGGTGCGCCTCAATCGTAATCAGCGCGTCGGTGGTGGCTGCGCCGGCGGCACTGGTGGCGCTCTGCCGCCAGCACCAGCGCCGGGCCAGCACCTGCTGCTGCTCATCGCAGAAGATGATTTCGCCGGGGGCGGGCTGTACCGTTTCCGTTTCGTGCAGGTCGATGAAGGTTTCGGTGCCGGCGGCCCGCTGCACCGTCAGCCCGCCGTGAATGGCCCGCCTGTCCAGCACGGCCACCGGCAGCGCATGGCGAATGCTGACCAGATTACCGGCATCCACCAGGGTATTGATGCAAGGCAGATCGCCTTTTTTGGTCAGGCGGCGCAGCAGCGCTTCCGGGGCGCTGCGGTACTGCGTGGGGTCTACCCCGCCGGCGCGGAAGACCGCCCGCCAGGCCGCCAGCGGCTCCAGATCGCTGAGGGGAGTCGTGCCCAGGCGGGCCAGCACGGCCTGCTGTTCGGCCTGGTAACGGGCCCGCAGCGCCGCTGATGAGGGCGGGTTCTGCGCCCCCTGCACCAGCAGCAGCCCGGCGTGCAGGGCAGGAAATTCCGCCACCAGGGCGGGATGATACTGGAACAGGGGCATAAACGCTCACTTTGTGTTGGCCGCGCTACGGCCGGGTGCGGGTAAGAAAATCCTCATACACGGCGATGGTTTCCTCGGCCATGCGGGCCGCGCTGAACAGCCGATCCAGCCGATCTTCGCCGTTCAGCCCCAGGTAGGCCCGCAGGCTGCGATCCGGCAGCAGCACGCGCAGCGCCTGCGCCAGTGCGTCGGGGTCAGCCGGGGGGACGAGCAGCCCGGTTACACCGTGTTCGACCACTTCCGGGATGGCGCTCACGGCGCTGGCGATGACCGGCAGGCGTTTGGACATCGCCTCCAGCAGCACCAGCCCGAAGCCCTCCCACAGGCTGGGCATGAGGAACACATCCAGCCCGGCCAGCAGGCGCGGTACATCGTCCTGCCAGCCCAGGAAATGCACCCGTTCCGCCAGGCGCAGCGCGGTCGCTTCCGCGGCCAGCAGCGGGCGCAGTTCACCGTCGCCGGCGATGAGCAAATGCGCCGCCGGGAAGTCTGCGGCGACCTGGCTGAAGGCCCGCAGGGCATACGTCACCCCTTTTTGCTCCACCAGGCGGCAGGCCAGCCCCACCAGCAGCGCCTCCGGCGGCAGGCTGTGCCGGCCCAGCAGATCGGCCCGGGCCTGCGCCAGGTCGGCGGGCGGCGGCGGGGTGTATTCAAAGCCATAAGTCACCACGCGCACTTTGTGGGCGGGTGCGCCCTCAATGCCGGTGGTGAACTGGCGCAGCGCGTCCGAAATGGCAATGCCACCGCTGAAGCCGCGCCACAGCAGCCGGTTGAGCGCCCGCACGGCCGGATGATAGCGAAAGCTGTCATCGTTATGCCGCCCGCTGAGGATCACTTTTACGCCGGCCAGCTTCGCCGCTGCCAGCCCGAACAGGTCAGCATGGATGAGGTGGGTATGCACAATATCCGGCTGCCACGCCCGCAGCCGCCCGCGCAGGCGCAGGCTCACCGTCGGGTCAAGATCACTGCGAATGAGCAGGACTTCTGCCGGAATTTGCCGCCGGGCGGCTTCGGCCAGCATCTCCTGCATGGGGTTGGCCGGCTCCAGCAGCAGCAGCAGCCGCGCGTCCACCGCCCGCGC
>JALOOI010000031.1 GCA_025454495.1 Anaerolineae bacterium
CCCTGCACAATGCCAAACAGCGCCTGACGGCTGTCGTCCGGGTGGGCGGCCCGGCAGCGCTGCGCCCAGCGATGGGTACGCGCCACCGCCACCGTCACCAGCGCCCGGTCTGTGGGCGGCGGGCACTGGTCAAAACACATGATGATGTCCGCGCCCAGCGCTTCCTGGATCTGGATGGCACTTTCCGGGGTCAGGCGGCGCAGGCTGCCATCAATGTGGCTGCGAAACGTCACCCCGTCCTCATCAATGCGGTTGATCTCGGTGAGGCTGAACACCTGAAAGCCACCCGAATCGGTCAAAATCGGGCCCTCCCAGTCCATAAAGCGGTGCAGCCCGCCCATCTGCTGCACCAGGTCTTCGCCAGGGCGCAGGTGCAGATGATAGGTATTGGCCAGGATGAGCGCGGCGTTCAGGTCGCGGTGCAGGTCACGCGGGGGCAGCGCCTTCACGGTGGCCTGGGTGCCCACCGGGGCAAAGACCGGCGTGGGAATCATACCGCGCGGGGTGTGCAAAATGCCCGCCCGCGCCGCGCCGTCCTGGGCCAGCAGCTCAAACTGAAAGGCCATGCCTGTCACTTCCTGTAAACAATAATGTCCCGCATTATAACACACCATCTCCGCCGACTCGTTACGGGACAGGCGGCCCGGCCCGGGCCGGGGGAGGTGGCAGTAAATGACCGGTGGTGTTATACTGCCCGCTATGATAAGCCTCTACGATTTACTCCGAGCCTCCAACGGTCAGCTTTACGGCGATCCTGCCGCACAGCTCTTTACGGATTTTTGCCTTGACCCGCAGCAGGCGCGGGAAGGGCTGCTGTATGTGGCGCTGCGTACCAGCCAGGTCGATACGCATCACTACATCGAAGAAGCGATCCAGAATGGTGTGTCCGGGGTGATCTGTGTGGGGCCGCCCGGCTGCGATACCACCGGGGTTTCGGTGTTGATGGTGCGCGATACGGTGGAAGCGCTGATGTCCTGGGCGCAGTTTGCCCTGGGCAAGATGAAAGTGCGCCGGATTGTGGTCTCTGGCTCCTCGGCCAAATCGCTGACGGCCGCGGCCATCACCCGCGTGCTGGCCACGCGCTATCGCGTGCATCAGGGCAACCTGGATGACGACGGCCGGCTGAGCCTGGCGCTGTCCATGGCGCATCTGAGCAGTGAATATGACTATGTGGTGATGAAGCTGGAGATCACCCAGCCGGATGATATGCGGCAGATGGTGGAAACGCTCCAGCCGGATATTGGCATCATCACCAATATTGATTGTGTGCATCGGTCGTCCTTCGCCAGTTGCCAGCAGTACCGCGAAGATTATTATGCCCTGGTGGATTACCTGCGCTCGCCGGATGCGCTGCTGATTTTGAACAACGATGACGAAGCCACCCGCGAAATGCTGACGCGGGCCAAAGGGCGCGTGCGCACCATTGGCATTGATGTCTTCGGCGCGGATATGATGATGTATAACCTGAAGCCGGGGCTGGATCGTACCGGCTTTGACCTGCGCTACGAGGAGCGTTACCTGGGCCGCTGGAGCCCGGTGGTGGGCAAACAGCATCTGTACAGCCTGCTGGCCGCCCTCACCATCGGGGTGCAGGTGGGCATCCCGCTGGAAGACGCGCTGAAAGCGCTGACCGAACTGCCTTACCTGCCGGGGCGCATGAACCCCCTCAACGGTCGCAGCGGGGCCATGCTCATCGACGATACCTACAAAGCCGGGGTCGCCTCCACCATGATGGCCCTGGACTGGCTGAATTACGTCCGCATGGACGGGCAGCGCATTATTTTCGTCATGGGCGATATTGACCACCTGGGCAAGAACAGCCAGTATGCCCATCGCTCCATCGGGCTGCGGGCGGCCGAAGTGGCCGATGTCATCGTCACCCAGGGGGCCCAGGCGGCGCTGGTGGGGCGGGCGGCTATCGACCAGGGCAAGGACATCAACGCGGTACGCACCACCTACAGCGTGCAGGATGCCGTCGCCGTGCTGGATGACCTGAAGCTGAATGAGAATGATATTGTCCTCATCAAGGGCGGTGAGTCCGTCCGTATGGAGGAAGTGGTGCGGGCGCTGCTGGCCGACCCGGCCGATGCCCGGCTGCTGGTGCGCCAGCAGAAGACGGCCAAATCCGTCAGTTTGCCGTCGCGCCCGCTGCACCCGGCCTGGCTGGAAATTGACCGCGAGGCTTTCGCCGGTAATGTCCGCGTGATTCGCCAGCTTCTGCCGCCGGAAGTGACGCTGATGGCGGTGGTGAAGGCCAATGCTTATGGCCACGGGGCCATCATGGCGGCCCGCATCGCCCTGTTGAACGGCGCGGGCTACCTGGCCGTGGCCAACATCGCCGAAGCGCTCACCCTGCGCGATGCCGGCATCGAAGCGCCCATCCTGGTGCTGAGCTATACCCCGGCCAGCGCTGTGCGCCAGGCTGTTCAGCAGAATATCACCGTCACCGTGTTTGACCTGGAACTGGCGCGGATGTATGACCGGGCCGCCCGCGATGTGGGCGGCCAACTGAAATATCACGTGAAGCTGGATACCGGCATGGGCCGCCTGGGCGTGCTGCCGGCGGATACGGTGGCCATGTTCCGGCACCTGCACGCCCTCAAGCATGTGGCGCTGGAAGGCATCATGACGCATTTTTCGGCGGCCGATACCGACCCGGCGCACACGCAAACGCAGCTTGAAACCTTCAAGAACCTGGTGCGGATGCTGCGGGCGGGTGGTTTTCAGTTTAAATACGTCCATGCCGCCAATTCGGCCGCGGTGCTGCGCTCGCCGGATTATTTCTTCAACATGGTGCGGCCCGGCCTGGTGCTGTATGGCCTCACCCCGGAGACGATGACCCTGCCGGCCGGCCTGCGCCCGCTGCTGACGTGGAAAACCACTGTGCTCCAGGTGAAGCTGCTGCCGGCGGGGCATCCGGTGGGCTATGGCAATACCTATATCACGCGCGGCCCGGAACGCATCGCTATTTTGCCGGTGGGCTATGCCGATGGCCTGCGGCGTGCGCCGGCCACCTGGCGCGAAGTGCTCATCAACGGGCAGCGCGTGCCGCTGGTGGGCCGTGTGAGCATGGAAAAATGCGCCGTCAACGTCACTGACATTGATGTTTCCGCCGGGGATGAGGTGGTGCTGCTGGGCAAACAGGGCAGCGACGAAATTACCCCGGAGGAGGTGGCCGGCTGGCTGGGCACCAGCAATTATGAGGTGGTCACGACGATCATGCCCTATTTAGCCCGCTGAGCCATGCACATCCTGGTCGCCGGACTGATTAATATTGAAACCACGCTGCGGATTGAGGCCTTCCCGGTGCCGTATCAGTCGCAGCATTTCCCCTTTTTTGGCATTCAGAGCAGCGTCTCCGGCGTGGGCTACAACGTGTGCCGGGCGCTGACGGTGCTGGGGCACCGGGTGAGCTTCCTGGCGCTGATCGGCCAGGATGCCGGCGGGCAACTGGTGCGCCATGCCCTGGCCGACATGGGCGTGGCGGCGGACCATGTGCTGCCGCTGCTGGAACACACGCCGCAGTCGGTCATCCTGTATGATGCCGCCGGCCGGCGGGCCAGTTATACCGACCTCAAAAATATTCAGGATGCGGCCTATCCCGCGGCCGCGCTCACCGCGCTGCTGCCCACGGTCGATCTGGCGGTGCTGTGCAACATCAATTTTGCCCGCCCGCTGCTGGCGCAGGTGCAGGCGGCCGGCATTCCACTGGCCACCGATGTCCACGCCATCGCTGACCTGGACGATGCCTACAACCGCGATTTTATGGCCGCGGCGGATATTCTGTTCCAGAGCCATGAACGGCTGCCGGTGCCCCCGGCGGACTGGCTGCGCCAGCTTCAGGCGCGGTATGACCCGGCGGTGGCCGTGGTGGGCATGGGGCAGGCCGGGGCGCTGCTGGCGGTGCGCGGTGCGCCGCTGTACCAGGTGCCGGCCGTCACCACGCGCCCGGTGGTGAACACCATTGGCGCGGGTGATGCGCTCTTTTCGGCGTTTCTGCATACTTATGGGGCCGGCGGCGCAGCCGACCTGGCGCTGCACAAAGCCGCCGTCTTCGCTTCCTACAAAATCGGCGTGGCCGGCGCGGCCGATGGCTTCCTGGATGCTGCCGGGCTGGAAGCCTGGTATACGCTGGCCCGGCAGCCCGGTTAGCGCGGGCCGCCGGTGCCCGGACTACGCCCCGGCCAGTTCGCGCAGCGCGTCAATCATCACCGACATTTCCATGCCGAAGGCGAATTCCATCCGCCAGCGCCCGTCCGCATCCAGCACAAAAATAGAAGGCGTATGATTGACGGGATAATTGCCCCTGGCATCGGCCGCGCCATACTCAAACGTCACGCCGTAATCCGCCCCGATGCGCCGCACGTCCGCCGGGTCGCCCGTCAGCCCGATGAACGAGGGCGACCCGCGCCGCGCCAGAAAATCGGTCAGCACCGCCGGCGTATCGCGCCCGCCATCCACGCTGATGAAAACATAATGCAGCCGGTCGCCAAAGACGCTCTCGATGGCCTGGTATTCGGTCATCGTCAGCGGGCACACATCCGGGCAACTGGCAAAGCCGAAGAACAGCAGCACCGGCTGGCCCCGCAGCGCCGCCAGCGTCTGCGGCTGCCCCTGCTGATTGGTCAGCGTAAAATCGGGCATGGGGCGGGGTGGGTCGATGCGGGTGATGCCATCGTAAGCGTCATCCGTCTCCGGTGTCTGGCTGCTCAGCCTGAGGGCGATCAGCAGCGCCACCGCCACCACCGCCACCACGACCATCCCGGCCGCCATGCCCATCAGCCAGCCGGGGAGCGAACGTTTTTGCTTTTCCATGCGTGTCCTGTCCTGTAGCCAACGATCATCGCCGCTATTGTAGCAGCACTGCCCGCGCCCCTGTACGGCATAACTGGTAGTTGCCAGCCGCGGGCGGCCTGAGTACAATCAAAGACGATCATATGGTTCTGTAAAGAGAGCGTCTGCACCGCGCAGACCACCGAAGGGGCAAGGCATCCGTACATGCTGGACGGATGACGAAACTCTCAGGTCACGGGATTTACAGGACTGCCACCTCTGGAAGTTCGCTAACAGAGCGCACAGCATACCGGCTGGAGCGCTTTTTTCGTTCCTGCGGTTAGCCATCCATAACATAAGGAGACACAAGTATGGCAGCGTTAAACTATCCGTCCGACCTGAAATACGCCAAAAGTGACGAATGGGTGCGCGTCGAAGGCGACATCGCTACCCTGGGCATCAGCGATTACGCCCAGGACGCGCTGAATGATTTGACCTATGTCGAATATGCGGTGGAACCGGGCGCAAAAGTGGCCGCCGGCGATGCTGTGGCGGAAGTCGAATCGGTCAAAGCGTCGTCAGAAATTTACAGCCCCATCGCCGGGGAAATCCTGGCGGTGAACGAAGCCCTGAAGGGCGAAGAAGACACCATCAATGCCGATCCGTATGGCAAAGGCTGGCTGGTGAAATTACGCCTCAGCGATGCCAGTGGCCTGGCGGAACTGATGGACGCGGCCGCCTACCAGACCTACTGTGAAAGTCGTTAAACCGCTGCTCCCGCAGCCTTCACCAGCCAGACAACAGTGAGGATAGCACGTCATGGGTTATATTCCGCATACCGATGTTGAGCGCCGGCAAATGCTGGCCGCCATCGGCGTGACCACGATTGAAGATTTGTTCGAGGCCGTTCCGGCCACCCACCGCTTTCCCCGGCTTAAGCTGCCGGCTCCCCTCAGCGAAGTGGAAGTGGCCCGCGAAATGCTGGCCCTGGCTGAATCCAACGAACACGCGCAGGATTTCGCCCTGTTTCGCGGGGCGGGGGCCTATCATCATTTCATCCCCTCCGCCGTCAATCATTTGCTGCTGCGCGGCGAATTTTACACCGCCTACACCCCGTATCAGCCGGAATTTTCGCAGGGGACGCTCCAGGCGACCTTTGAATACCAGAGCATGATGTGTGCCCTGACCGGCATGGATGCCGCCAACGCCAGCCACTACGACGGCGCGACCAGCCTGGCGGAAGCGGTGACGGTGGCGCTTCAGGTGACGAAGGGTAAGCGCAACAAAATCATCCTCAGCCCCGGTATTCACCCCCATTACCGCGAAGTCGTCCGCACCTATCATCAGGGGCGCGACGTGCAGATCGTGGGCGACGACGCTCCGGCCCAGGCCGCCGCGCTGGCCGACCTGCTGGACGATAAGACGGCGATGCTGGCGGTGCAGTATCCCAATTTCTTCGGCCAGATCGAAGACCTGGCCGGGCTGGCGGAAAAAGTGCATCGCGCCGGCGCGGTGCTGGTGGTGGTGGCCAACCCGCTGGCCCTGGGGATGCTCAAAAGCCCTGGCAGCCTGGGGGCGGATATTGTCGTCGGTGACGCGCAGCCGGTGGGCGTGCCGCTGAGCTTTGGCGGCCCCTATGTGGGCTTCTTCGCCTGCAAACAGGAATTCGTTCGCAAGATTGCCGGCCGCATCGTCGGCGAAAGTGTCGATACGGACGGCCGCCGCGCCTATGTGATGACGCTGCGCCCGCGTGAGCAGGACATCAAGCGCGAAAAAGCCAGCAGCAACATCTGCACCAACCAGGGTTTAATGGCTCTGGGCGTGTCCATGTACCTGGCCTTGATGGGCAAAACCGGCCTGCGCCAGGTGGCGGAATTGAATTATCACAAAGCGCATTATGCCGCCGACCGCATCGCGGCGCTGCCTGGTTACCAGGTAAACCGGGAACGGCCTTTCTTCAATGAGTTTCTGGTGCGCTGCCCGCAGCCGGTGGCGACCCTGAATCAGGCGCTGGTGGCGGAAGGCATCATTGGCGGCTACGACGTGGGCCAGGATTACCCGCACCTGGCACAGCATATGCTGCTGTGCGTGACGGAAATGAACCCGAAGGAAGAAATTGATGTGCTGGTGGATGTGCTGGGGAAGGTAAAATAACGATGACGCTGCGAATGACCATGCCGGAACAGGTGGCCACGCCGGAGCCGCTGGAACCGTTGATTTATGAGCTGAGCGTGCCGGGCCGCGTGGGCGTAAACCTGCCGGTCTGTGATGTGCCGGCCGCGCCGCTGCCCGCTGACCTGCTGCGCGATGACCTGAAGCTGCCGGAAGTGAGCGAGCTTCAGGTGGTGCGGCATTACCTCAAGCTCAGCCAGCTTAACCATGCCATTGATAAGGGTTTTTACCCGCTTGGCTCCTGCACCATGAAGTACAACCCCAAGCTGAACGAGGATATGGCCCGGCTGCCCGGCTTTGCCGCGCTGCACCCGCTGCACGATACCGAAGGGGCCCAGGGGGCGCTGGCGCTGATGTATGAATTGCAGCGCTGGCTCGGCGAGATCAGCGGGTTTGAGGCGGTCAGCCTGGCCCCGGCCGCCGGCGCACAGGGCGAATTCGCCGGCATTTTGATGATCCGCCGCTATCACCTGGATCGTGGGGATACACAGCGCACCAAAATTCTCGTCCCCAACAGTGCCCACGGCACCAACCCGGCGACCGTTACCATGGCCGGCTTTGAGGTGGTGGAACTGCCGTCGGACGAGCGCGGCGATGTGGATATGAACGCGCTGAAGCAGGTCTGCCGTGAGCAGGGCAGCAGCATCGCCGGGATGATGATTACCGTGCCCAGTACGCTGGGGCTGTTTGAAGAGCACATCCTGGATGTGATCGAAACCGTGCACAACGCCGGCGGGCTGATGTACATGGATGGCGCGAACATGAACGCGCTCATGGGCATCGTCAAGCCGGGCGAACTGGGCTTCGATGTGATGCATTACAACCTGCACAAGACCTTTTCCACGCCGCACGGCGGCGGCGGCCCCGGCAGCGGCCCCGTGGGGGTGAATGCGAAGCTGAAGCCGTTCCTGCCGGGCCCGGTGGTGGATATTCTGGAAGAAGCCAGCGAGCCGGACGAATCGCCGCTGTATGGCTTCGTCATGCCGTCCAAAAGCATTGGCCGCCTGAAAGCCTTCCAGGGCAATTTCGGGATGCACGTCCGCGCCTATGCCTACATTCGCATCTATGGCGACAGCGGCATCCGCGATGTGTCGCGCCATGCGGTGCTGAACGCCAATTATGTGCGGGCCCGGCTGATGGACACCTACAAGATTCCCTATCCGCGCTACTGCGGGCACGAATTCGTCATCGAAGCGCGGCTGGACGGCGCAGAGAGCATCCACGCGCTGGACATCAGCAAGCGCCTGATGGATTATGGCATTCACCCGCCCACCAATTACTTCCCGTTGATCGTGCCGGAAGCGCTGCTGATCGAACCGACCGAGACCGAAACCAAAGAAACGCTCGATGAATTCATCGACGTGATGAAGAAGATCGCCGTCGAAGCCCGCCAGACCCCGGAACTGCTGCATACTGCGCCGCACCATGCGCCGGTGAAACGGCTGGATGAAGTGCGGGCGGCCAAACAACTGGTGCTGTGCTGCGCCCCGGCGCTGCCCGGCGCGGCGGATTAAGCCGGCGGGGGCGGCGACCACGGTTGTCGCCCCCGTTTAGCCCCCCAGGGCGGGAAATTCGCAAATGCTGCGGGCTTTGTCCAGGCACACGATTTCGACCTCCGCCTCCACCAGCGCCTCGCCGCTGCGTTCCACCCGCTGCTTAAACAACCCGCGATAGACCGACGGCAGGCTGAAGATGGACACCACCTCAATCGTATCGCCCAGTTCCGCCGGTTTGCGAAACCGGATGTTCATGGCGTACACCACGAAATAAAAGCCGGCCTCGTTCCATGCCCGAATATCGCGCCCCTGCTGGCCCACATATTCCGTGCGGCCGCGCTCCAGATACTTCAGATAATTGGCGTAATAGACCACGCCCAGGCTGTCGGTGTCTTCGTAGTAAACTTTATAGCGTACCCGATGTTCCAACGTGATTGATCCCGCGTGAGGGTGAATACATGAATGGCGATTGTAGCGGTGGCGGCGCTGTGCCTGAAGGGCCATTCCCGCCGCGCCGAAACCGGCTGAATTTGCTACAATCATCTGCATCACCGGGGCTGTGAAAGGCGCAGGGGTGCATTCAACGCTGCCAGAATCCTATCGTCGTCGTCACCTGGTACGCCGCTGGCGCTACCTGAAAGCCATTGGCATCAATATCAGCACGCTGCTGGTGGAATTTCGCCGCCCGCTGCTGGCCTTCGTGCTGGTGACGATCGGCGGCGGCTTCATCTATGGCGAATGGCACGAGCAGGCCGGCCTGGGCAGCATCCCCCTCATTGATCGCCCCTATATCATGCTGCAATTGATGACGCTCAACGCGCCCTCTGACGCGCCGCCCCAGGCGCATTTGATGCTGTTCTGGTATGCCCTGCCGCCGGTGTTCATCTTCATCGTGGGCAACGGCGTGGTGGATTTTGTGCAGGTGTTTTTTGATCGCAGCGGACGACAGCAGGCATGGAGGCGGGCGCTGGTGTCTACTTATCGCAATCATGTGATCGTGTTCGGGGCCGGGCATGTGGGGCTGCGCGTGGCGCGGCTGCTGCACCACGAAAATATCGAGCTGGTGGTGATCGACAATGACCCGGAGCCGGGGGTGCAGCAGGCGCTGGACGAGATGCGCATTCAGCGTATTCCCGGCGATGGCACCGTGGCGGCGACGCTGCTGGAAGCCGGCGTGAAAGAGGCGGAGGCCTTCGTGGCCTGCACCGGCAGCGACCAGGCGAATTTGCTGGCAATTATGCAGGTGCGCGATATGCGCCCCAACATTCGTATTGTCGCCCGTGTGTGGGAAGAGTGGTACGCCCAAAAAATGACGGCGCTGCTGGGCGTGGATGCCGTCCTGAGCGCCTCTGACCTGGTGGCCCCGGCCTTTGCCGGGCACACCCTGGGGGCCGAAATTTCGCAGACGATGCACGTGGGGGACGAAGAATACAGCACCCTGCGTGTTACCGTGAACGCCGGTTCCTTTATGGATGGCCTCACCGTGGGCGACCTGCAACGCCAGCACGATATGGATATTGTGCTGCACTGCCACAATGGCCGGGTGGATATTCAGCCGGCGCATGATTTGCGGGTGACGGCCGGGGATACGGTGGTCATTTTCGCCCGCCACCGCCGGGCCATGGAAATCGCCAATCGCAATCGGTATCGCCGTTAAAGACGGGCCGGGGCCACCAGGGCCCCCGCCCGCTGTGCCTATTTCTCCGGGAAGCGGCTGAGGATCGTCAGCGTTTCTGGCAGGGCGATTTTATCGCCCAGGCTTAACCCGGCTACCTCGCGGCGGGCTTTAGCCGACCCGGCGAAGATGCCAAGCTGTGTTTCTTTCTTGCTGAAGCTGTTTTTGAGGTACGCCAGCCCGGTGGGGTTGCCCTCGACATCCACGCTGCAACTCGTCACCAGGCCGATCACGCGCCCGCGCTCATCAATGATGGGATCGCCGGGGTGGGCCGGGCGACTGCCTTTGGCCAGCCGAAAGCGGGCGATGCCGGCATCGCGGGTGGCTTCACGGGCGCTGAAAGCAGCCTTGCCGATGAAGAAGGGCTTCTCCAGCCTGACGTAACTTTTCATCCCGGCATCGGCCGGGGTCAGGTGCAAATCGCCGGCCAGTTCGTGGCCATACAGCGGCAGACCGGCTTCAATGCGTAAGCTGTCGCGGGCCGCCAGCCCGCACGGCACCGCGCCCAGGCTCACCAGCCGTTCAAACAGCGCGGCCGCGTGGTCAGGGTGCGGGAACAGCTCATAAGCCACGCGCTCGCCGGTGTACCCGGTGCGCGAGACGAGCAGGTCATAGCCGCCCAGGGTGACGCGGGTGATGCCCGCCCACGCCAGTTGATCGATCTGCGCCAGGTCTTCGGCGCTGCCGCCCAGTTTGTGCAGCAGAGCGCTGCTGGCCGGGCCCTGCAACGCAATATCCACCCGCCGGTCGTCCCCGGACGACGCAGCCCGCAGGTCGCGCAGGACCAGGCTGTCCGCGCCTTCGGCCCGCCGCCACGGCCGCGCCGGGTCGATCATGACCTCGCCGGCCAGCACGGCCTGCACCCACGCCTGGTTTTTCGCGTCGTTGCTGGCATTGACCACCAGGAAGAAGTGATCTGCTGCCAGGCGATAAATTAACAGGTCATCCAGCGGCTGCCCGTCTACATCCAGCAAAAAGGTATAGTGTGAGCGCCCCGGCTTCAGTCCGGTCACATTGTTGGTCGTCAGCACATTCAGGAAGGCTTCGGCCCCTGCGCCGCGCACATCCCACACGCCCATATGCGTCACATCGAAGATGCCCGCGCCGGTACGCACGGCCTGATGCTCGCTCAGCACCCGGTCATACCACAGCGGCATCTCATAGCCGGCGAAGGGGGCCAGTTTCGCCCCCAGGCGCTGATGCAGCGCGTGCAGCGGGGTGGTCAGCAGGCCGTTTTCGCTGTCCTGCCAGGTGAAACGGGGCCGTGCCACCGGCTGCGCCCCGGCAAAGTGCGGGCCACTCATGCCGATGAAATAGCTCTTATCGGCATAAACCGGCGCGTCTGGCAGGGTGTGGGGGCGGGCTGCGCCGCTGTACACCACCGCCACCGGCCCCGGCAGCCGCACGTGCACATCGGCTTCATCGCACAGCACATAACCATCGGAGAGCGCCCGCAGCCAGTCCGCCACGCGGGCCGCCTGCTGGCGCACGCTCAGGCGATACTCGCTGCTGCTGACCATCTCCAGCACGCCGGTGGCCATCACGCGGCCATCGGTCTCCAGCAGCGCGGTGGGCTGGCTGTGCCCCGGTTGCAGCGCGTTCACAGCGGAGGTGAGGGCCGCGTGCAGGAAGGGGCGCACTTTGTCGCCGGTCAGCGTCAGCATTTGCCAGCCGTCGGGGATGGTTTCATCAGCGTAATGGTGCGGGTAGGCATCCGCCGCGACTGCGGTATCAATGCCGATGCTGCCGATGATGTCCTGAATGGCCCGGCGGGCAGTTTGCAGCGTGTCGAAGGGGATGCGGGCGAAGGGTTCCGTTTTATCGGTGTAGCGGCACGGGCGGCAGGCCAGCAGCACATCGGCGATCACGTTCCCCAGGCGGTCGATGTGTGCCAGCGTGCAGCCGCGCTGCGTGATCCACGGTGTGCCCAGGCGAATGCCGGAGGGCCGCAGGGCGCTGGTATCGCCGGGGATGGTCTGCCGGTTGCACACCACGCCCACCAGCTCCAGGATGCGGGCGGCCAGGTCGCCGCTGAGGGGAATGCCCTCCGCACTGACCACGCTTTTGCAATCCACCACCAGCACATGCGAATCGGTGCCGCCGTGCGGAATACGCAGGCCGCGCTGTTGCAGGATGTGCGCCAGGCGGCGGGCATTGGCCACCGTGGCGTGCTGCAACTGGCGGAATTGATCGGTGGTGGCAAAGCGCAGCGCCACCGCCAGCCCGGCGATGGCGTTCATGTGCGGGCCGCCCTGTTCGCCGGGGAAAACCCCGCGATCCAGTTTGGCCGCCAGGTCGGCATGGTGGGTGAGGATGATGGCCCCGCGCGGCCCCTGAAGCGTTTTATGGGTGGTGAAGGTGATAATATCGGCAAGGCCCACCGGGCTGGGATAGGCCCCGGCGATAATCAGCCCGGCGAAGTGCGCCACATCCGCCAGCAAAATTGCCCCCACAGAATCGGCGATGCGCCGGTAAGCAGCCCAGTCCGGGGCCAGCGGAAAGCTGCTGTAGCCGCCGATGATAATTTTGGGCTTATGTTCCAGCGCCAGCGCCTGCATCCGGTCATAATCCAGGTTTTCGGTTTGCGGGTGGATGCTGTAGGGGACGATTTTATAGGTTTTGCCGGTACGGTTGACCGGCGCACCGTGGCTGAGGTGCCCGCCGAACATCAAATTCATGCTCAGGATGGTATCGCCGGGTTTCAGCAGGGCAGTGTAAACGGCGTTGTTAGCCGGCGCACCGGAGAGCGGCTGCACATTGACGAACAACTGATCGGCACTGACGCGCTCATTAGCGAAGACTTCGGCCGCGCGGCGGCGGGCCAGCGCTTCGATGATGTTGGCGTATTCGGTGCCTTTGTAGTAACGCGCATCCGCATTACGCCGGTATTCCGGCAGGCGGCGGCTGTAATCCAGAATGGCCTGCTGCGACAGGCGGCGGGTGTCTTCGGTGGGGTAGCCTTCGGCGTAAATATTCTGGAAGGCCGAGCCAACCGCTTCGCGCACAGCTTCCGGGATGGTGCTTTCCGAGGGGATCATGATGAGGGTGCGGGCCTGCCGGGCCGTCTCATGCCGTACCAGGTCGGCAACATCCGGGTCCAGTTCGGCCAGCTCCCCGCGAAACAGAAAATCTTTTGGAGTCATGCTGTGGGTTATCCTGTGCAAACAATGGCTGAACGGCCAGCCATTGTAACATGGTGGCCGGGCACGGGCTATGATGAAAGCCCCGCTGCCCGGCAGTGCCGTTCCCCCTCAAAATCTGATGACATTCCGCTTTTTGACAATCCTCTCATCTGCTCTTAAAATTTGAAGCATGTTGGGGGGCGGGCATGGTGCCGCGCTCCCGGTTCTATTAAATTTGCTTTAAAGGATGTGGCACATTATGAGAGAGTATACCAGCGATAAAATCCGCAATGTGGCCCTGGTGGGCCACCAGAGCTGCGGCAAAACCAGCCTGGTGGAGGCCCTGCTCTACAACACCGGGGCGACCACCCGCATGGGGCGCATCGAAGAGAAGAACACCATCTCCGATTATGAGGACGAAGAAAAAGCCCGCGGGCTGTCGCTGGCGACCTCGCTCATCCCGCTGGAATTTCAGGATCACAAGATCAATGTGCTGGACACGCCCGGTTACACGGATTTTCAGGGCGAGATGAAAAACGCCGTCCGCGTGGCCGATGCGGTGGTGGTGGTGGTGGATGCCGTCGCCGGCGTGGAAGTGGGCACCGAACTGGCGTGGGAATACTCGCGGGAATACCAGCAGCCGCTGATCGTGGTCATCAACAAGATGGATCGGGAAAATGCCAATTTTGAGGGTGCGCTGGAACAGCTTCAGGAGGCGTTCCCCAAATACAAATTTGTGCCGGTCATGCTGCCCATTGGCAAAGAGGCCCATTTTAAGGGTGTGGTCAATGTGCTGACGCAAAAAGCCTATTATGGCGCGGGCGCGGAACGCTCTGACCTGCCGGCGGAACTCCAGAAAATGGTGGCCGCAGCGCACCTGCAATTGATGGAAGCGGCCGCGGAAGCCGACGATGACCTGATGCAGAAATATTTTGATGAGGGAACGCTGTCGCTGGAAGAAATCCGCGAGGGGATGCGTAAAGCATCGCGCTCCCACCTGCTGAATACGGTGCCGGTCTTCGTCACCTCTGGCACGCACAACGTCGGCACGGTGCCGCTGCTGGAAGCGCTGCTGGTGTACGTTTCGGCCCCCACGGAACGGCGCGTGCGGATTGAGCGCCAGGGCGCAGACAAATTTGAATATTTGCAGGCTCCGCAGAAGAACGAAGCCCCGCTGGCGGCCTATGTCTTTAAGACCACCACCGACCGTTACGTGGGCACGCTTAATTATTTCCGCATCTTCTCCGGCACCATTTCTTCCGATGGCCGCAATGTGAACGTGACCACGGGCAAGGAAGAACGCTTCTCCAACCTGTTCAGCGTGCGCGGCAAGGAGCAAATGCCGGTGGCCCGCTTCCACGTGGGCGATATTGGCGTGGTGGCGAAATTGTCGCACACGCGCACCGGCGATACCCTGGCGGACAAAGACCAGAGCTTCCAGATCGTGAAGCCAGAATTTTCTGACCCGCTGTATGCCCTGGCGCTGAAACCGCGCACCCAGGCCGACAGCGCCAAAATGGGCACCATCCTCACCGGCCTGTGCGAGGCTGACCCCACGCTGCGCTGGCGGCAGGATGCCGATACCAAGCAGGTGGTGCTGGAAGGCATGGGCGAAATTCACCTGGCCGTCACGCTGCGGCGGGCCGAAGCGCTGGGTGTGAACGTGGATACCGAAATACCCCGCGTGCCCTACCGGGAAACGATCACGAAAGAGCAGGCGGCCACCTACCGCCACAAAAAGCAGACCGGCGGCGCGGGGCAGTTTGGCGAAGTGAGCCTGCGCGTGCAGCCCTTTGAGGGCGCATTTGAATTTGAGTCGCAGGTGGTGGGCGGCGCGATCTCCGGGCAGTTTTTGTCCTCCACTGAAAAAGGCGTGCGCAGCGTGCTGGAAGGCGGCGTGATCGCCGGGTTCCCGGTGGTGCAGGTGAAGGCCATCGCCTTCGATGGCAAAATGCACGCGGTCGATTCTAAAGATATTGCCTTCCAGATTGCCGGGCGCGAATCGTTCAAAGAGGCCTTCCGCAACGCCGGCCCGGTGCTGCTGGAGCCGATTATGGACGTGAGCATCACCATCCCGGAGGCGATGATGGGCGACATCATGGGCGACCTGAACACGCGCCGGGGGCATGTGCAGGGGATAGATACCATCGGCCGCCGCAGCATCGTCAAAGCGCAGGTGCCATTCGCCGAAATGATGCGTTACGGCAACGATCTGCGTTCCATGACCGGCGGGCGCGGCATTTACACCATGAAGTTCTCGCATTATGAGCGCGTACCGGCGCATCTCCAGGCGGAGATTGTGGCGGCCAACAAATCGCGGCTTCAGGAAGAAAAGGACGACTAAGACCGGCATTCGTCCGGGGGAAAAAACAGCAGGGCGCGAAATATCTCGCGCCCTGCTGATTCCAGATCTGGCAGCCTACGCCGATACTTCCGGCGGGGTGTCGCTGTGGCCGCCGGCCGTGGCGGTGTGGGTGGTGGTGGTGACGGGCGCGGGGGTATCCACTTCCGGCGTATCCAGCGGCTTTTCCGCCATGCCCATCAGGTGCAGCACTTCATCGCGTTCCACCACTTCGCGCGCCAGCAGCGCCTGGGCCAGGGCATCCAGCTTATCGCGGTGGTTGTTCAGCAGGTCGCGGGTGCGGTGGTAGGCGCTGTCCACAATTTGCCGCACTTCATCGTCAATGCGGGCGGCCGTTTCTTCGCTGTAGGTGCGTCCCTGGGCGATGGTGTAGCCCAGGAAGGGCTGCGTATCGCTTTCGCCAAAGTTCAGCGGGCCAATGCTGCTGCTCATGCCGAACTGCGCCACCATGCGGCGGGCCAGATCCGTCACCCGGCGCAGGTCATTGCTGGCCCCGGTGGTGATGTCGTCAAAGACCAGTTCTTCTGCCACGCGCCCGCCCAGGGCCACGTTCAGCGTGGCTTCCAGGTAGCGGCGGGAATAATTGCGGCGCTCATCATCCGGCATGAAGGCCGTAATGCCCAGGGCCTGCCCGCGCGGGGTGATGGTCACTTTCAACACCCGGTCGGCCCCCGGCGTGAGCATGGCCGCCACCGCGTGCCCGGCTTCATGATACGCTACCACCAGGCGTTCTTCCTGGTTGGAGAGGGGCGGGCGTTCCGTGCCCAGGATGATGCGCTCAAACGCCAGCGAAAAATCTTCCTGGAGGATTTTTTTACGATTGCGCCGCGCCGCGCTGAGGGCCGCTTCGTTGGCCAGGTTGGCCAGGTCTGCGCCGGAGAAGCCAATGGTCGCCGCGGCCAGGTCTTCCAGGCGCACGGTGGGATCCAGCGGTTTGCCCCGCGTGTGAATTTGCAAAATTTCCAGGCGGCCTTTTTTGTCCGGCAGGTCTACCGTCACCTGGCGGTCGAAGCGCCCCGGCCGCAGCAGCGCCGGGTCCAGCACGTCCGGGCGGTTGGTGGCGGCCATCACGATGACGGTGGCATCCTGCTCAAAGCCATCCAGTTCGGACAGCATCTGGTTCAGCGTTTGCTCGCGCTCATCGTTGCCGCCGCCCAGGCCGGCCCCGCGCTGCCGCCCGACGGCATCAATTTCGTCGATGAAGACGATGCTGGGCGAATTCTCCTGCGCCCGGTTGAACAAATCACGCACGCGGGACGCGCCCACGCCGACAAACATTTCCACAAATTCAGAGGCGGCGATGCTGAAGAACGAGCAGTTGGCTTCGCCGGCCACGGCCCGCGCCATGAGCGTTTTGCCGGTGCCGGGCGGGCCCACCAGCAGCACGCCGCGCGGCACCCGCGCCCCCAGTTGAATATACTTTTCCGGGTTCCGCAGAAAATCCACAATTTCCACCAGCTCGGCCTTGGCGGCATCCTGCCCGGCGATGTCGTTAAACGTCACCTGCGGGCGTTCCGAGTCGTATTCGCGGGCATTGGAACGGCCGAAGCCGAAGACATTGCCCATCTGCCCCTGGGCCCGGCGCGACATCCAGATGAGGAAGGCGATCACCAGCAGGATGGGGCTAAACTGAATGAGCAGTTGCAGCAGCAGCGGCACCGATTGCGGCGGGTTGCCTTCCACCAGCGCACTGGTGTTTTCGGTGCGGAAAATGTCCTGAAGAATCCGTGCGCCATCCGGCGGCAGCGTGGTGGTAAAGCGGGTGGCTTCCAGCGTGCGGCCGTCCGGCAGCATCACCATCACTGGCTCATCAAAGCGGCCGCGGGCCGTAATGCCGCTGCTGTCAATTTCAATGAAAACGATATTATCCGCGGCTTCGTTGCGCACCCGTGAGAAAGGCACCTCCACACTGGAGCCATCCTGATTGCCCGCCATGAAGGAGCCAGAGGAGACAATTACCCAGATCAAGAAGAACAGCAGCAGCCCCGGCCAGATCCATTTACGCCAGTCGTCTGGCTGGAAGGGTGGGCGCGGGGGTGGCCCGGATGGATCGGGTCTTTCAGGGGGAGTACGGTTATCCTGCATGACATATCCTGTAACGCCTGTGAACGGGCTGATTATAACGTATTCGGCATGAAAATCTTAGCCGTCTTTGTTGAACACCACATGAGAACAGCCGCCCCGTGGTGCTGTAACCCCCAGCCATTGGGGGAGTACGCCGTCAGCGCCGGGTGGTCAGATGGGCGATTTGTTCTATAATAAACGATGACATCGAACCCAGGATAAAGTTATGTTTGCCGATGATGTGCCGCCTGCGCCCGTCGAACCGCCTGCCCCGGCTGCCGCTGACAACCTGCCGGCCGCCCGCCAGTCCGACCCCAAAGAAGAAACCTTCCTCAGCCGTTCCAGCACCCTGAAGCGGATGATCTCGGCCTTTCAGGAGCCGGAAGCGGGCGCGGCCCCGGCGGACAGCGTGACCGCCGCCCTGGATGCGGATCGCTCGGTAGACCCGCTGCCGGATGCGCCGCCGGTGGAACCCACGCTCACGCGGCCGCCGGCGCTGGAAGCCACCATCCTGTCGGCCTCCAACCGCCCGCTGCCGCCGCCAGAGCCAGCCGCGCCGGACGTGAAACCGGCGCTCATCACCCCGGCCAAACCGCCCGTCCCCCGGGTGATTGATGCCGCTTCGCTGGCTACCCGGCCGGACAACGCCCTTACCGGCGCGCCGGAAGAAGCCCCGTGGACGTTGCAGCAGTTCTTCAACGGCGAAATTGACCTGGATGTGGAACTGAGCAAGCGCTTTCCGGCCATGCCCATGCTCTCCATCATCAAATTTCGCACCCTGGGCACCAGTTCCAGCCGCCGCGTGGCCACGCTGGCCACCCAGGACAACGCCGCCACCCTCACTGTGGATGCCGATGTCGCCACCCGTGTGATTCAACTGTCCTTCACCCTGGGGTCGATGCTTACGCTGCGCTTCGGGCTGAACGATCTCAGCGATATGGATCGTAATCGCTGGCTGGAACTGATGCGCCGCGATGCCGGCGGGCTGGCTTTCCTGTGGGGGCCGGAGCGCTGGGGAACCGATTATATGATTTGCATCTCGCGCAAGTATTTCACCAATTTGTATGCTTTCTCGCCGCACAATTTTGAGGCGGCCGTGCGCCTGACCCCGGCCGTGACGAAGCAGCTTCTGGACTGGCTGGATGAATTGTGGAAAATTTACCTGAAACCGGATGATGAACCGCCCACGCTGCTCACCTGGTAAGGGTTAACTGGAACTGGTACGCTGGATACAGATAAGAGGTGTGATGAATCGGCTTCAACATGAGACCAGCCCGTATTTGCTGCAACATCAGGACAACCCGGTAGACTGGTACCCCTGGGGGGAGGCGGCGCTGACCAGAGCGCGGGCCGAAGATAAGCCCATCCTGCTGAGCATTGGTTACAGTGCCTGCCACTGGTGCCACGTGATGGCCCACGAAAGTTTTGAGCATGAACCCACCGCCGCCCTGATGAATGAGCTGTACATCAACATCAAGGTGGATCGGGAAGAACGCCCGGATATTGACGATATTTACATGCAGGCCGTGGTGCAGATGACGCGGGGCCATGGCGGCTGGCCGCTGACGGTGTTCCTTACGCCGGAGGGCCATCCTTTTTACGGCGGTACCTATTTCCCGCTGGAACCCCGCTACGGTATGCCGTCCTTCCGCGAAGTGCTGAGGGCCGTGCACGAGGCTTATACCAGTCGCCGCGAGGAACTGGAAGAAAATGCCCGCCGGCTCATCCAGGCGCTGGATCGCTCGGAATTGAATCTTGAGGGTGATGAGATCGGCCTGAGCGCCAATTTGCTGAATATGGCGGCGGTGGGGCTGCGCCGCGGTTTTGATAAGGTGAACGGTGGTTTTGGCAGCCAGCCTAAATTCCCTAACCCCATGAATCTGGAGTATCTGCTGCGGGCCTACCGCCGCACCGGCCATGAAGAAACGCTGCACGTCGTCACGCTGACGCTGCAAAAGATGGCGCGGGGCGGCATTTACGATCAACTGGGCGGCGGGTTTCATCGCTACAGTGTGGATGCTTTCTGGCTGGTGCCGCATTTTGAGAAGATGCTGTACGACAATGCCCAGCTCAGCCGCCTGTATTTGCACGCCTGGCAGGTGACGGGCGATCCTTTCTTCCGGCGCATCGCCGAAGAAACTTACGATTACGTCCTGCGCGAGATGGTCGCGCCGGAGGGCGGCTTTTACAGCACCACCGATGCCGACAGCGAAGGCGAGGAGGGCAAATTCTTCGTCTGGTCGCTGGAGGAGATCGAAGACATCCTTCAGCCGCTGACGGAGGAGATTCCCGATGCGGTGGATATTGCGGTCGAAGTGTGGGGAGTGACGCAGGGCGGCAATTTTGAAGGCCACAATATCCTGTACGTGCCCAATGAAGATGCGGTGGTGGCCCAGCGCCTGGGGCTGACGGTGGCCGAACTGCACGCCCGGCTGACGGTCATCAAAGATCGCCTGTACGCGGCCCGCACGCAGCGCGTCGCGCCGGGGCTGGATGATAAAATTCTCACGGCGTGGAATGGCATGATGCTGGCCAGCCTGGCCGAAGCCGCCCGCGTCCTGGGCCGGGCGGATTATTTGACGGCCGCGGAACGTGCCGGCGACTTTTTGCTGAATACCCTGTGTACCCCGGCGGGGCGGCTGTACCGTACCTTTAACCACGGCCGCGCCCGGCTGAATGGCTACCTGGAAGATTACGCCAGCCTCATTGATGCGCTGCTGGAACTGTATCAATCGACCTTTGTGGAGCGCTGGTTTGTGCAGGCGCAGGCGCTGGCGGAGGTGGTCTTGCAGCACTTCCGCGCCGAAGATGGCATCGGCTTTTATGATACCAGCGCTGACCACGAAAAGCTGATCGTGCGGCCGCGCTCGCTCCAGGACAATGCCACGCCTTCTGGCACGTCCATGATGGCGAAGCAGCTTTTGCGGCTGTACGCTTACACCGGCGAGGCCCGCTATTATGCAGCGGCCGAAAGCGCCCTGAAGCCGCTGACGGCCGCCATGCGCACGTATCCGCAGGCCTTCGGCGAGGCGCTGAACGCGGTGGAGATGCTGGTACAGGGGCTGGCCGAAGTC
This sequence comes from Anaerolineae bacterium, assembly GCA_025454495.1. Lineage (GTDB taxonomy): Bacteria > Chloroflexota > Anaerolineae > Aggregatilineales > Phototrophicaceae > JALHOR01. The sequence goes on from JALOOI010000031.1 coordinate 20,739, forward strand.
GCTATTGTGGGCAACCCCACGCAGCCACAGACCGCGGCCCTGCTGGACGCGCTGCGCCGGCCCTTTTACCCCAATGTGATCACCGCCCTCAGCCGCAGCGATGCCGGTGCTGAGGCTGCGGTGCCGCTGCTGCGCGGCCGCACCCTGCGCGAGGCACAGCCGACGGTGTATGTGTGCCGCCAGTTTGTGTGTGCCCGGCCCGTCCATACCCCGGATGAACTCACCGCGCTGCTGCATTAACCGGGCGGGGCGGCCGCACGGCCGCCCCGGCCTTTCGTACCAAATGCTAACGCTCTCAATACGCTGCCTCAATTGAACCGCTATTCTGCGCGACCTATACTCAAAGCAATATCAATTTTTCCCTCTCAACAGGCAGCGGTTATGGTTCTGTCAGCCCCTGTAATCTATTTCGCCGCGCTGGTATCCTCCGGGCTGTTTATGGTGGCGGCTCTGGCGACGCTGCTGGTGCTGTCGTGGCTGCGGCAGACGGCGCTGCGCCAGCAGGAGGCCCGCCTGTCGGTGCAGCCGCGGCTGGAAGCGGCGGCCCTGCGTGCCTGGCTGCACCTGGTGGCTTCGCCGCTGGATGCGCTGACTCCCTGGCATGTACGCATGGATGAAACCAGCACCGGCCTGCCGGTGTATACCACCGCCGGGCTGATTCCGGGGCCGGTCATCATGCCGCTGCGCCCCCAGGAATCGCTGCTGTATGCGGATACGCTGACGCAGCCGGCCGCCCGCGCCCCGGAATTCCCCTTATCGGCCTGAACTGACCTGCTACAATAGCCCCGCGACCATGGTCACGCTGCGGCGTGCCTGCCTGTGTGGAGATGTCTGCTGATGAATTTGAATTCCCCTGGGCTGCTGCGCGGCCTGGTGATCGGCATGGTGCTGGCGGCCGGCGGGATCGGCCTGTTTCTGCTGCTGTACCTGGGGCCGCTGGCCGGGATGGAAGCCGCGCCGCGCCTGCTGCTGGCGCTGTGTGTGCCGCCGCTGCTGATGGCGGCCGGCCTGCTGGCGTATTTGATCTTTAGCGGCCGCTTTAGCCCGCCGTCGTGAGCGCCTGTTTGCCCAGGCGCACCACCAGCACCACCGGGGCCGGCCCGCGTTCGGCCAGCGCCGGCTCGGCCACGCTGTCAATGCTGAGGCCGGTGGATTGCGCTGCCTGGTGATAGTCCTGCATCAGATGCAGGTAATGCTCCACCGCGAACGTGCGCCCATCGGCCGTGGTGAAGGTGCGCTGTGCGCCCTGCAACGCCTGGAACGGGTGCAGGTCGCTCAGCAGGGCGCAGCCGCCCGGCCGCAGCACCCGGCTGATTTCGCCAAAGATCGGCCGCAGCCGCGGCACATGCCCCACGGCCAGCCCGCACAGCACCACATCCACACTGGCCGCGGCCAGCGGCAGGGCAGCCATCTCGGCCAGCGCGGCCGGGGTGGCCATGCCGCGCAGCATCGCCAGGCTGTGATCGGTACCCAGGACGCGGGCCGCGCCGCCCGCCTGCGCCAGCCGCGCATAGCGCCCGGTGCCACAGGCCAAATCCAGCACCGTGCAGCCGGCCAGAGCCGGCAGCAGCGCCAGCAGCGCCGCCTGCTCCACCTGCATCAGCCGGTTATGCGCGGCGGCCGGGTAATGGGCCGCCCACAGGTCATAGGCCGCCTGGCTGGTTAACCGGCGCGGCCGGCGGCTGAAAAAACTTTGTAAATGTCGCTTAAGATACATTGCTTTTTCCCGGTGTTGTTTCCACAATGGGCCCCATGACGTGAATTGTACCCCTGTTTGGCTCCGGGCTGCGCTCACTGTGCTAAAATCGGCACACCCTGGCACCTGTTCTCATCATGGAGGTCGCGGCTTTGTCTGACTGGCTGAAAGTCATTATCCTGGGTGTGATCGAAGGTATCACTGAATTTTTGCCCATTTCGTCCACCGGGCATCTCATCGTGGCCACGGCGCTGCTGGATTTTCGGCCGGAACTGCTGGGCACCTTTGAAATTTTTATTCAGGTGGGCGCGGTGGTGGCGGTGCTGCTGTATTATGCCGGCGAATTTATCCGCCATGTGCGTACCTTTAGCAGCGATGCCAGCGTGCGCCGGTTGTGGCTCAGCGTCATCGTGGCCAGCGTGCCGGCGATGGGGGTGGGCTTTCTGCTGGGAGATTTTCTGGAAGCGACGCTGTTTAACCCCACCGTGGTGGCGCTGGCGCTCATCGCCGGGGGCATCGCTTTTCTGGTGGTGGAGCGGTATTTTCAGTTCCCGGCCGGCGGCGAGATGCCGCCAACGCCCGTCATCACCCTGCGCCAGGCGCTCATCATCGGGGCCTGCCAGATGCTGGCGCTCATTCCGGGCATGTCGCGGTCGGGCATGTCCATCCTGGGGGGCATGGCGGCCGGGTTAAATCGCCAGGTGGCCACGCGCTTCTCGTTTTATATGGCGCTGCCCGTCCTGGGCGGGGCCACGGCCTATGCGCTGCTGCGGCGCATCAGCGATCTCAGCAGCGAGGACATGGCCTATTTGCTGCTGGGGGCGGTGGTCAGCGGCGTGGTGGCCTGGCTGGTGATCGCCTGGCTGCTGCGCTACGTGGCCCGGCATACCTTTGTGGCCTTTGGCTATTATCGCATTGTGGCCGGCATCGTCATTTTGCTGCTGGCCGCGGCCGGGGTGCTGTGAAAATCCCCCGCGCCGCCGCCATTTCAGCGCTATAATAATCCTCAGAAATTACCTGCTGCCGGAGCATAGTGTGTATGACACGGATTCTGGTCATCGAAGACTCGCGGGATTTGCGTGATGACGTGATCGAAATGTTGACGCTGGAAGGCTTTGAAGCCGCCGGCGCGGAGAACGGGCTGCTGGGGCTGGAAGCGGCCCGCACCTATAAGCCCGATCTGATCGTGTGCGACATTATGATGCCGGAGATGGACGGCTATACCGTGCTGGAAAATCTGCGTAAAAACCCGGTCACGGCCACCATTCCTTTCATCTTCCTCACCGCCCGCACCGACCGGCTGAATGTGCGCCAGGGCATGGTGCTGGGGGCGGATGACTACCTGACCAAGCCTTTCCCGGTGGCCGAACTGCTGGATAGCATCCACTCCCAGTTGAAGAAGCGGGCCGAACTGAACCACAGTGCGGAACGGCGCATGAACGAACTGCGCGAAAATATCATCACCGCGCTGCCGCACGAACTGCGGACCCCGCTGAATACCATCATCGGCTTTTCTGACATGCTGCTGATGGAAGCGCAGCGCATTAAGCCCGACCAGATCGCCGATTGGGCCACGCACATCAACGAAGCGGCGCAGCGGCTGTACCGCCTGGTGGAAAATTACCTGTTCTATGCCCGGCTTCAGGTGGCGGCCGTCACGCCGGCCACCGCGCACAATTATGAAGAAACACAACTCTACGATACCCATGTGCTGGTGGAAACGATGGCCCACAAGCTGGCCCAGAAAGCCGGCCGCCCGGCTGACCTGCGGGTGGATTTGGAGCCGGCCCCCGGCCTGCGCTGCTCGCATCCTGATCTGGTGAAGATGATGGATGAATTAATGGATAACGCCTTCAAATTCTCCGAACCGGATACCCCGGTCACAGTGCGCGGGTTCACCGAAGAAGCGCTGTATACCATCACCATCGCCGACCAGGGGCGCGGGTTTCACCCGGAGCAGCTCAGCGAAATTGGCGCATTAATGCAGTTTGAACGCTGGTTTTATGAGCAGCAGGGCATGGGACTGGGGCTGGTCATCGTCCAGCACCTGGCCAGCCTGTACGGGGCCCGCTTCCACATTGACAGTCAGCCGGGCCAGGGCGCACAGATCAGCCTGAGTCTGAGACATCTCTAAAAGTTTTTGTGTCCCGGCCCGGCATGGGTTATAATGATCGTTGTAGCATCCGCTCAGCAGGGTTATCGGACGGGCAGCAACCCGAAGGACAACAGGCATGAAGACAGCACGACTCAACGGGCGATTCCTGGCAGGCTGCGTGGCGATCCTGCTGCTGGCGGCCGGATGTTTTCAGGATGTCGGCGATGCCGCGCCGCCGAATGCTATTTCCTTCATCCCGTCGCCAACCGCGTCGGAGACCCCTTTCCCCACGCCGGAGCCGCCGACGGCCGAACCCACGATGACGGATGCCTTCGTCAGCGAAACGCCCACCGTCACCGCCACGCCCACCGCCCAGGATCAACTGGTGTCTGATAC
>JALOOI010000032.1 GCA_025454495.1 Anaerolineae bacterium
CGAAACGCCGGTGCCCACGGTGGAGGCTGCGCCGGAACTGCCGCCGGCGGAAACGCCGGTCGCCACCGAACCCCCAACCCCGGTCGCGCCGACCGATACCGCGCCCTGAGCGCCTGATACAGACTGCAAAAGACCCCGTGCTGAGTATAGAACGGGGTCTTTTTGTGGCCAGTGTCCTCCTCACACATGGATTCAACGCCCGGACTGCCGCCAGGTGCGCTAAAATGAGCGCATTATTCGCTCACAACAGGGGTGGTGGTATATGACGGCCAAAATCGTCGTCGTGGGCAGCTTTAACGCCGATCTGGTGACGTATTTAACCCGGCTGCCGGCCGCCGGCGAGACCATCAGCGGCCGGCGCTTCGTCACCGGGCCGGGGGGCAAAGGCTCCAACCAGGCGGTGGCGGCGGCCCGGGCCGGGGCGCAGGTGAGCTTCGTGGGCTGCGTGGGGCAGGATACGCTGGCCGAGATCGGCCTGCAACTGTGGCAGCAGGAGCAGATTGATACGCGCCATGTGGGGCGCATTGCCGATGAAGCCACCGGCGTAGCGGTGATCTTCGTGGATGATGCCGGCCAGAATGTCATCGCTATCACCGCCGGGGCCAATGGCCGGCTGGATGCCGCACATCTGGACTCGGCGGAAGCCGCGATCGCCGGGGCCGATTTTTTGATGACGCAGCTTGAAAGCCCGCTGGCCAGCGTGGCCCATGCGCTGCGGCTGGCCCGCCGGCACGGTGTCCCCACCATGCTCAACCCGGCCCCCGCGCAGCCGCTGCCGGCCGATCTGCTGGCGCTGGTGGATTACCTGACCCCCAATGAACATGAACTGACCATCACCCTGGGGCAGGACACCGTGGCGGCCGCGGCGGCGGCTTTTTTGCAGCAGCCCCGCCAGACGCTGGTCATCACCCTGGGCGACCAGGGGGCCCGCTGGCTGACGCAGCAGGGGCAGGGGCACGTGCCGGCGTTCCCGGTGCAGGCGGTGGATACGGTGGGCGCGGGGGATGCGTTTAACGGCGGGCTGGCCGTGGCCCTGGCCGAAGGGCAGCCGCTGGAAGCCGCGCTGCGTTTTGCCTGCGCGGTGGGGGCACTGTCAGTGACGCGCTACGGCGCGGCCAGCAGTATGCCCCGTCGTGAGGAGGTGGAGCAACTGCTGGCCCGGGGAACGCTGTAACCGGCTGTCCGTTAACCGTGTTCGTCCATCAGCCGGCGAATGGTGCCCGCCAGGGCCGGATCGCCGGCGAGCCGCGCCTGAATTTTCTTCAGCGCGTTCACCGTATCATCCACGCCGGCCTGGGTGGCCCGGAAGACGCTCTCGCCCAGCCATACCGCTTCCTGCTGGCAGGCCTGTTCGGCAGCCGGCAGGTTCATTTTGTCGAACTCAAAGCGATCGGCGAAGACCTGCGCCACCGGCAGCCGCGACAGCTTCGGCTGGAACAGCTCATAATGATGCATGGCTTCGTAGCCCTCCCAGCAGGGGATGCCTTCCATCTGGAGCGCAGCCGTGACCACATCATGCGCTGCGCCGCCAAAAGCGTCCGGCTCAATGGCGAAGATGTAGCAGTAGACGGCGCGGGTGGTATGCCGTTCATCGCGCTGGAGGACGCGCACGCCAGGAATTTCGCTCAGGGCTTCGTCCATGTAGGCGGCCATGGCTTCGCGTTCCTGCGCCTGGGCCGGGAAGCGCTCGATGCCCACATTCAGCAGCGCCGCCTGCAATTCGCCCATGCGGTAATTCGCGCCGAAGGTGTAAATTTCTTCGGCCGGGTCATGCGGGCGGCCGCAGTTGATGAGGCTCATCACTTTGTAGGCATGGTCTTCGCTCTGGCACAGCAGCATCCCGCCCTCGCCGGCGGTGAGAATTTTGGACGACTGCATACTGAAAGAACCAAAATGCCCGATGGTACCGGCACCCCGCCCGCGCCAGCGGGCCCCGTGGGCATGGGCACAGTCCTCAATCACGATCAGGTTATGCCGCTGTGCGATGTCCATGATGGCATCCATATCGGCCATCTGGGCCCCCAGATGCACCGGGATGATGGCCCGGGTGCGCTCGGTGATGGCTGCTTCAATCGCTTTCGGGTCGATGCAGTAATTGGCGGGGTCAATATCGACAATCACCGGAATGGCCCCGGCCGCCATGGGGGCGGCGGCGGTGGCCTGAAAGGTGTAGGCCGGCACAATGACTTCATCGCCCCAGCCGATGTCCGCCGCTTTCAGCGCCACTTCCATGGTCACGGTGCCGTTCATCATGGCCACGCCATACGTGCCCCCCTGAAGTTCCACAAAGCGGCGCACAAATTCGGCCGTTTGCGGGCCCGGGTAGGGGTAGCCGCCCCAGCGCCCGGAACGGACGACAGCGGTCACGGCATCGACTTCGCGTTGATCGTGGACGGGCCAGGCGGGGTAGGTGTCCTGGCGTGTTTTTTCGCCCCCCAGTATGGCTAATTCAGACATTTTTGGCTCCACAAACACAATGATGGATGTACAGGAAAAAAGGCGGCCTTTCAGCCGGTGAGGAGGCGTTCCAGCGCCTGCAACAGCCGGGGCGCGGTCTCCGGCCCAATCGACATGGATTCTTCGTACTGCCGGCCGGGGTTCGTCCAGTCCTGCGGGAAGATAAAATCTTCCTGCGGCAGGATATAACCGATTTCGTCATTGGCCAGGCAGATGACGGCGGCGGTGGCGGCCCCGGCCGCTTTCAGCCGGGCTTTGATCTCTTTGCCGGGGCGCGGCAGCAGTTCGCCGGGGATGGTGGCCAGTTGCACATCACCCACGGTGATGATGCCGGTTTCGGTGGTGATGTCGTGCGCCGCGTCGGTGATGTCCGGCAGCAGCCCGGCCTGTGCGGCCAGGTCGAACAGGACATTTTGCAGCGGGATATGAACCGCCTGGCGGGTGAAGCTCAGCCGCGCCACCGGGTGCAGCGGGGCGGCCGGCAGGTGCTGAATGCCATATTCAGCGATGATTTCGCCCATGCGCTGCGCGGCGGCGTGGGTGGGTTCGGGCAGGTCGGGCGACATCATGCCGCCGAGCGCCCCCGGCATGAACAGTGCTGCCCCGCCAAAATGGGCCTCCAGCCGCTGCCGTAAGCCGTGGACATAATCACAGGTGATGTCGGTGCTTTCAAAATCCACGCCTTCGGGGTGGCAGGGATAAATGACCAGCGTCGCCAGCGCCGCGCCCGTGCCGGTGACGAACTGGACGAAGGTGGCTTCTTCATCGGTGATGTGTGGATCGCGGTTATTTCTGGCAACTCCCAGGACATCGCCGGCGGCGCTGCGTACCTGCACCGGCTGCGTGGCCGCCTGGAGCGCCCGCAGGCAGGTTTGCGTCACGGTTTGCGTTAAAAATTGCAGGTACAGCGGGTCAACGCCGGACTCGGTGGGCGAGGGCCCCCACAGCCCGATCGTATCCGGCCCGAAGTGGGTATGGCTGCACGCGATCAACAATTCGACCGGCTGGCCGCTGCGCTGCCGTACCGCCGCTTCGATGGCCAGGCAGTGCGACCGCGCCAGCCCGATCAGGTCCAGCGCGGCCAGGATGACGCACTGTTCCCCCAGGCGCAGGGCCAGCACCCGCGCCCACAGATCATCATGGATGCGCTCCGCGGGCTTGTTGGAACGATACCCCGCCAGATACACCGGGCGTTCCAGCGCCGGGGTGATGACGGACTGTGCATAACCGGCGGTCAACATGGGTTATACCTTTTCCACGGCACTGATAAAGCGGGCGGTGGAGGCGATGAGCTGTTCCCGCACGCGGGTAAAATCCTGCCCGGTGGCGGCCATGCCCAGCAGTGCGCCCCCCACCACCGGCGGCGCGTCCAGCCGCACCAGCCCGGCACGCGGGGCGACGCGGTGAATTTCATCCTGGATGTAAGCCGCAATCAGCGGGCTGCCTTTGTAAAAGCTGCCGGAGAGCACCACCTCAAACTCCAGCGCCTCAATGCCAAGCTGCCGGATGATGCCGATGGCCTGATTGCCCAGTTCGCGGCTGATCCACTCCAGCAGGTGGCAGGCCACCGCATCGCCCCGGTCAACGGCGGCAAAGACAATCGGCGCATCGGTGGCGCGGACGTGGTAGCGGCCGCGGGCGATGCCTTCCAGCAGGTCTTCGACACCGGACGCACCCGCGTGCTCCACGAACAGATCGCTGAGCAGGGTGGCCGGGGCCCGCTGTGACCAGGCCCGCGAGATGGCTTCCATCGCTTTATACACCAGTTCAATGCCGCCGCCGTATTCGCCGAAGAAGCCGCCATTGCCGCTCACGCGCCCTTCGCGCCCGTGCTGGTCGCGCCCCCGGCAGTTGGAACTGGTGCCGGCGGTGATATTCACGCCCCAGCCGCGCCGGGCCCCGGCCACCAGCCCGATGATCGAGTCGTTGGCCGCTTCATAGGGCGCATCAATCGCCAGGGTGGCAATGACTTCATCTATCAACGGGCGGTCAGAGGGCCAGTCGTAGCCAGCGATGCCGTAGCCCGCCCCGCCAAGATCCGCCCGCTGGAGGCCGGCCCCGGCCAGGGCGGCCGTGACCACTTCGTGCAGGGCCGACCGGAAGCCCTCCACGCCCAGAACTTCATGATTGCCCGGCGCACCGCTGGCAAAGCCCACCGCCGCGCCGGTATCATCGCTGATGAGGGCATGGCTTTTGGTGTTGCCAATATCCACGCCCAGGAAATACTGTGTCATGAGTGCGCCTTTAACTGTGGCTGAACTGCGGCAAATAAGCCTGATTGACGGTGAGCAGATCGTGCAGCACCGCGCCCACCTGGTCAGCCGCCGGCCCGATGGGATGCGCCAGCAGCGCCTGATACGCCGCGTTACGATCACCATGCACCGCGGCGGTCACTGTCAGCAGTTCATAGGCTTTGACGGCGTGCAGCAGGCCGCTGCACACGGCCGGCAGCGGCTCCGCCGGCAGGGGCTGAATGCCGCGGCGGTTGATGCGGCAGGGCAGTTCCAGCACATAATCGTCCGGGTAGCCGCTGACTGCGCCCCGGTGCGGCACATTAACGACGTGGATTTCATTGAGATCGTTGTAGTGGGCGTTTAAAAGCTGCGTGGCCACGGTGGAATAATAGGCCCCGCCGCGCTTCATCAGGTCGGCCGGCGGCCGGTCTCGATCCGGTTCGGCGTACTGCGCCAGCAGATCATCTTCGATCTTCATCACCGCTTCCGCGCGGGAGGGGGGCCAGGCCGCCTGCTGCGCCCGTTTCTTCTCCGTATAGTAATAATACTGGAGATAGTAATTGGGGATCATTTGCAGCGCTTCGATGAGCGCCACATCCCATTCAGGCGCTGCCTCCTGCCGTAAATGGTCGATGAAGCCGCCCAGAATTTGCGGCCACACATCCTCGCCATCCAGCGTAAAGCCGCGATGCCAGGTGAGATGATTCAGCCCCAGGGTATCCAGTTCGGCGCGTTCCGGGGCCAGTCCCTCGCCCAGGGCGGCCAGCATATCCATTTTGGTGGTGATGGGCACATTACACACCCCCACAGAAGGTACGTCCGGCGCATGGCGGGCCAGCGCTTCCGTCACCAGCCCGGCCGGATTGGTGAAATTGACCAGCAGCGCCCCCGGCGCAAGCTCGCGCATGTCGGCGGCAATCTGCAAAATCACCGGAATCGTCCGCAGCGCCTTGGCCATGCCGCCCACGCCGGTCGTCTCCTGACCAATCAGCCCGTGGCGGTGGCCCAGGTATTCATCCTCGCGGCGGGCGGCCATCCAGCCCACCCGTAGCTGCGTGGTGACGTAACTTGCGCCGGCCACGGCCGCCCGCTGATCGGTGGTGAGATGCACCGTAAAGGGCGACCCGGCCGCCTGAACCATGCGCCGGGCAAAATGGCCGACGATCTCCAGGCGCTCTGGCAGAATATCCATCAGCCACAGCTCGGTGAGGGGAAAACTGTGGACGCGCTCCAGAAACCCATTGACCAGTTCCGGGGTGTACGATGAACCGCCCCCGATGACTGCAACTTTCATGCTGTTCATCCTTTGCCCCGGCCGGATACCCTGACCCTGACCGGGGCGCTCCAGAGCCGTCGGTCAGGCAAAACCGCACGACTCACGAATAATCAATTCGGTGGGCAGCAGCGTTAACGGGTCGGCGCTGCCGGTTTCGATCAGCCGGACGAGCTGCTCCACTGCCAGGCGGGCCGCTTTTTCGATGGGGGCGCGGACGGTGGTCAGCGGCGGCGACAGGTAGCGCGCCAGGCGAATATCATCAAAGCCGACGATGGCGATGTCCTGGGGCACCCGCAGCCCGGCTTCTTTCACGGCCAGCATCGCGCCGATGGCCGAGTCATCATCGGCAGCGAAGATGACTTCCATCTTCAGCCCGCGCCGAATCCAGCCGGTGACGGTCTCCCGCGCCTGCTGCTCATCGAAGAAGCCATTACCAATCAGCTTTTCGTCGTAGGGCAGCCCGTGCGATTCCAGCGCTTCGCGGTAGCCGCGCTCGCGCCACGACGAATCTTCATGGCCTTCGGCCCCGCGCAAAAAGGCGATGCGCCGGTAGCCGCGCTGTTCGATCAAATAATCCACCATATCCCGCGCCCCGCGCTTGTTCTCCACCGTCACACAGGGCATCGCCAGCCCGGCCGGGGCGGAGCGATGCAGCAGCACGCAGGGAAACCCCGCCTGGTGCATCCGCCGCAGTTCTTTATCCGGCAGGCTGTCGGTGAAGACGATGAGGCCATCCGTATTCTTTTCGCCCAGGGGAAAGCCGGCCGGCCGGCGGCCGGGCGCGGTGGCATTGATGAGCAGCTCATAGCCGGCTTCCCCGGCGGCCGCGCTGATGCCGCGCAGCATGGGGTTAAAAAATTCCCCTTTGATTTCATCCACCACCAGCCCCAGGGCATGGGTTTTGCCGCCGGCCAGCACGCGGGCCGCCATGCCCGGCTGGTAGCCCAGTTCGCTGACGGCATGTTGAATGCGGGCTGCCGTCAACGGGGCGATTTTATCCGAATGATTGAGAAAACGACTGACGGTAGCGGTGGAGACCCCGGCATGGCGGGCAACATCTTCAATCGTTACTCCCTGAAATTTTCCAGGCATAAGCAGGCCGGCTCATCCTATTCTCAGATTGTAAGCGCTTACACAGGTTAACTGATTTTATGTTATTCGTCAAGCCGGGTTTATGGTGATAATTTTCACATTAAGGGGCAATTATTTGACATTCATCTCGTTTTTATGTAATCTATGAAAGCGCTTACACTTTTTACACCGGGTGAGGCGCATTGTCCCTGATTCGATAACCAGGAGTTTCGCATGATGCACGCTCGTCACTATAAGATACTGATGGTTTTGCTGGCGGTTTTTCTCGTTCTGGCGGGCACTGTGGCCGCGCAGGACAAAGTAAAAGTGGTGATTTTTGTGGGGCTGGGGACGGGCACCGACCCCGACCAGATCACCCAGCAGGAAGCGCTGGCGGAGCGCTTTAATGCGGCACACGACAGCATCGAGATTGAATTTTTGATTGTGCCGCACGACGAAGCGCCCACGCGCCTGCTGGCGATGCTCTCCGGCGGCAACGCGCCGCAACTGGTGGGGCCCAATGGCATTTCCACCATCGCCCGTTTCTTTGATGCCTGGGCCGATATTACCCCCTTCATGGAGGCCGAAGGCTTTGATACCGCTGATTTTTATGCTCCCTCGCTGGAACTGAACCGCTACCCGGAGAAGAATACCGGGCTGCCCCTGGGGCTGTTCCCCTCCTTCGTCATCTACAATGTGGACATGTTCGATGCCGCCGGGCTGGATTACCCGACGGCGGATTACAGCGATACCGCCTGGACGTATGACGAAGTGCGCAATCGTGGCCTGCTGCTGACGCTGGACAGCAACGGCAACGATGCCACCATGGCCGAATTTGACGCGGAAGATATTGTGCAGTGGGGCTTCAGCGATGCCTGGACGGATACGCGCGGGCTGCTGACGCGCTGGGGCGCACCGGGCATTGGCCGCCCGACCAGCGAAGATTATCGCACTTCCACCGTCAATTCCGAAGAATGGGTGAACGGTTTGCAGTGGTACAGTGATGGCATCTGGGTCGATCATTTCATCCCCGGCGCGGAACAGATTTCCAGCATGGAGACCATTGGCGGGTCGCCGCTGGAAAGCGGAATGCTGGCCATGTTCTACACCCACACCTGGTATCTGGGCGAAGCCATCCTGGACCTGCCGTTTGACGTGCAGGTAGGGGCTGCGCCCTTTAACCAGAAGGGGGAACGCATTGCCCGCATCCATGCCGATAACTTCACCATCCCGGCGGCGGCCGAACACCAGCAGGAAGCCTGGGAAGTGATGAAGTGGCTGACCGACCCGGCGCAGATCATCGACGTGTGCCTCATTTACGGCTGTGTGCCGGCGCGCGCTTCGGTGGCGGACGATTTCCGGGCTTCGCTCCAGGCGAAATTCCCCGATCTGAATCTGGATGTGATCTTTGAATCGATCAATTATCTGGACAACCCGAATCATGAATCGTGGGTGCCGGAATGGGGGCGGGTGAATGACGCGCTGAACAATGCCGGCAGCCTCATTACCTCCGGGGCGGGCACCGATGCCAGAACCGTGCTGGATGCCGCCAGCGCCGAAGTGCAGGCCATTCTGGATGAATACTGGGCCGGCCAGGGCGGTTAAAGGTTGATACAGGTGGGGGCGTGGCGCAGGCTGCGCCCCCGGCAGCGGGGCAGGGGAGGTCTATGTTCAACATCAAACACTGGTCACTGGCACAGCGCGAAGCCGCCGCCGGCTACTTCTTCATCACGCCGTGGCTCATCGGCTTTACGCTGCTGACGCTGGGCCCCATGATTACCTCGCTGTATTTTTCCTTTACGGATTACAACATCATTGATCCGCCGGTGTGGGTGGGCCTGCAAAATTACACCCGGCTGTTCAACGATGATTTGTTCTGGCAGTCGCTGCGGGTGACGCTGTATTTTGCCGTGCTGGCGCTGCCTTCCAGCCTGGTGCTGGGCTTTGTGCTGGCCATTTTGCTGAATCAGGACGTGCCGGCCGTCAAAATCTGGCGGACGATCTTCTTCCTGCCCTCGGTGCTCTCCGGCGTGGCGGTGACGCTGCTGTGGTTGATGCTGTTTAACCCCGAACTGGGGGTGGTCAATAAGCTGCTGGAGGAGATCGGCATTAAGGGGCCGGGCTGGCTGAGCGACCCGAACTGGGCGGTGCCCTCGCTGGTGATTATGTCACTGTGGGGGGTGGGGCAGAATATGATTGTGTACCTGGCCGGGTTGCAGGGCGTGCCGCCGGATTTGTACGACGCGGCCCGGGTGGATGGCGCGGGCACGTTGCAGAAATTCCGCTACGTCACCCTGCCCATGATGACCCCGGTGCTGTTTTACAACCTGGTCCTGGGGTTGATCGGCACCTTCAGCTACTTCACCCAGGTGTATGTGGCGACCGGCGGGGCCGGCGGGCCGGCGCGTTCCACGCTGTTTTACAACCTGTACCTGTATCAGAACGCCTTCCGTTACAACGATATGGGCTATGCCTCGGCCATGGCCTGGGTGCTGTTTGTGGTGGTGCTGTCGCTGACGGCGCTGGTGTTCCGGTCATCGTCGCTGTGGGTGTATTATGAGGGCGAACTGCGGGGGAGAGGATAAAACGATGGCGACCACCACATCGCAGATGCGAATGCCGCCGGCCAACGTGCGCTCCCTGCGCCTGGGCGTGCGCGGCTACAGCCTGACGATCAAAGCTGTGACAACGCTGATCCTGGCCGCCGGGGCGGCTTTCATCATCATCCCGCTGCTGTATATGCTGTCCATCTCCCTGCGCGATCGTTCGCAGGTGCGCCAGGGATCGCTGGATTTAATCCCCATGCGGCATGTGGAAGTGAGCATCGACGGCCGCGAGCAGCCGCTGTACCGGGTAACGGTGGATGGCACAGTGCGCGAGATGGCGCTGGTGCGGCGTGCGCCGGGGGGCATGGGCCTCTTTGTGGATCCGGCCGCGCCGGCGCAGACCTATGAGCTGGTGCTGCGCGAACAATCGCCGGTGCGCGTGATCGCCATCCACCCGGAAAATTACCCGGAAGCGCTGACGGTGGTGCCTTTCGGGCGTTATTTCTTCAACACGCTGCTGGTGACGTTTGTCGGCATGATCGGCATGTTGTTCTCCTGTTCGCTGGTGGCCTACGGCTTTTCGCGCTTCCGGGCCCGCTGGCTGAACGTGCTGTTCCTGGTGCTGCTGTCAACGATTATGCTGCCGCGCCAGGTGACGCTGCTGCCGGTGTATGTGCTGTACCAGAATATCGGCTGGGTGGATACGCTGCTGCCGCTGATCGTGCCGCAGTTCTTCGCCAATGCCTATGATGTTTTTTTGCTGCGCCAGTTTTTTATGACCATTCCGCTGGAACTGGATGATGCCGCCAAACTGGATGGCGCATCGCCGCTGCAAACGCTGCTCTACGTCATCATCCCCATGGCCCGGCCGGCGCTGGTGACGGTGGCCGTGTTCCACTTTTTGTATGCCTGGAATGATTTTTATGAACCGCTGATTTTCCTGCACAGCCGCGAAAACTGGACGATGGCGGTGGGGCTGCAAACCTTCAATGCGCTGTACGCCGTCAATACCCACCTGATTATGGCCGCCAGCGTGGTGATGATTATTCCGCCCATCATCCTGTTTTTCCTCAGCCAGCGTATTTTTATGCAGGGGGTGGTCATCACGCGGATGGCGGAAAAATGACGCGCCGGCGTTATGCCCTGGTGGGCACCGGCGGCCGGGCGAAGATGTATGTGGATGCCATCACCCGCAATTACCGCGATCATGCTGACCTGGTGGCATTGTGCGACATCAGCCAGGTGCGGATGCAGGCCTACGAGCGGCTGCTGACGGAGCAGTACGGGCTGCCGCCGGTGCCGCTGTACCCGGCCGCGGACTTTGACCGTATGCTCGCCGAAACACGGCCGGATACAGTCATCGTCACCAGCATGGATTCCACCCATCACCTGTACATCAACCGGGCGCTGCGCCTGGGCTGCGATGTCATCACCGAGAAGCCGATGACGACGCACGTGGACAAAGCGCAGTCCATCCTGGAGAGCATCGCCGCGACCGGCCGCCGGCTGACGGTGACGTTCAATTATCGCTACATGCCGCTGGCGACGCGCATCCGGCAGCTTATTCTGGAAGGGGTGATTGGCCGGCCGCTGAAAGTGGACTTCATGTGGACGCTGGATGTGCGCCATGGCGCGGATTACTTCCGCCGCTGGCACCGCGAGAAAGAACATTCCGGCGGCCTGCTGGTGCACAAAGCCACCCATCATTTTGACCTGGTGAACTGGTGGATTGACTCGTTGCCGCAGGTGGTGTTTGCCCTGGGCGAGCGCCGCTTTTACGGCCGTGATAATGCCGCTGCCCGTGGCGAACAGTATCCCTATGAGCGCTACACCGGCGAAGCCGCCGCCCGCCATGATCCGTTTGCGCTGCGGCTGGATGAACACCCGGATTTAACCGCGCTGTACCTGGCTGCTGAGGCCGAGACCGGCTATGTGCGGGATCGGAATGTGTTCGGCGAGAATATCACGGCTGAGGATACAATGGGCGTGCTGGTGCGCTATCGTAATGGCGTACAGATGACTTATTCGCTGGTGGCCTACTGCCCGTGGGAGGGTTTTCGCCTGGCCATCACCGGGACGCAGGGCCGGCTGGAAGCGGATGAGATCGAAGGCGGGACGACGTTCATCGCCGGGCCGGAAGAAGTGCAGCGACTGCAACCGATCAATGAGCAGGTGAGTATGCAGCGGCTGCGCGTTTTCCCCATGTGGGCCGCGCCCTATGAGGTGCCAGTGACGCAGGCCGCCGGCGGGCATGGCGGGGGTGATGAGGCGCTGCTGCGCGATCTGTTTCTGCCGCAGCCCCCGCCCGATCCCTTCGGCCGGGCGGCGGGGCATCTGGCGGGCACCGCGTCAATCCTGGTGGGCCTCGCCGCCAATCGCTCCATCGAAACCGGGCAGCCGGTGCAGGTGGATGATCTCATCCGGCTGCCCTGAGCAGCGGCGCTGCCCCCGGTTTAATCGCCGCCGGCCGGGGCGGGCTGTGGTGGCAGGGCAGGCGGTGGCGCGGCCGGCGCGTCGTGGGTGTGATCGGCCAGGGCCGGCGCGGCTCCTTCCGCGTGGGGATACAGCGCCTTCAGGTAGCGCACGGCCAGCGTAAAAGCCAGCCAGCTATAGGCCACAATGCCGATGGCCACGCCCCATTCCACCAGCGCCGGCTCGTACTGGTTCACCGGCAGCGGGTTACGTACCCCCGGTGTCCAGTCCAGCGGGATGACGAAGCCGGAGAGCGTCACATTCCAGCGGTTAATCACCAGCCCGGCGATGACCATGAACGCGGCCAGCATCACCGCATAGCGATTATCGCGCAGGCGCTTCCACAGCATGATGAGCGCCGGCACCACCGCGCCGAAGAGCACTTCGCCAAACCAGAAGGTATAGTTGTAGGGCGTGTTTTCCGACAGGATTTCCATGCCCAGGCGCTGCTCCGGCACATGGCTGTAGTAATTGGTGGCCGCCCATGACCACAGCTTAAGGTAAAGATAGGCCAGGCAGGCATAGCCCACCAGCCGCGCCACGCCGTCGATGATGTTGGCGGGGACAAGCTGCCTGTTCAGCACATAACTGCTGAACAGCGTCGCCAGCAGCGTCATGGCGATGCCGCCGGCCATGGCCGAGAGGATGAACAGCACCGGCGCAGAGGGCGAATACCACACCGGGCGGGCCGTCAGAATGCCATAGGTTGCGCCCAGGCTGGATTGATGCAGCAGCGACAGCCCCATGCCCGCCACCGCCACCACCGGCATGATGCGGTGCAGCCCGTGCGCCAGCCGCACCAGCGGCTTAATCCGTTGCAGGCGGCGGCTGCTCTCCACCACCACCGGCAGCAGTTCGGTGATGAGCACGGTGGAATACAGCACCACGCACAGCGTAATTTCCCACAGCACGGAATGGATATTCCAGTAGATGATAGGGTGGTAGAAACGATCCGGGCGGCCAATATCCATGAACAGGGCCAGCATGGCCGACGAATAGCCCAGGAAGCCTACCAGCACCGCCGCGCGGGCGATGGCTTCGTACTGCTTCAGCCCGAAGACGTACACCGCCGCTGACAGCGTGAAGGCCCCTGCGCCCAGGGCAATCGACGATAAATCCACCGTGATCCACAGTCCCCACGGCAGATGATCGCTGAGATGGGTAACACCCAGGCCGTTAAGCAAAACATGCACAGCGGAGGCCAGCCCGAAGGCCAGCATGAGCGCCAGCAGCAGCAGCCACAGGCGGAATAACACTCTGGAAGAAGGCAGTTGCAGCCGCATCAGATCAACCCTTCCGGCGGAATGTAGTAAACGGACGGATCGGTGCCCAGGTCTTCGCGCAGGCGCAGGGTGGGCGTGGTGGCGATGATGCGGGCCACGGTGCTGGTGGCATCCAGCAGGTTGCCAAAATAGCGGGCCTGCACCGGGCAAATGTTGACGCAGGCCGGGGTCGCTTCGGCATCGACACCGGGCATTTTGCCGCGGGCCAGCCCGGCATCAATGCGGTGAATGCAGAAGGTGCATTTTTCGACCACGCCGCGCGGGCGGCGGGGCACTTCCGGCTCGCCCCATTCCGGGCTGCGCGGATTGGTATCGGTACGGTCTGCCCAGTTGAAAACCCGCGCCCCATACGGGCAGGCGGTCTGGCAGTAACGGCAGCCGATGCACTTCGCATAGTCCATCACCACCAGCCCGTCGTCGCGGTGATAGGTGGCTTTCACCGGGCACACGTCCACACAGGGCGCATTGCGGCAGTGCAGGCAGGGCCGGGTGATGTGGAAGACCGTGCCGGTGGCTGTTTCATCATCCACGCGGATATTCCAGCGGTGATCGTCCGCAGTGTCGTTGGTGGCCTGGCAGGCGTACACGCAGTAATCGCAGCCCACACACTTGCTCAGATCAATGACCATGGCCCAGTGATATTTGCGGCCGGTTTCTGCGCCGTGCCCGTCGGCGGCGGTGCCCACCAGCGGGCGCACCAGGTATTCCAGCGGCTCGGCCAGCATCGCCGCCAGAACCAGCGACATGCCCGACCCCAGCAGCAGCGTGAGCATATCACGCCGGTTGATGGTGGTGACCGGTGCGGCCGCCGGGGCGGGCGGGGCGGGTGTGGCTTCCGGGGGTGCCGGGGCGACCGGCTGACTCTCGTTTTCGCTCATCGTCATGCTTCCCCTCGTGCATGGTTGGGCGCAGGCAGCCCTGCGCCCGGTGATCTGGCAGAATGGTAGCCCGCTTAGCGGCTCTGCCGGCGTGTAAAGAAGACGATGCCCAGGGTCATCCCCAGACCAAGCCCTACCAGCAGGCCCTGCAACGTGGGAATCAGGTTGCTGTCGGCGGCCGGTTCTGCCTGGGCTGCTTCCAGCGCCAGCACCCGTGATTGCAGGGCATCGCGCTCGGCGGTGATCTCTGAATTTAGCCCGGTGAGCTGCTGCCAGCGGCCGGTATCAACCAGTTCCTGATGACAGGTGATGCATGGCTGTGTATCCATGTGCATGGTATGGCCGGCCAGAGCGAGACCGTCCGGGGTATCCGTGCGATACATATGGCAGTTAAGGCAGTTCACCTGCGAGTCCGCGACCAGATGCGTCTGGTGGACGTACAATTCCGGCATTTGCGTATGGCAGTTGCGGCAGGTGGCATCTTCACCCCCGGCCACGCGCATCCGCTGGCTGTGGGGCGAATGACAGGTGGCGCAGCCGAGCGGCCCGATGTCCAGATGGGCGCTGGTTTGCCACTGCACGAGCGTATCTTCGTGGCAATCGCCACAGATACCGGCTACCAGGTCCGGCTCATTTTCGCCCGGCTGGATGTCATGTGCGCCATGACAATCGGTGCAGACGGCCGCGTTGCGGTTGCCGGCCAGGATCGCTTCCTCGTGCAGCCCGGTGGCCAGTTGTTCAGCTTCTTCCACGTGGCAGGCGGTACACATGGCCACCGCGTTCAGCGTGTAGCTGCGGGCATCGGTGGGGGAGGGCTGGTTGTGCGGGAAAACGTCCTCCCCATGACAATCAATGCAGCCCAGGGTGCCATGTTCGCTGGCAGTGCCATGCACCGAATCCGCGATCATATCCGGCGTGACGAACAAATTGAGGATGGTGCCATAGGGCAGCGTGACCGCCCGCCACGGCTGGCTGTGGCACACGGCGCAGTAACTGTTATCGCCGGTGGGTTCACGGGCGATCACGGGTTCACCGTTGTCCGGCTGCGTGAGTGACGGTTCGGCCGGGGCGGCTTCGGGCGTGGTGACGGGCGGCTGTTCCTGCGCCTGCGCCACCGGCACGAAAAAGGGCAGGATGCCGGCCGCCAGCAGGGTTAGCCCGCTGCCCAGGCAAAAAAGGATGAGGCGGTGCCGTAAAGTCGCGGTCATGATGATGGCCCTTCCGCCACGTTGCTCAGGCCCAGTTCCACTTCCACCGTGTCCATCAGATGATCCGTATAGGTGTAATTATGAATACCACGGCTGCCATCGCCCTCAATGGCATCCAGCACCAGCGTCACCCAGGCGGGGGTGTCGGCGGTGACGGCCGCGCGGGCGCGTTCCAGCCGGGCGGTCATATCATTCTGGATGTCATCAATAAGCTGCTGCATCTGGCCGGCGTTCACCTGTTCAGCGTGGCAGGGGGTGCAGCTATCCTGTAACTGCTCAATGCTGAGCGTTTCGCCGGGCATGATGGGCCGCTGCGTGTGGCTGGCGCGGGTGGCATTTTCCACCGGCACCGCCGCCATATGGCAGGTGATGCAGTCCGGGCCGTCTTCGGCGGTAAAGTGCGACGAAGGCGTACCGGGCACATTGTCGATGATGGTCGCGCCTTCATAAATTTGCTGAATGGGATGATGCAGCCCGTCGCTGCTGTCGGTATCGCTGTGGCAGGCGGTACACAGGGCGTAGGGTTCGGCCGCGAGGTAACTGTTATGGTCGGCATTCTCCAGGTGGGGATTATGGCAGCCGGTGCAGGTTACGCCATACTGCGCGGTCTCCAGCGTCAGCGCGTCCGGGGCATCGCCTTCGCGCTCACCGGCGGCGGTGCGGGCCCGCAGCGCTTCGGTGGAGGCATAATCGCTGCTGTGGCAGGTGAGGCATTCCGGCCGGGCGCTGTCACTGTCGCGCAGCGCCGCCAGCGCGCCATCATGGGCCCCGCCGAACCATTCGTTATATTGCATATTGGGCTGGCGGGCGTGCCCGGTGGCCCACCAGTGTACAGCATCATCCGGCGCAACCAGCGTGTATAAATCGTCGCTGACCAGCGTCATCCCCGGCAAATAACCGACCGGGAAAGGATACTGCCCATCGGCGCTGCGGCCGCGGCTGTGGCACTGGCCGCACACCTGCGGATCGGTACCCGTACCGATGGAAGCGCGAATAGCGACCAGTTCTTCGGCAGAGGGGCGGCGGCCGGCATCGCCGGCAATATCCGCATGGAGGCTGCCGGGGCCATGGCAGGTTTCGCACTGCACGCCTTCTTCTTCCACCCGTCCGCGGTCTACATCCAGCCCGGTGGTGTGGCAGTAGGCGCAGTTCTGTTCCCAGTCATAGGCTTCTGGCGACCACGTTTCCGCCATCGTAAAGGGCCGCCAGGTCGCTTCCAGCACATCCCACTCGGCCGGGAGGAGGGCATAATCATTGCGCCCCACTTCGTACAGGTAGCGCTGCACATAACGCCCGGAACCCACCACAAAAGCGATGTCATCGGCTGTAAAGGGGCGGGGGGCTTCCTCACCCGGCAGCGCCACCTGGCGCAGGTCTGCGCCCGCGTCAAAATCTGCCAGGATGGCATCTTTACGGCGTTCAACATTTTGCAGCGTTTGGGCGTGGGGCGTGTCGTTGTGGGCCCGCACCACGTTACGGTGGCAGTCGGCGCAATCGCCAGAGCCGATATACTCGGCTGCGTCGTCATCCTGGGCGGAAGACGCTGGTGGCAGCAGGAAGACCGCCGCCAGCACCAGGCAGAGCAGCCCGCTGAAGAACGTGAGAGATGAAATGAAACGCCTCATACACCTTGCTTTCCGGTGATGACTATTCTGCCTCAAGCATACCGGCTCAGAGGTGTTTATATTGATGACGAACATCATACAATGCGTAAGCATTTGTCATACAGGTAACGGCGGCCGCAACGGTATGCTAATAGGTGGGAGGCGTGCATCACTCGATGCTGCTTTGTTCCGCCCTGCGTCGTGCTGAGGTCGTTCAGTGCCAGGCACGGGCTGCGCCGGGCCGCCGGACGACTCATCCCGCGGCCGGAGCGTGCTTAATGATGGGGGTGTACAGCCTGTGTGTGGCGGTACGCCGTGGTAATGTAGCCACTTCAGGGGAGGCATACATGCGAAAATATTCTGTACTTTTTACTATCGGGGCGATGATGCTGGCGGCGGCGTTCATGCTGCTGATGCAGCCAGCCGCCCTGGCCCAGGAGGATGAACCCTCCGAACCGCCGTTCCTGGCGAGCTTTTACAATGCGTGGGTGGCTTCACCCCATGCCGATGCCGAAGCGGAAGCGTTCGTGCACTGGAATGATGAAGGTGAAATACCCGTAGACTGTGCCAAATGCCACTCCACACCCGGGTATCTGGACTTCCTGGGGGAGGATGGCAGTGAATTCGGCGTGGTGGATGCCCCCGCGCCGCTGGGCAGCGTCGTCACCTGCGATGCCTGCCACAACAGCACCGCTTCCAATATGACAAACGTCGTGTTCCCGTCCGGCGCAGAAATCAGTGATGCCGGTGGCTCATCGCGCTGTATGCAGTGCCATCAGGGTCGCGCGTCCACCGTCAGCGTGAATACGGCGCTGGAAGAAGCCGGGCTGCTGGAAGACCTGGACACGGTGAATGCCGAACTGGGCTTCATCAACATCCATTACTATGCGGCGGCGGCCTCGCTGTATGGCACCGAAGCCCGCGGCGGCTACCAGTACGATGGCAAACGCTATGAACTGAAGAACGATCACGTCGAAGGCTTTAACACCTGCTCCGATTGCCATAACCCGCATTCCCTGGAAATTGACCTGGTGGCGTGCGCGGAGTGCCATGAGGACGTGGAGAGCGTGGAAGACCTGCGCTTCATCCGTATGCAGGGTTCCGAAGTGGATTATGATGGCGATGGTGACCTGGAAGAAGGCATCTCGCAGGAGATTGAAACACTCCAGGCAATGCTGTACGAAGCCATCCAGGCCTATGCCCGCGACGTGGCCGGCACGCCGATTGTTTATGATGACCTGGCCTACCCGTACTTCTTCATCGACACCAATGATAATGGTGAGGTGGATGAGGGCGAAGCCGCCTTCCCGAACAAATACAATGCCTTCACCGGCAACCTGCTGAAGGCTGCTTATAACTTCCAGGTGTCGAAGAAAGACCCCGGCGGTTACGTTCACAACGCGCAGTATCACATTCATCTGCTGTACGATTCGATCGAAGCGCTGAATGGCGCACTGACCGAACAGGTGGATTTGACCTTTGCGAATCGTAATGCCACCGGCCACTTTGATACGACGGCTCAGGCCTTCCGTCACTGGGACGAAGATGGCGAAGTGCCGGGCACCTGCGCCAAATGCCATACCTCCAGCGGCCTGCCCACCTTCCTCAAGAACAACACCAATATCGCGGTCGAACCGTCCAACTCGCTCGCCTGCACCTCCTGCCATGATGATCTGGTGGAATTCACGGTGTACACGGTGAACGAAGTGACCTTCCCCAGCGGGCAAAAAGTGTCCTTTGGCGAAGGCGATGTCAATAATCTGTGCCTCAACTGCCATCAGGGCCGCGAATCCACCACCAGCGTTAACCGGGCCATTGCCGGGGCAGCCGTGGGGGATGATGAAGTGTCGTCGGCGCTCAGCTTCCGTAACATCCATTACTTTGCGGCCGGGGCTTCGCTGTTCGGCACGCAGGCGAAGGGTGCTTACGAATTTGAGGGCAAAGAATACAACGGGCGTTACCAGCATGGCGAAGATGCTCCGTCGGACTGCACCTCCTGCCATTACAAGCATGAGCTGTCGATCCAGCTTGATGAATGTGCGGAATGCCATGAAGATGTGGAAACCCGCGCTGACCTGCGCCTGATCCGGGCCGATGCTGAAGGCGAAGAAGCCGTGGATGCGGATGGCGACGGCGACGTGGCCGAACCCATTGCGGATGAAATCGACACGCTGGAAGCCGACCTGCTGGTGAAGATTTACGCCTACGCGACCGATACCATCGGCACGTCGATTGTGTACGAACCGTCAGCACACCCGTACTGGTTCATCGACCTGAATGGCAACGGCGCGGCCGATCCCGACGAAATCAACCGGGATAACCGCTATGCCACCTGGACCCCGAACCTGCTGCGGGCCGCTTTCAACTTCCAGTACGTGGCCAAAGACCCCGGCGGCTATGCACACAATCCTGATTACGTCCTCCAGGTGCTGTATGACAGCCTGGAAGCCATCGGTGGTGCCGAAGCCGTGGCGACTTATAATCGCCCGCCGGTGGAAGTGGTGGCCGACAGTTAAAGGCCCTCTGGCAGGCAGCGGGGCCCGTCCCCGCTGAACGACCCCTGCCAGCGTGCGCCCAACCATACCGGAGCTGCCCTGGTGGCAGCTCTTTTGCTGTGCCAGATTCTATAAAAATCTCTGTCATTGTGCCGTTTACTGCTAAGATTTTTATAGATTTATGATCTTTGTCCCCCTTTCTGCATACTAATGACAGATGTATCTACATATACGAATAAGGTACTCTCTAAGACATAAATGAGAATACATTAATCTTCCATCTGAGGGGCAAACACATGGCTGAATTAACCTGGGAAAAAGCCGCACCGGCTGACAAAAAAAAGATCACACCCATAAAACCCGCGGAACGCATGAAGTTCATCGTGGGGGGGGTGGTGATGCTGGCGGCCGTGCTGTATCTGGTCTTCAGCGGCATGACCAGCGGCGCACAATACTTCATCACCGTGGATGAAATGCTCTCTGGCAGCGCCACTTACGCCGGGCAAACGGTGCGTATCAGCGGGGCAGTCCTGGGCGATACGATCCAGTATCAGAGTGATAAGCTGATCCTGGATTTTACGATTGTCCACATCCCCAAAGAGACCGGCGACCTGGCGCGGACGCTGCATGAAGCCACGCTCGACCCGGCCGCGAACCGCATCGCCATTCACATGGAAAATATCGTCAAGCCTGACCTGCTGGAGCATGAAGCGCAGGCCATCCTGACGGGCAAACTGGGCGAAGACGGTGTATTTTATGCCACCGAACTGCTGTTAAAGTGCCCCAGCCGCTACGGCGAAGAAGCCCCGGAACAATCTTTCTCACAATCGCAATCACAGCCGCAGCCCGCTGCGCCGGCACAGGGAGGCTAACATGCTGGCAGAGGTCGGTTTTGCAACATTGATTATGGCGCTGGCGGCAGCGTTATATGCCATCGTCGCCAGTGTGTATGGCGAACTGCGGCATCAGGAGGGGTATGTCCTCAGCGGGCGCAATGCCGCGCTGCTGGTGACGGCTCTGCTGACTATTGCCACCGGGGCGCTGTGGCTGGCGCTGGTGCAGCAGGAATACCAGATCAAATATGTCTGGTCAGTCAGCAGCCCGGCCATGCCCGACTTTTACCGGGTGACGGCGCTGTGGGGGTCACAATCTGGCTCGCTGCTGTTCTGGTCATTCCTGATGGGTGTTTTTTCGGCCGGGGCGATTGTGCTGAACTGGCGCAGCCACCGCCGCCTGATGCCCTATGCCATTGCCGTGATGATGGCGGTGATTGTGTTCTTCCTGGGCATCAAAATCTTCATCGAAAACCCGTTTGAGCGCTGGTGGATTATGCCCGACCTGCCGCGCGACAGCCAGGTTATCAGCGCGTCAATCATGCCGGCCGGGGCGTTGACCCCGGATGCGCTGCTGCTGGCACAGAGTGCCCAGGGGCTGAACCCGCTGCTGCGGCATTTTGGCATGGCCATCCACCCGCCCATGCTGTATCTGGGCTTCGTCGGCTTCCTCATCCCGTTTGCCTTTGCCGTGGCCGCGCTGGCCAGCGGCGATCTCTCCACCAACTGGATCAAAGCCAGCCGCCGCTGGGCCCTCATCGCCTGGCTGTTCCTCAGCCTGGGGCTGATCCTGGGCGGGCGCTGGGCTTATGATGTGCTCGGCTGGGGCGGTTACTGGGGCTGGGATCCGGTGGAGAACGCGGCCTTTTTGCCCTGGCTCATCGGGACGGCGCTGCTGCACAGCATCATGATCCAGGAAAAGCGCGGCATGTTGAAGGTGTGGAACATGTTCCTGATGGTGGGCACCTTCTCGGCCATCATCTTTGGCACCTTTGCCACGCGCAGCGGCCTGGTGGAGAGCGTGCACAGCTTCGCCCGCAGCGGCGTAGGCTTCCCCATGTTCTTCTTCTGGTTTTTGATGACGCTGATTTCGGTGGCGCTGATTTTGTGGCGGCGCAGCCGCGGTGAACTGCGCGATGAACATGCGTTTACCAGCATCTTCAGCCGCGAATCGCTGTTTGTGCTGAACAATTTCATCTTCGTGGCGCTGGCGCTGGTCATTTTCTGGGGCAGCTTTGGCGCACCGATTGTGTCTGAATTGTTCCTGAATACCGACATCACCCTGGGCAAAGATTACTTCATGCAGGTTACGCCGCCGCTGTTCCTGGCGCTGTATATCCTCATGGGCATTGCGCCGCTGTCGGCATGGAGCGCGACTTCGCTGGTGCGCCTGGGGCGGTCGCTGCTGGTGCCGCTGCTGCTGACGCTGGCCAGCGTGGGTCTGTTCGCGGTGGGTGGCATGTCCACGCCGGTGGCGCTGGTGGGCTACGGGGTGGTGCTGCTGGCCGGCTGGATCGCCGTGTACGAAACGCTGCGCGGCATTATCGCCCGGCAAAAATCGCACCCGGAGACGGTGCTGCATTCGCTGGCGCAGCTTTACCGCCGCAACCCGCGCCGCTACGGTGGCTATATGATCCATCTGGGGGTGACGATCATCGGCATCGGCATCATCGGCAGCACGCTGTTCCAGGTGGAAACGCAGCGCACGCTGGCGGTGGGCGAAAGCCTGGCGCTGAACGGCTACGAACTGCACTTCGATCAGTTTGACGGCCAGGCCATCTCCGAAGATGGGCGCATTATGGACATCGCCACCATGAGCCTGTGGCGCGATGGCCAAAAACTGGCCACGCTGCGCCCGCGCCGTGACTTCTTCCCGCAGACGGAAGGCATGAACAGCATGACCATTGCCGGGGCGCACAGCACCCTGGAGAACGATTTTTACGTGCTGCTGGTGGGCTGGGAAGCGCTTAATGCCAGCAGTGCCACCTTCAAAGTGTATATTAACCCGCTGGTCAATTTGATCTGGTGGGGCAGCTTTATCCTCATCCTGGGGACGCTGCTGGCGGGCTGGCCGCGCGACATTCTGCCGGAACGGGTGCGCCAGTCGCGCCCGGTCACGCTGCCGCGCGGGACGAAAGGAGCGCTGTCATGATGCGACGGATGGTGTACCTGCTGCCGGTGCTGCTGCTGCTGCTCGTCTGGAGCGGGGCGGTGCAGGCGCAGCGGGTGGTGACGGATGATGAGGTGAACGCCATCGCCAAAACGCTGTACTGCCCGGTGTGCGAGAATATCCCGCTGGATGCCTGCGGCACCGCCGCCTGCGACGACTGGCGTTACGAAATCCGGCTGCAACTGGAAGCCGGCAAGACGGAACAGGAGATCGTGGACGATTTTGTGCGCCGCTTTGGGGATCGCGTGGTGGGCACACCGCAGGATCCACTGCTGCGGGCAGTCGCGTTGATTGTACCGCTGGTGGGCATCGTGGCGGCCCTGGGGCTGGCGCTGTATGTCTTCACCCGCCGCACGCCGAAAGTGGTGCCGGCCGCGCCGGCGGCCACCGATAAATATCAATCTATTCTGGAACGTGATCTGGCGGGGTGAGCGATGGTGAATGTGATGGAACGCGAACAGGTGAATACCCGGCTGCCGGAAACGACTGTGCCCGCCGGTGGTTTTGGGGCGGGGTCATGGTTTTTGCTGCTGTCGATTGTGGTGGCGGCGGCGATCTTCGGGCTGGCGCTGTTTCAGCGGCAGCAGGCCATTCAGCCCACCAGCGGGCCCGCGCCGCTGTTTGAGGTGAAAACGTTTGATGAGCAAAGAATTGCCCTGGCTGACCTGCGCGGTAAGGTGGTGGTCATCAATTTCTGGGCGAGCTGGTGCGGCCCCTGCCGTGCCGAAGCGCCCGAACTCCAGGCGGCCTGGGAAAATTACGCCGCCCGGGGCGATGTGGTGTTCCTGGGGATTGCCTATGCCGATAATGGCCCCCGGTCGCTGGCCTTCATGGAAGAATTCGGCATTACCTACCTGAATGCCCCCGACCTGGAAACGCGCATTTCCGAAGCGTATCACATTCAGGGCGTGCCGGAGACGTTCATCGTTGATCGTGAGGGCAATGTGGCGGAATTTATTTATGCCGGGATCACCGAGCAGCAGTTGAGCCTGCTCATCGACCGGCTGCTGCTGGAGAGCTGAGCATGAGCACAACCGGTCTGATTATATCGCTGGTGATCCTGGCGTTTGGCCTGGCATGGATTGCGTCGCCGCTGCTGGGCCGGGCGCGGCGCAAAGGGGCCAGCACGCTGGAGCGTGATGAACTGCTCACGCGCTATGAACGGGTGTTAAGCGCCATCCGCGACCTGGATGAAGATTACCAGACAGGCAAATTGAACGCGGAAGCGTATCAGGAAGAGCGCAGCGTGTGGGCGCAGCGCGGGGTGCTGGTGTTGCAGCGCCTGGAAGAGCAGGGTGGCCTGCCGCGTGCCGGGGCCGATTTCCGCCCGGCCGCCGCAGCCGACACCAGCCATGTCGATGATGAACTGGAAGCCGCCGTCGCGCGGTATGTGCAATCCAAAGCGGCTCTGTAAGCCGTCAACAGTCCAGAGGGGGGCTTTTTCATGCGAAAGATGATCCGGTTGGCCGGATATGTGCTGCTGTCGGCGCTGCTGCTGCTGTTATCGGCGTGCGGAGGATTGGCCGGGGAACCGGTCATCGTCGGGACGCTGCCGCCGCAGCCCACCCCGGCCAGCGATGTGACCATTGCCCAATTGATCCAGAATGCCGATGTAGCCCTGGGCGCACGGCTGTTCGCGGAGCGCTGCACCGATTGCCATGGGGCGCAGGGCCGCGGCGATGGCCGGCTGGTCAGCGCCGGGCAAATGGAAGCGCCGCCGGATTTTACTGATCCGGCCACACAGCAGGCCTATACCCCGGAAGCGTGGTACCTCATCATCCGGGATGGCCGGCTGGAAAAACTCATGCCGCCCTGGGGTGGCAGCCTGTCACCGGCCGAACTGGCGGCCGTCAGCGCGTACAGCTATGGCCTGTCGGCTGAGTCTCAGCCGGTGGCCGCGGCCGCCGGGCCGGCCAGCCCGTCCGCGACGGAAGAGGCCCGCGCGGCCACGAACGAAGTCGCCACGGCCGCCACCGCCGAAGCCACCGCGCCGGCGCTGCCCGCTGAAGCTGCTACCGTGTACGGCACACTGACCAATGGGACGGCCGGGGCCGGCATCAGTGGTGAATACACCGTGGCCCTGCATGTGCTGGACGAAGGGTACAATCAGATCGACTTCCAGATGCAAACGCTGGCACTGCCAGATTTCGTCTTTGAAAATGTGCCCATGCAGGCCGGCACGAACTGCCTGGTGACGGTGCTGTATAACGAAGTGCTGTTCGCCAGCGACTCCACCCCGTGCCAGGCCACGGATGGCCGGCTGGATATGCCGGTGACGGTGTATGAAAAGACCGAAGATACCAGCGTGATCGAAATCGGGCTGCTGCTGACGCAAATCCAGAAGCATGGC